>NZ_JBSGUA010000011.1:0-164148 GCF_053607685.1 Streptomyces sp. NPDC055099 | reverse complement strand
ACTATAAATTTTTTTTATTTCTAAAAAAATTTTTTCCCCCACTAATTAATTTGGTGTTATAATTTTTTTTTTTTTGGGGGGCCGGCGTGGGGGGCGCGCCCCCACAACTCGCCTGGTGCTCGCAGACGTCGCTCCGAGCGGCTTCAGAAGCCCACGCTCAGGTCACGGGCTGCTGACGGTGTTCTCTACTTGCCGCCGGCACCGGCGGCACGGCCGAGCTCGTACGCGCCGACGATGGTCGCGCCGGCCGCGAGACCGCCGCCCGCGTACGGGCAGGTGACGAGAACGGCCGGGGTGAAGGCGACCGGCATGGTGCGGGTGACACGGTCCTGCTCACCCTCGGTCAGGGTCGGCTCCGTGATCGAACGCACACTGTCGATGATGTGAGTCATTCTGACTTCCTTTTCGAAATGCTCGGAAAGCCTGGCGGACTTTAGTTGACGACTCGGCCGGCGACGTACGCGCCCACCGGGACGGTGAAGGCGACGATGCCGGCCGTGATCTTGGCGGTCACCGGAACGGCCACGGCCGGGGTGGCCATGACGGGCGTGCCGTCGGCGTTCATCAGACCCTCTTCGAGGGAGCCCAGCTCCTGCTGGTTCATAAAGGCAGCAATCTTGCCCATGATTCCTCCTGTTGATGTGAAGCGAGGCACCACTATATGAAGATTCCAGGGGTGGAGACAGCCGTGGCGTGAAGTTGGTGATGACATTAGTCATGCTTTTCTGCGGTGACCAGCGAGAACGCTGACGAGGGATTGCCGTCGAATGTGACAAATGTAAGTGGCGGCAACAGACGAGGGTTCCGTTCGGGAATGGAACAAGCCAACCGGCGGTGCACAACAAGGCGCCATCACGTGTGCCCGTGCGGGCGCAGCGACGGCGGGGTGCGGACGCCGTATTCGTTGCGCAGCGCGGAGAGCGCGGCCAGATAGCCGGACATCCCGTGCACGCTGGGTCCCGGCGGCGTGGAGGCCGAGCACAGGTACACGCCGGGCAGCGGGACTCTGTACGGGTCCCATCTCGCGGCGGGTCGCAGCAGCGACTGACGCAGGGTCATGGCCCCGGCGCCGATGTCACCACCGACGTAATTGGGGTTGTAGGTCTCGTAGTCGGCGGCGCTCATGCCGCGCGCGGCGACGACCGTGTCGCCGAACCCCGGGGCGTACTTCTCGATGCGGCGGCGGACGAGGTCGACGGGGTCCCGCCGGTCGCCGTTCGGAACGTGGGCGTAGGCCCAGACCGGGCGTCTGCCGCCGACGGCCCGGCCGGGGTCCGTCGCGGCGGGGTCCACGAGGAGCACGAACGGCTCGGGGTCCCGGGTGCCGCGTACGGCCGCCGATTCCGTGCGGAACATGTCGGCGCGGGTGCCGCCGAGGTGGACGGTGCCGGCCCGCCCGGTCTCGGGGTCGGTCCACGGGATGGGGCCGGACACCAGGAAGTCGACCTTGGACGCCCCGGGCCCGTACCGGAAGCGTTCCAGGGAGCGCCGGTAGCGTGCGGGCAGCCGGTCGCCGGCGAGCTGGAGGAGCCCCTTGGGGCTGGTGTCGAGCAACACCAGGGGTACGTCCCCGAGTTCGCCGAGGTCCTTGACGGGCTGTCCGGTGTGGATGCGGCCGCCGTGCGCGGTGATGTCCGCGGCGAGGGCGTCGGCGATGCGCGCGCTGCCACCCCGGGGCAGCGGCCAACCCGTGGTGTGCGCCAGGTGTCCCAGGAGCAGGGCGACGGCTCCTGCGGCCAGCGAGGGAAGTCTGCCGACGGCGTGCGCGGCGACCCCCGTGAGCAGGGCCCTGGCCCGCTCGGTGCGGAAGGGCATCCTGGTGGCGTGGGCGAGGACCCTGGGCGCCAGGAGCAGCGGCGCCGCCAGGTCGTCCGGGATGCCGCGCTGGCCGGACAGGATCAGGTCGACGACGCCTTGGCTGTGGGCGGCGAGCGGCGCCATAAGCCGTCGCCAGCGTGCGCCGTCCGCGCCGAGTCCGGCGCTCGTCTCGGCGAGGTCGCGGTGGGCGAGGACGGTGTCCTCCCCGAAAAGCGGGTGGGCGTAGGGGACTTCGGGCTGGAGCAGGTCGACGCCGCGCGCGGGCAGGTCGAACTCGCGGAAGAAGCGGGACGCGGCCGCCATGGGGTGCACGGCCGCGCACAGGTCGTGCACGATGTCGGAGTCGAAGAGCGGCTTGGTGCGCAGACCGCCACCCAGGGTGTCGTGCGCCTCGTACAACTCGACGCTCAGACCCGCCCGCAGGAGTGTCACGGCGGCGGCGAGCCCATTGGGCCCCGTGCCGACGATCACGGCATCCGGCATACGACGCACCCTCCTGCAGGTCCTACGGAGGTCTTACGGAGGGCTCGTGCGGCAGTCTCCGTCGGCCACCCGCAAGGGATACAAGCAGCCCTGAAGAACCTTTGTCATGGCGCAGGTCACGGCGGAAAGGGGAGCCAGTCCTTCCGCATCTTTGACATGTGCCACGGCTCCGGCATGACGGATGTCACCGTGACCCATGCCGCGGTTGCGGCCCTGACCTGCGAATTCGCCGTGGAAATCGGCCCTGCGGTCGCCGCTGTCCGAGTAAATGTGACCGACGCCACACGGCGGCGGGCGGGTGCGACACAAGCAGCACACAAGCAGCGGCGCAGGCCCGCCGGTCAGATCCAGCCCTTCCGGCGGGCGACATGGGCGGCCTCATGCCGGTTCGCCGCCTGCAGTTTCCCGGCGATCTTCGAGAGGTAGTTGCGTACGGTCCCGGGGGACAGGACCGCGCGCCGCGCCACCGTGTCTATGGGCGCCCCGTCCGCCGACAGCGCCAGGATGTCCGTCTCACGCCGGGTCAGCGGAGACTTCCCCGCCGACATCGCCTTCGCGGCCATCTCCGGATCGACATAGCGGGTGCCCCGATGAATCGACCTGATGATGACGGCCAGCTCCTTCGCCGATGTCGTCTTCGGCACGAATCCCCAGGCGCCCGCCGACAGAGCCGAGGCCAGATATCCGGGCGCCGTATGGGAGGTGACCACGACGCAGCGTATGGAGGGGCGGGCGTGCCGCAGTTCTCGGATGACGCTGATTCCCCCCTTGTCGGGCATGCTCAAGTCCAGCACGCAGACGTCCGGAACGAGTTTCCTCGCCAACTCGGCCGCTTCCACACCGCCTGCCGCCTCGCCGACCACTTCGAGGTCCTCCTCCGCCGCCAGCAACGCGGAGAGCGCCCCCAGGATCATTTTCTCGTCGTCGGCCAGCAGGACCCGTATCCGCACCCCTCACACCTCTCGCGTGAGGGGGACAGTGACCAGGAGGCGGTAGGCGCCATGAGGTTGAGGCCCGTGCTCCACGCTTCCTCCCAGCGGTGCGACGCGCCGCTTCAGCCCGCTCATGCCCGTACCGAGCGCCGTTCCCCGCTCCCGTGTGTCACGCACACCGTCGTTCACCACCCGCAGTACGCACTCCCTCTCCTCCCCCGCGCCGGACAGGCCCAGCGTGAACGTGCAGGCCGTGGCCTCGGACGCGTGCCAGATGACGTTCGTGGCCGCTTCCCGCACAGCCCAGCCGAGGACGTCCCGCACTTCGCGGGGCAAGTTCGGGCCGCACCCCTCGTCGATCACGTCGCACCGGATGCCGAAGGCCTGGAGCAGGGAGCGCGCGCCTTCCAGCTCGTCGTCGAGCGAGGCGGTGCGTACGGCGTTGACCACCGCCCGCAGCTCACTCTGTGACGTCCTCGCCAGCACCTGTACCTCTTCCATCTCCTGCAACTTCCCCGTACGTGCGACGAGTTCGGACTTGAGGGCGATGACGGCCAGATGCCGGCCGAGCGTGTCGTGCAGATCGTGGGACATCCGCAGCCGTTCCTCGGCCACCGCGTGCAGGGCGGCCACGTCCGCGGCCGCCTCCAGCCGGGAGATGACGGACACGGGCCGCATCAGGCTGCGGACGGCGAGGATGACGGACAGACAGACCCCGCCGGCGATCAGCGCCGAGGCATCCGGGTCCGGACTGGCGGCGGCGGACAGCACAAGGCACGTGGCGCCGGTGGCCAGTTGGACGCGCGGCGACAGCTCGGCCGCGACGACGGCCGCGGGCACGACGGCCATCGCGGAGAACGGGACGACCTCCGCCCGCGCCAGGGCCCCGGTGTAGGGGAGGAGCCAGAGACAGGCCGGCCACACGAAGGTGGGGGCGAGCAGGGCGAGCGGCGGGAACGCGTAGGGGCATCCGGTACACACCGGACGCAGCAAGGCGCCCAGGTGGAGGGCGTACAGGACGGACACGAGCCCGAGGACGGGGTGCGGTTCGGGCAGCTCCGCGATCAGGACGAAGACCAGAAGGGGTGCGGTCAGACAGAGGACGAGTGCCTGGCGGGTGTGCCTCTCGAAACGCTCGGCGTCCTTGCGTGTGGCGTTCAACTGCGCCGGCTCCTGCGGAGGCCGACGCGTGTCCCGGTCGGAGAACGGGGCGAGCGCGAAGGACGGGTACGGACCGGACTCGGATGTGGGGGGCAAGTCAAGCCTCACAAATTAGGTGCATCACACATGTGCATCATGCTGGTTCATCACAGGTGCATCACGCGGGGACATTTCGGCCTCGTGGGGCGAAGCCGATCAAGAGCGCACCGCAGAGGGGGGGCGGGGATCAATGGCGTGATCAATGGTCTCCGTACGCGGAGCCGGCGCCATGGGGGGCATCGCGACTCACGGGCGGCCCGGTCGCAGCAGGCGCGGCGGCGGCGTCCGCCTCAGAGGGACCTCCGCGCGTGGGGTGAACACCGGCCGTCGGCACGGAAGTTGACGGCGTCAGGCGGCACGAGATGCGCACCTCTCGGCACTCGAAGCCTGTAAGTACACATGAGAATCCCCCTGAACATGCCGTGCTGGAAGTGCATCCGCCCGATCAGCCGTTCGCACCGAATCCTCACTGGCCACCCGCACAAGTGTCAACTATTAATGGCACCCTCATGAAGCTCTCGAAGCCCCGCCCGGAAACGCCCAGTTGTTCCCGGATGACCGAGTGGCCCGGTGCGGCTTTCGAGGACCCTCTAGACTCCCCAGGCCCCTACGCCCTGGGCAGACAAGGAGCTTGGCTGTGAGTGATGGTGGTGACGAGCTGGCTCAGCGCGTGGCAGTGCGTCTGGAGAAGCTGTTCCAGAACGTCATACCCGCCCGCCTCGGCCGCCCTTGGACGAACCAGGAGGTCTCCGATGCCACGGGCGTGACCGTGGCCCGGATCGCCGGCCTTCGCAGCGGTCGTCCGCTCGAACCCCTGCACCGCGACCCTCCGCAGGAGCAGATCTCCGCGCGCTTCACCGACCGTCTCAACCACCTGCTGGCGCAGCGCGTGGACGAGCGTGGACAGCGCTACTCGCTGCGGGCTGCGGCCAGGGCCTCGGGGATGTCGTCGACGTACCTCGACAAGCTGCTCGAAGGCCACAGCCAGCCGACGCTGTCGAAGCTGGCGCCGCTGGCGGCCTTCCTCCGCGTCGGCATCGACGCGCTCCTCACGGATGACCTCGGTTCCGTCGCGCACCACTTCGGGGTCCGCCGGGAAGCCCTCACGTACGACAGCAGCGAGCCGGTCGCCGTCGAGCTGGAGGACACCCTCAAGGCGCTGGCCGCCTATCGCCGCATCTCTCACAATCCCGCCGCCGCGCAGATCGCGTTCCGCATGGCCGGTCTTCCCCCGGGGCAGGTGTCGGAGGTCGCGGCCGTCATCGAGAGCCTGCTCGCGGAGCCGGGCCCGCACGACACCGCCTCGTAGCCCCCGTCTCCGTCTCCGTCTCGGCCCCGTCTGCGTCTGCGAGCGGACGCCCGGCATCTCCCGCATCACACGGGCAAACAGGATGACGGACCGGGAAAACGCGCCACCGTGTCCGAGACCGGTCAGGTGGTCATAGGATCACCCGTACGTGGTCCTGACCAGACCGCAGGCGTCGAAACACTTCGGGGGCACCATGCGAATCGGCCGTGAACGACGGCGAGCGATACGGCTCATCCGGGAACTCGATCTTCCGGAATTGCCCGTGCTAAAGGATGTCGTCGAGTCGGTGGCACGGACTCGCGACAGGCCGGTCGAGGTCCGTCACCGCCGGCTTCCCTCCGGACTCACCGGCTTCTGCGCGCAGTTGGCCCACCGCGATGTCATCGTCATCGGTGACAGTGCCTCACCCCTGAACAGGATTCTCACGGCCTGCCATGAGCTGGTGCACCTGTGGCGCGGGCACGTTCCGGCCCAAGGCGCCCTGTTCGACAGGGCCACGGTGCGGACCCTGCTGCCCGGGATTCATCCGGACGTCGTCCGCGGGGTCCTGATGGGGCGCTCCCACTACGGCACTCCGCAGGAGCGGGAGGCGGAAGTGGTGGCCACCCAGTTGGTCACCATGCTGGACCTGCGGGCGGATCAGGTCGGCAACGCCCAGCTCTCGGCTTCTCTGGCGCATCGCAGAACCGGTGTCTGATGACGGCCCTCAACACCGTCTACGTCACCCTCTACTTCCTCCTCAGCGGTCTGTCGGTCATGACGGCGGCCAGCAAGGTGCTCGCCCTCCGCAACAACTCCGCCCGCTCCCTGAGCATCCTCGCCTGGGGGGCGCTGCTGGCAGCGGGTTCCTTTCTGCTCATGTATCCGGCCCTCTACCGTTGGCTCGGGGCCGTCTCCGGCATCCCCACGTTCAGCAGCCTGCTGATCTACCTGTGCCTCTTCGGCTTCGCCGTCAACTCGCATGTCGCGGTGCGTCTTTGGAGTCAGGGCCACGGCGGCGTCGGCCGCCCGGGGCCGCGGCGTCCGGTCCGCCCGGCCACGCTGTATCCGGCGCTCGGCGTCGCCATGGCCACGCTCTACTTCCTGTCCGCCTTCCGCTACCCGCAGGACCTGGGGGCCGGGCGCATCACCGTCGACACCCATCCCCTGGTGGTCTGCTTCTTCGCCACCACCTGGGGGGCCATCGCCACTCCCCTGCTCGCCACCGCCCGCCGGTGCGGCACGATGCGCCTGGCCCACCAGAACGAACGGCCCTCGATCAGCCGCGGGCTGCGCGCGGTGCAGATCGGGGCGCTCCTGATGGGTACGTCGTTCGCGCTCAAGCTGCCGCCGCTGACGGCCAGTTCCTTCGGCGCCCATCACATCGACGTACTTCACCTCGGCGTGCCCCTCTTGAGCGGCGCGGGCATCCTTCTCGTGCAGTACGGCTACCTGGCGCCGGCGCTGGACGCCTGGGTCGAGGAGCGCCGTGACTTCCGCACACTGCGGCCCCTGTGGGAGCTGACCATGCAGGCCAGCGATCCACGCCTGGCGCTCGCCCCGCCGGGCCCCCTCACGGAGAAGCTCGCCCTGAACGTCACCACGTGGTATCTGCCCCGGCGCATCATGGAGATCTCCGACGCCATCCACGCCCTGCACCCCTGGATGCGGCCCGAGCCCGCGGACGGCGTCCTGCGGGCGGCCCCCGCCACCACTCCCCCGCCGGACCTCACTGCCGCGTGTGCGGCCGCCACGCTCATCGATGCCATCCACCGCAAACAGCGGGGTGTTCCGCCCCGGCCGGACACCCCCACGGCTCCCCTGCCCTCGGTCCCGCCGGCCGAGGAGCGAGCGCACCTGGTCCGTGTGGCCACCGCGCTCCGGACCCCCGGCGGTCGGCCGTCAGTGCCGTCCTTCGGCGGGCAGCCCGCGCTGTAGCCGCCGCTCATGGACGAGTCGGCCCACCAGCGCCCCGCCGTACACGACGAAGCCGACCCCCACCAGCCAGGACTGCAGGATCAGCACGGTGCCGAACGGGCCGTACGTCACCGCGTTCGACGCGATCAGCGGAGAGAAGACGAACTGCGAGAAGACGCGCAGTCCGAGTAGCCCGAGGGCGGTCAGCGCGGCCCCGGGGGCCAGGGCGCGCCAGCGGACCCGGCCGCAGAGCAGCAGCCGCTGTGACCACCAGAAGAAGAGGAACACGCCGACGGTGTCGCCGACGGTGACGAGAGCGGTCTCGGCGGCGGACGACTCCTCCGGCGCGGGCAGGGTGACGAAGAGCAGCAGGACGAAGACGAGCCCGGCCAGCCAGACGACGTGCCGCCACATGGTGTGCCAGCGTGCCGACGGCAGGTCCCACGCACGTTCGTAGCCGGTCTGTACGGCGGATCCGAAGGTCACGCCGAACGCGGCCAGCGCGCCGAGGCCGAGGGCCGTGGTCCGCTGCAACGCCCGCCCCGGCACCCCGAAGAGCTGCTTGATCTCCTCCTCCGGCACCTCGGACACCCCGAGCCCCTGCACCAGCCACCGGGCGAACCCCTCGCCTCTCGCGAGGTCGGCCGCGGCAACCACGACAAGCAGCGGCACGAGCGTGAGGAAACTCAGCGCCGCGAAACCCATGGCGCGGTGCATCAGCTCCATCTCCCGCCCTCGATTCCAGGCGAGCCCGGCGAACGACGAGGACGCCGGCGGGCGCCGGAAGAAACGCGGAGATCGACGTCCGCCACCCGGCGGCGTATCGGGAACTGAGGGCATATCAGACCGATTACCCGCAATCCCCCCGAACCCCGCCCCCCATGCCGCCGAACGAGCACGTCACCGGGCGTCCACGGCTCCGTCCCACAGGTCGCCGTGGCGGCGGTGGGCCGGGGTGAGGCCCTGGGTGAAGTACTTGTCGTAGTACTCGTTCTCCACGTGGTGGGCCTGTAGCCAGATTCCGGGGACGTGGATCGCGTCCGTGTGTGCGGGGAAGCGGCGGTGGGTGTGGAGGATGTACGTGCAGATGTCGCGGGCGCACTCGATCACCCGCTCCTCGTACTCGCTCGCCTCCGCGAGATAGCGCTGGCCGTAGTCCTCCCGGTAGATGCGGGTGAAGACGTCCTTGTCGGCGTAGACGCCGCCGGGGCCGAACTTGTCGCGGATCACCGCGTCCACCGCGTCGGACATCGACGCGAACGCGGGCGGGCACATCGCGGAGATCAGCTGCTCGCCGTCCGGTGCCTTCAGGCCCACCGGGTGGGAGCGGACGTTCGCGTACTTGGGGAGCGGGATGTGCCAGCGCCAGATGTCGGCAGGGCGCCAGCGCGGGGTGACGAAGGTGAAGCCGAGCATCCTGCCGTAGGCGCGGGAGAACTTCGGGTCTCCCAGAGCGATCTGGGGGTTGATGGACGCGTGGATCCAGGCGCCCAGACCCATGGCCTCCGCCACCAGCATCAGGTTCTGGAGCAGCAGGTCCGCCTCGATCTGAGTACGCAGAGGGCCCAACGCCCCCAGCGGCAGCTTCAGCTCCCCGTTCAGGAAACCGTTCTTGATCCACTTCTGCACGCCCGCGGGCCGGTAGAAGTTCCGGTCGTCCACCAGCGTGGGCCGCGCCCCGTCCGGCTGCGTGAGCAGGTACATCAGGGCGTTGATGTACTGGTGGGACAGGTCCACCACCGGGAAGAGGACCGTCGTGCCCGGCAGGTTCGACAGGAAGCGGTTCGAGTCGAGGTAGGCGGGGAAGTCCCGCAGGCCCTCCGCCACGTCGAGACGGTGACCGAGGACCTTGACCTTGGCCTGCCGCGCGCGGGCGGTCAGTGTCACGTCGTCGAAGGGCTCCTCCGGCGCCGGCGGCAGCTTCCGCAGGTAGTACGTGCCCGTGTCGTTGATCAGGAAGAAGTGCGTGCCCTGCGCGTTGTCGGGGCTGCCCGCGGTACGCCCCGCCATGGTCAGGTTCGGCTTCGCCATGATCGGTTTGCCGTCGCGCGGGTCCTCGAAGGGGCGGTCGGGCATGGTCAGCCCCGTACAGCCGGTGAGGGCGATCAGGACCGCCTCCTCCAGCTCGGTCAGCGGCTGCGGAGGGTCCTTGGAGACGTAACTCATCGAGCCCGCGGGGACGGTGGCGCCGCGGCTCACCCGGTGGGTGCGGCGGCGCCAGACCGTTTCCAGGAGTGGGCGTACGAAGAGGTCGGCGAGCCCGGGGTGGTGGCCGTTCGCGCGGCTCTCGGGCCCGGCCTCAGGGGGTTGCATCGCTGCCTCCGTCCCGCACCGGCTTGACCTGCCGCCACGGGGCGAACGCACTCGCGTCGCGGGGCAGCAGACCCGCGAGGTCCGGCGCGTGCCGCTGGATCACGGACTTCATGCCGCTCTTCTCGACCCACTCGATGCCGAGCGGCGTGTAGATCTCGGGGCGGTAGTCGACGGTCAGGAAGCGGTCGCTCTGCAGGCGCCGGGTCGCCATCAGGATGAAGATGCGGAAGGCCGTGTCGCTGAAGCCGAACCCGGTCGGCGGGTTCTCGGCGAACAGGCCGACCACCGTGTCGATCTCGTCGACCGAGCTGTAGACGTCCTTGAGGCGCGCGACGGTCTCGGGGTCCTGGCTCAGGTCCTCGAAGCGGCGGATGCGCGGCTTGTGCAGGCCCGCCCGGAAGTCGTTGTAGCGCGGCACGCCCCGCCTGCGGGTGCGGACGAGGTCGACGACCGACAGGTCGATGATCTCGCCGTCACGCTCGAAGCGCTGCAGCGCGCGCGGGAAGTTGTTCAGCGTGATCGCGCCCGGGTGGGCGATGCCCAGCGAGTACAGGGTGTCGGCCAGGCCCGTCTTGCGGATGGCGGCCTCGGCCGCGCCGCCCTGGATGTCCTGGAAGGTCAGGCTCTCCAGGCGCTGCCCGAAGTGGTGCTCGCGCATCACGTAGTCGTCGGGGATCAGCGGGTGCATCCGGTAGACGGTGACGAAGTCCTCGGTGAGGGAGTACGGCGCCGCGTGGTGGTCCGGCAGCGTCTTGGGGATGCCGGTCAGCGAGTGGGATTCCAGGAGCCACAGGCCCAGCTTGTTGAGCCAATTGTTGGGCGGGCCCTCCCAGTTGGTGTGCAGGCCGAGGTCGATGGCCTCGGTGGCGAGGATCGCCGGGGTCCACTCCACTGTGTGGATCTTGGCGATGAGGGCGGAGACGACCAGACGCGCCGTGTGGTAGACGCTGTCCTCGCTCATCGCCGGGTACTCCCGGCGCAATGCCGCACAGACCGCGTTGTGTTCGCGGGCGAAGAGCGTGTGCATGGCGCTGAGCCCGAGCCACCAGCTCTCGTTGAAGCCGGTGAGCGGGATGCCGTTCTGGCCGGTGGGCAGGTGCCCGTCCTCCAGGCGAAGGTCGGCGCTGCCGTCGGCCTCCCGCAGGAACCTCGCGGTCTGCTCGTCCGCGCCGTACACCTCGGAACCGTCCCACCAGTGCGACGCCGTGTTGGCGAAGAGGATCGGCGGCTGGTTGCCGGGAAGCTGGATGCCCTCGTTCTCGGCGAAGCGCATGACGTTCTCGGGCGGCCCGCCGGGGGTGTTGTGCCAGGTGCTGCCGGGCGGCATCGGCACCTCGACCGACTTGGTGCCCGTCGGGTAGCGCCCGTGGTTGACCCAGTCGTGCACCTGGAACTGGATCCAGGCGGCGGCCAGGATGTTCAGCGAGGTCGCGGGCACGAAGGTGTCGCGCTGCAGGAGCGTGCGGCTGACGGTGACCGGGTTCGGCGTGTCGAACAGATCGGGCCGGTAGTCCGGCTTCAGGTTGCGTCCGAAGGCCGCCCCCACGGCTCCCATCTTGGGCGCGGAGAGGTCGTTGTACGTCCCGTCGTACGACCGGGCCGTACGCAGCCGTTCGTCGACCGGCGGCGGCACGCGGACGGCCTTCGGCGGCGCCTCGTGGACGTCGGTGTCGATGAGGTTGAGGCGCCGGAGCACCTTGCGCAGGAAGACCAGGTTCAGCAGGCTCGCCTCCAACGGCAGCCTGTACCACGGCACATAGCGGTTGAGAGCGCCGAAGAACCGGCCGACGGGGATGCCGAGGACGGTGTTGCGCAGCGGCTCCCCGGTGGTGAAGCGCAGGCCCTGGCGGTGGGCGACGCTCGCTTCGTACGCGGCCTTGCGGGCGCGGTTGAGATTGCCGAGGGGGCGGAAGTCGTCGGTGGTGTACCAGGGGTTGAAGGCGAGCTCCTCCACCCGGGCCGCGGCCGCCTGGGCATCGGCGGTGGCCAGGTCCTGGCGCGGCACGGTGAGGCGTGCGACGGGCACCGGGGGCGCGACGTTGTCCTTCCACTCCACGGAGCCGTCCTCAATGGGCGTGCGCTGCTCGTCCACGTACCGCTGGACGCACAGGTCGAAGACGACGTCCGAGGTGATGAGGCGGTGCGCGAGCTCCCGGTGCAGGAAGTTCGGGTCGTGGCGCTCCGGCTTGGGGTCGGGGGCGCCGCCCGTGACGGGACGCAGGAGGTAGCGGACGGGGCCCGCCTCGCCCCAGAGGATGGCGCCGCGGCTCCAGTACGTCTCCTTGGCGAGGCTGCTGACCTTGTGCCGGGTGGCGGCCTGGATGTTGCGCCGCATCCGGGTCGCGGTGGAGAACCCGACGGCCAGCGGGAGCTTCACGAACAGGCCGAAGGCCTTCTGCAGTGTGCTGTTCGCGCCCGCCATGGCCTTGGCGAAGGCCACGAACTCGCGGGCGTCGCGGGCGTGCGACACCGGGAAGTTGGTGGCAAGGAGGTCATGGCTCTCCTCGTCCGACACCGTCACCCGCACGGCCACGCCCCGCAGATCGGCCACGGCGTCGGGCTGCCGGGTGCCACTGGCGTTGGAGAGCCGCACGGTCGCCGCGTACTCGGCGCCCGGCTGGGCGAAGCCGCCGCGCAGTGCTTCGGGGAGGTCTTCGTGGAAGGTGAGACGGGCGTTCTCCACGCCGAGCGCGGGCTTCGCGTGCTGGGTGCGCGCGAGCGAACCGGCGTCACTGGTGCGCCGGTTCGTCGCCTGGACCTTCATGATCTCTTGGGCCAGGCGCTCGAAGAGGCGGTGCTCCGCCTCGGGGCTGCCGCCCACGTAGCGCTCGTAGGTCTGCTCGTACTGTCCGGTGTCGGCCATCAGGCGCTTCCTTCGCACGCAGGCGTACGGGACGGGTGGCTTGGCCCTGTCTGACGACAGGGCCTAGGACGCTACTGGCGGCACCGGACGGCCGCAGCGCGGGTTCCCGCCTATGTGCGGGGCGCGGTCCGGGCGTCGAACAGGCAGGCGGGCGGCGGCATTTGGGCCTGTCGGGCGCCCGCGGACGGTCGTGTGGCGCGGCGTGCGTGATCGTCCGGCTGTCCCTCTGGGGTCTTCTCTCACAGCAACCCCATGAGCGCGGCGCGCCGGTGGCCGGTCCATGACGGGTGGACGGGGCCCCGGCGCATGTGAGTTGACTGCGGACCGGGCCGGTGGTGTGCTCGCAACTCCGTTGCCGTCGCCGCCCGTTCCGGGGGGAACCATGCGCGACCACCACGTCCGGGCTCCGTCCTTCAGCGATCTGCGCCGCCCGTACAAGGCCGGTGCGGACACCGGTCCCGGGCCCGGTTTCCCGGTCTACCCGGACCTGGTGGAACGGCTGGTGGAGGACAAGTCGCAGCCCGATCCGGAGGGCGTGGTCCCGCACGCGCTCGCGACATGTGCGGCGTACTCGTACGCCGGCACCGCCGAGGACGCCGACCCGGCGACGCTCGCCATGATCATGGCGCGCCTCGGTCTGGAGGAGAACCGCTGCCGGGTCTTCGAGCAGCGGGTGGGCGCGATGTACATCGCCTCGGCGGCGTACCTGCTTCAGGACAAGGACCGGCGGGTGGTGATCCTCTGCTACCGCGGCACCCAGCCGGAGGACATCATCAGCATCCTCACCGACGCCGACGTACGGCCCGAGACGCTCCGCGTGGCCCTGGGCGAGGAGCGGTACGACGTCCACGCGGGCTTCTACCGCAACATGCGGGCCTCCCGGTACCTGGTCATGCAGGCCCTGGAGCGGGCGCTGCGCGGCGAGTCGGTCGACCCCGACGAGCAGGGCACGGTGGGCGACGGGATGGAGGCGCTCTACATCACCGGGCACAGCCTGGGCGGTGCGATGGCCGCGCTGATGGGTGTCGTGCTGACCCACGAGCCGCGCTATGCCGCCGTCGCGGAACGCCTGAGGGCCGTCTACACCTTCGGCCAGCCCATGCTGGGCGGACCTGAGCTGGCCCGCGCCTGCCACGAGGCCCGCGACCCGCGGGGCGTGCACGTGCTGCGTGACCGGCTCATCCGCTACATCTACGACCGCGATGTCGTGCCCGCGCTGCCGCCGCGCCCGGTCGGGCCGTACGCGCCCTTCGGCCGCGAGTTCCACTACCGGCGGCGGCGCGGCGTGGCCGACGGCGCCTTCTCGCTGGTGGCGGACGCGCTGACGGAGGCGCTTTCCCTGCCCGGCGATCTGCTCGGAGGCAGGCTGCGTGCCACGGCGGGGCAGCGGGCGAAGGCGGTGGGGCGGGCCGTGGAGGGGCTTGCGCGAGGGCCGCGCCGGGAGGCCGGCTGGGTCGAGGTGCGCGAACCGGCGCCGCACTACCCGCAGATGGACAGCCTCGCCGGGCTCGCGGTGGTGGCGCCCCTCGCGTTCTTCGCGACCCGCCTGGCGCTGACCCGCACGATCCCGTTCACGTACTCCTTCGAGGACCACGGGCCGGGGCACTACGTGAACGCGCTGGCTCCGCCGGGGGTCATGAGCGAGTACGGCGACGTCCTGTGAGGCGGCGGCAGCGGCCCGCCGGCCCTAATCGATGAAGGCTCCGTCGACGTAGACCCAGGCCCCGTCGAGGCGCTCGAAGCGGCTGCGCTCGTGCAGGGCGTCGGGGCGACCCCCGTCGGTGTAGTGGGCCCGGAACTCGACCGTGCCGGTGGTGTGGAACGCGGTCCCGTCAGCCGTGTCCAGGATGTCCAGACCGACCCAGCGCATCCCCGGGTCGAACTCGACGCGGGGCGGCCGGGTGCGAGGGTGCCAGGTGCGCAGGAGGTACGCCTCGTCCCGGACGGCGAAGGCGCAGTACCGCGAGCGCATCAGCTCCTCGGGTACGGCGGCCGCGGCCTCGCCCCGGTGCAGCCGCCCGCAGCACTTCTCGTACGGCTGGGGGTGACCGCAGGGGCAGGACTTGGCAGCGGGGGCATGGCGTGACATGCGGACCATTGTCCCCGACGCTACGGGGCGAGGATGTCCAGCTCGTGCAGCGCACCCACCGCGATCTCCCGCGTCAGCTCCTCCGCGCGCGCCGGATCGCCTTCCCGCACCGCCTCCGCGAGCCTGACGTGCAGGGTGACGGCGGCCGGGTCCGGGTCCTCGAACATGACCTGGTGGTGGGTGCGGCCCGCGAGGACCTCCGCGACGACGTCGCCGAGGCGGGCGAACATCTCGTTGCCCGACGCGTTCAGGACGATGCGGTGGAAGTTGATGTCGTGGAAGAGGTAGCCCTCCAGCTGCTGGCCCCGCGAGGTGGCGACCATGCCGAGGGCGCATTCGGTGAGGGCGGCGCACTGCTCCGGGGTGGCGTGCTGGGCGGCGAGCCCGGCTGCGGCCGGTTCGATCGCCGAGCGCAGGACCGTGAGGGAGCGCAGCTGGCGGGGCCGGTCGGCGCCCGCCAGGCGCCACCGGATGACCTGGGGGTCGTAGACGTTCCACTCCGCGGTGGGCCGCACCGTCACACCGACCCGGCGCCGGGACTCGACCAGGTGCATCGACTCCAGGACCCGCACCGCCTCGCGCACGACGGAGCGTGACACCTCGAAGCGCTGGGCCAGCTCGTCCGTGCGCAACACGCTGCCCGGCGGGTACTCGCCGCCGGTGATGGCGGGCCCGAGGCTTTCCAGTACGCGAGCGTGCAGCCCACGGGCCTGATCGGTCATGTCGTCAGGGTATGTGGGGACCCGCGGGAACAAAAAGTCAGACTTTTGTGTCACAGCCTCTTGAATTTGTCAGACCTAATGGGTTTCAGTGACGTGAACGAGCCACGGGTCTCCCCCGTCCCGTGGCTCGTTCCGGACCGATGGCTCGTTCCGGACCGATGTCGAAGAAGACAGCGAGGCAGCACAGCGATGAGCACCCCCCACGTCGTCGTGGTGATGGGCGTGGCAGGAACCGGCAAGACAACAATCGGTCCCCTGCTCGCGGCACAGCTCGGCGTTCCCTACGCCGAAGGCGACGACTTCCACCCCCCGGCGAACATCGCCAAGATGTCGGCCGGGACCCCGCTGACCGACGACGACCGCTGGCCGTGGCTCGATGCCATCGGTGCCTGGGCCCACGGCAGGGCCGGACTCGGCGGTGTGGTCAGCAGCTCGGCGCTGAAGCGCAGCTATCGCGACCGGCTGAGGGCCGCGGCCCCCGGCGTCGTCTTCGTCCACCTCACCGGTGACCGGGCCCTCATCGAGGACCGGATGTCGCACCGCCAGGGCCACTTCATGCCGACGGCCCTGCTCGACTCGCAGTTCGCCACCCTGCAGCCGCTCGGCGCGGACGAGGCGGGCGTCGCGGTCGACGTCACCGGAAGTCCGGAAGAGATCAGCGAGCGCGCCTTCGAGGCCCTGGGCGCGCTCGACCAGTAGTCCCCCGAAGTTCCCGTAGGTCCCCGCAGCTTCCCCCGCACCCCCCTCCCCTGACGTACAAGGAAGACACCGTGACCAGTCTCAGCGTTGAGATGCTGGCAGCGGACGCCGTCGAGCCGATCACCTCCGCTGGCCATGCCCAGCTGGGTATCGCCGTCCTCGCGGGCATCGCCGTCATCGTCCTGCTCATCACGAAGTTCAAGCTGCACGCGTTCCTGGCCCTGACCATTGGTTCGCTCGCCCTCGGCGCCTTCGCGGGCGCCCCGCTCGACAAGGCGATCGCCAGCTTCACCACGGGTCTCGGCTCGACGGTCGCGGGCGTGGGTGTGCTGATCGCGCTCGGCGCGATCCTCGGCAAGCTGCTCGCCGACTCCGGCGGCGCGGACCAGATCGTCGACACGATCCTCGCCAAGGCGGGCGGGCGCTCCATGCCGTGGGCGATGGTCCTGATCGCCTCGGTGATCGGGCTCCCGCTCTTCTTCGAGGTCGGCATCGTGCTGCTGATCCCGGTCGTCCTGATGGTCGCCAAGCGCGGCAACTACTCGCTGATGCGGATCGGCATCCCGGCCCTGGCCGGTCTGTCCGTGATGCACGGGCTCATCCCGCCGCACCCCGGCCCGCTGGTCGCGATCGACGCGGTGGACGCGAACCTCGGCATCACCCTCGCGCTCGGCGTGCTCGTCGCCATCCCGACGGTGATCATCGCCGGACCGGTCTTCTCGAAGTACGCGGCGAAGTGGGTGGACGTCCCCGTCCCCGAGAAGATGACGCCGCAGCGTCCTTCGGAGGACCTGGAGAAGCGTCCCGGGTTCGGCGTGACGGTCGCGACCGTGCTGCTGCCCGTCGTGATGATGCTGGCCAAGGCCCTGGTCGACATCATCGTCGACAACCCCGAGCACACGGTTCAGCGCGTCTTCGACGTCGTCGGATCGCCGCTGATCGCGCTGCTCACCGCGGTCATCGTGGGCATGTTCACGCTGGGCCGTGCGGCCGGCTTCACGAAGGAGCGTCTCTCCACCACCGTCGAGAAGTCGCTCGCGCCGATCGCCGGTGTGCTGATGATCGTCGGTGCGGGTGGCGGCTTCAAGCAGACGCTCATCAACTCGGGTGTCGGCAAGATGGTCCTGGAGATCTCCGAGGACTGGTCGATTCCGGCGCTGCTGCTCGCGTGGCTGATCGCCGTGGTGATCCGCCTCGCCACGGGTTCGGCGACCGTGGCCACCATCTCGGCCGCGGGCCTCGTGGCACCGCTGGCCGCGAACATGAGCGACACGCATACGGCGCTGCTCGTGCTGGCCATCGGAGCGGGTTCGCTCTTCTTCTCGCACGTGAACGACGCGGGGTTCTGGCTGGTGAAGGAGTACTTCGGTATGAGCGTCGGGCAGACGATCAAGACCTGGTCCGTGATGGAGACGATCATCTCCGTGGTCGCGGGCGGGTTCGTTCTTCTGCTGTCCCTGGTGATCTAGCGGGGGTCGGAGCATCCTCAAGCGCCGGACGGGCCGGAATATTCAGCCCGTCCGGCGTTTGCCTTACTTGCGCCACAGCGGATGCCGACGCTCCGCCCACTCCGCGTCCACCGACCCGGTCCGCATCCCCCGCCGCGCCTCCGGGTCCGCCCACGCCATCCCCACGTGACCGGCGATCACCACGCCGAGCGCCAGCGCCAGCCAGTCGTGGACGAACGTGCTTCCCGTGCGCCAGGCCAGCGGGGCGAGGTCCGTGAACCACATCAGCAGGCCCGTGCCCAGCATCACCAGGACCGCCCCCGCCAGCCAGCCCGCGTACAGCTTCTGGCCCGCGTTGAACTTCCCCGCCCTGCGGTGCGGATTCCGGCGCCGCAGCCAGGCCCTGTCGTGCGGCCCGAAGCGGTTCAGGAGGCGCAGGTCGCCGCGGAAGGCCCGGGAGGCGAGGCCCGCCAGGAAGGGGGCCGGGAGCAGCAGACCCGACCATTCGTGGACGGTCACCACCAGCGCGCGGCGCCCCACCAGCTCGGCGAGCTGCGGAAGGTAGAGGCACGCGGCGGTCGCGACGCAGACCCCCATCAGGAGGGCCGTCACCCGGTGCACCCACCGCTGCGCCGGGCTCCACCTCGTCCGTGAGCGTGATCCCGGAGAGCCACTTCGCCGACTTGTAGAAGTACATGGGGGCGACGTAGAGGCGGGCCGGGCCGCCGTGGGTGTGGCCCAGGTCCTTGTCCTGCATGCGCAGCGCCACCAGGACGTCCGCGCGCCGGGCCTGCTTCAGGGTCAGGCTCTCGCTGTACGTCCCGTCGAAGCAGGTGAAGCGGACGGCGCGGGCAGTGGGGCGTACGCCTGCCGCGTCGAGCAGGCGGGAGAGCCGCACGCCCTCGAACGGCGTGCTCGGTACTCGCCAGCCCGTCACGCACTGGACGTCACGCACGAGGCGGGTCTGCGGCAGGGCGCGCAGCTCGGCCGGCGTGTAGTCGGTCTCGCGTTCCACCAGGCCGTCGATCTTGAGGCGGTACGTCGCCGCGTTCTTGTGCGGGACGGACGCGGCCACCGAGTAGTAGCGGAAGCCGCCGCCGTTCGGGAGCAGGTCCGTCAAGCCCGTGGGGTCCTTGTCGGAGGCGGCGCCCAGGAAGGCTTCCAGGCCCCGCTGGAGCGGTGGCGCGGCGGCCACGCCCAGGGCACCGAGGCCGAGCATGCCCAGGACCAGCCGGCGGCCGACCGGCGCGCCGCCGCCGTGGTCCTCTTCGGGCGGGTGCTGAGGGGAGGTCGTCACCCCTCGATTCGAGCACCCGCGGCCCCCGGGGTACAGGGGCAGCGGGTGTCCGTCAGCGTTCCGTCACATTCGGCGGGCCCTTTTGCTCGCCCGGCTACTCGCCCGGCGTCTTCGCCGCCTTCTCCAGCTGGAACGCCTCGTTGCCCAGACCGATCCGTGCGTGCGCCTCCGGCTTGGTCGAGCGCAGGAACAGGCCGTAGAGCACGCCGATCAGGGCGGCGAGCAGGATGATGCCGGGCAGCACCCAGCTGAGCGCCGAGCCGGAGTCGGCGCCGACCAGGACGTCGAAGTCCTTGACCGTGTAACCCGCGATGACGAGCAGGCCGACCGCGGCGAGCGCGGACGCGGTGATGCGCCAGGCCTGGGCGCGCGCGGCGCCGCGCCGCACGAAGAAGACGATGACCGCGACGGACGCCGTGGCCATCAGGAGGATGACGCCGAGGGCGCCGATGTTCCCGCCCCAGGTGAACAGGTGCAGGACCGGGGCGGTCGGGTCGCCGAACGGGCCGTCGTCGGTGACCGCGAAGGCCACGACGATCAGCACGGAGATGACCGTCTGGAGCAGCGAGCCGGTGCCGGGGGCGCCGGTCGAGGTGTTGGTCCTGCCGAACGCGGCGGGCAGCAGCCCCTCGCGGCCCATGGCGAAGGCGTAGCGCGCGACCACGTTGTGGAAGGAGAGGATCGCCGCGAACATGCCCGTCACGAACAGGACATGGAGTACGTCGGTGAAGGTGCCGCCGAGCCGGGATTCGGTGAGCCCGAAGAGCAGCCCGGCGCTCTGTTCCTGCGCGGCGGAGACGATGTTGGAGGGGCCCGCGGCGACCGAGAGCGCCCAGGAGCTGATCGCGAAGAAGATCGCGACGAAGCCCACCGCGAAGAACATCACGCGGGCGACGACGACCTGCGGGCGGTCGGTCTCCTCCGCGTACACGGGGGCCTGCTCGAAGCCGGTGAAGGCGGCGATGCAGAAGCAGAGCGAGGTGGCGACGCCCGCGCCCGTGAGGGTGTCGAAGTGGAACGCCTGCATGGACAGGCCTTCCTTGGCCGGGTCCGCGATGGCCGCGATGTCGAAGATGACGACGAGCGCCACCTCGATGAGCAGCAGCACGCCGAGGACACGCGCGTTCAGGTCGATCTTCAGCCAGGCGAGCACCGCGACGACGGCCACGGTGACGAGTGCCGGTATCCACCAGGCGACTTCGACGTCGAAGTAGGTGTGGAGCAGCCCGGACACCTCGAAGCCGAGGAGGCCGTAGAGCCCCGCCTGCAGCACGCTGTAGGCGACGAGCGCGACCAGCGAGGCGCCCGCGCCCGCGGTGCCTCCCAGGCCCCTCGATATGTACGCGTAGAAGGCGCCGGCGTTGTGGACGTGGCGGCTCATCTCGGCGTAGCCGAAGCTGAACAGGCCGAGGACCACACCGAGGATGAGGAAGAGCAGCGGCTGTCCGACCACACCCATCACGCCGTATGTGGTGGGCATGACACCGGCGACGACCATGAGCGGCCCGGTCGCCGCGAGCACGGACAACAGGAGGCCCGCCGTGCCGAGGCGGCCGGCGCGCAGTGCCGTCTCCTGACCCTTGTACGTGCTGATCCCGCCGGCAGCGCCCTCGGCGGCTTTGCTCGCGGGTCTCGTGTCGCTCGTGCTGCTCGAACTGCCCGTCGCCATGGCGCGGTTGTCCTTTCGAATCGCCGGTTGGTGCGTGGGTCAGGCGGAGCCGAGCGCGGCGCCGCGCGCGGCGGTGAACGCCTTGTACGGGTCCCGGTCCGGGTACGACCAGGGGGCTCGGGTCGCGTGCCGCCCGATGCGGTGGAAGAGGGCGGCCGCCTCGGCCGCCCGGCCCTCGCAGAACTTGGCGTGGGCGAGGAAGTTGAGGTCGACGAGGCCGCGCGGGTGGACCCTGGCCGTGGGCATCTGCCACTCCAGCCACCAGTCGAAGGCGGCCTTCATGACCTGCCGGGCCCGGCGCCCCGTCCAGTGCTCGGAGGCCGCCGGGTTCACGGGCTCGCTGCCCGCGGCGGCCAGCACGCGGTAGCGCTCGGCGTGGGCGATGACCGGCAGGACCGCCAACGGCGAGTCCTCGGGCGCCTGTTCGGCCGCCCAGGCGGCGAAGTCGTACACCTCGTGCAGCGGGTCCTGGCCCGCGGCGGGGCGCCGCTCGGCAAGCCTGGCCACCATCAGGTGGTGGGCGTGGTGGTGCTCGGGGTGCCGGTGGCGGACCTCGTCGAAGAGCCGGACGACGTCCTCCTCGCGGCCGAGTGAACGCTCCAGGGTGAGCAGCGCGAGCCACGGCGTGGGGTCGACGGGCAGCAGCGCGGCCACCTCACGGCAGGCCTCGCGCGCCTTCTCCGAGCGCCCCTTGCCGCGCAGCGCGAGGTGCACCGAGGCATAGGCGAGCAGCACGAGGACATCGGTGCTCTCCGGCTCGGCGAGCCGCCAGTCACGGGCCCAGGCGGTGGTGGTGGGCTCCTGCGCGAGTACGTCGAACCGGTGGCCCCTGCGGTCCCAGTCGTCGCCGGTGGCGGCGAGCAGCGCGCGGACCTCGGTCCAGCGGCCCTGGGCCAAGGCGGTGCGGGCGTCCACGAGTTCGGCGTCGTCGAGTGCGGGGTCGAAGGCGTAGGCCGCTCGCTTGCGGGAACGGCCCAAGGGGGGTGGGGGTGGTGACACCGCGGGACTTCCTCCCCGGCGCGGCTCGCGTACGGATGATCACGCACAGCAAAGCGGTAGGCAGCCCTCCAGTCAAGGTCTGCCTTACCCGGGCCCCTTCACCAACTCGTTTCAGAACCTTAAGACTTCACCCCCCACCTGCGGTGTTGGCCGACAGGACACGATTCGGACAAGCGGCGACGATCACGCCACGACGCGACGAACGCGGCGTTCAGCCAACGGACTTGGCTGCCGCCCGGCCCGCGGTGCGCCCCGAGAAGAGGCAGCCGCCGAGGAAGGTGCCTTCGAGCGAGCGGTAGCCGTGCACTCCCCCGCCGCCAAAACCGGCCGCCTCTCCCGCCGCGTACACACCGGGCAGCGGTTCGCCGCCCTGGGCCAGGACGCGCGAGGACAGGTCGGTCTCCAGGCCGCCGAGGGTCTTGCGGGTGAGGATGTTGAGCCGCACCGCGACGAGCGGGCCCGCCTTGGGGTCGAGGATGCGGTGCGGGGCGGCGGCCCTGATGAGCCGGTCGCCGAGGAACTTGCGGGCTCCGTGGATCGCGGTGACCTGGAGGTCCTTGGTGAAGGGGTTGGCGATCTCGCGGTCGCGCGCGGTGATGGTGCGGCGCAGCGCGGCCTCGTCGATCAGGGGCTCCTTGGTAAGCGCGTTCATGCCGCGCACCAGGGAGGAGAGGTCCTTCTCCACGACGAAGTCGGCGCCGTTGTCCATGAACGCCTTCACCGGGGCCGCCACGTCCGCGCGCGCCCGGTCGATGACGCCGCGCACGGACTTGCCGGTGAGGTCGGGGTTCTGTTCGGAGCCGCTGAGCGTGAACTCCTTGCCGATGATGCGCTGGTTGAGCACGAACCAGGTGTATTCGTACCCCGACTTCATGATGTGTTCGAGCGTGCCGAGGGTGTCGAAGCCGGGGAAGAGCGGCACGGGCAGCCGGTCGCCGCGCGCGTCGAGCCAGAGCGAGGAGGGGCCCGGCAGGATGCGGATGCCATGGTTGTCCCAGATGGGGTTCCAGTTCTGGATGCCCTCGGTGTAGTGCCACATGCGGTCGCGGTTGATGAGCCGCGCGCCCGCGTCCTCGGTGATGCCGAGCATCCGGCCGTCGACGTGCGCGGGCACCCCGGAGACCATTCGCTCCGGCGGGGTGCCGAGACGCTCGGGCCAGTTGGCGCGCACGAGGTCGTGGTTGCCGCCGATGCCGCCGGAGGTGACGATCACCGCCTGGGCCCGGAACTCGAAGGAGCCGGTGACCTCGCGGCTGCTGGCCGTGCCGCGCTCGGCGTCGGAGGGTTCGAGGACCTCGCCGCTCACGGTGTCGACGCTGCCCGCGCTGCGGGACAGGGCCGACACGCGGTGGCGGAACTTGAGCTGTACGAGACCGCGGGCCACGCCTTCGCGCACTCGGCGCTCGAAGGGGGCGACGAGGCCGGGACCCGTGCCCCAGGTGATGTGGAAGCGCGGCACGGAGTTGCCGTGCCCCTGCGCGTCATAGCCGCCGCGCTCGGCCCAGCCCACCACGGGGAAGAACCGCACGCCCTGCCCGTACAGCCAGGGCCGCTTCTCGCCCGCGGCGAAGTCGACGTACGCCTCGGCCCATTTGCGGGGCCAGTGGTCCTCGGGGCGGTCGAAGGCGGCCGTGCCCATCCAGTCCTGGAGGGCCAGGGCGCGGGAGTCCTTGATGCGGAGCCTGCGCTGCTCCGGGGAGTCGACGAAGAAGAGCCCGCCGAAGGACCAGTGCGCCTGGCCGCCGAGCGACTGCTCGGGCTCCTGGTCGACGAGGATGACCCGGCGGCCCGCGTCGACGAGTTCCGCGGTGGCGGCGAGGCCGGCGAGGCCCGCGCCGATCACGATGACGTCTGCGTCGTAGGCCATCCGGGGGTTCCTCCTAAGCAGGGGCTTACTGGTGAGTCAGATCCTGAGTAACCACGGGAGCGGCGTCAACCGTCTGGCTCCTGGAACAGCGCCTCGCTTTTAATAATGGCCAGCATTACGTTGACCTCATGGCCAGGACCTCAGGACCCGAGACCCGCGAGAAACTGATCCGTGCGGGCGAGGAGGTGTTCGCCGCGCAAGGCGTGCACGGCGCGCAGCTGCGGGACATCGTGCGGCTCGCGGGACAGAGCAACCCCTCCGCCGTGCAGTACCACTTCGGCAGCCGCGCGGGCCTCCTGGACGCCGTCATGGCCGAGCGCCAGTCCCGTACGGAGAAGATGCTCACCGCCGAGCTGGACCAGGCGGCGGACGGACTCCGGGGGCTGCTCACGGCCCTGGTGCACGCGGAGGCCACCGAGCTCCGCTCGGGCCGCGGCCGCCGCTGCCTGCGCATCTCGGCCCAGCTCAGCCACGAGAGCGGCGTCCGCACCCGCACCCCGCACCCGGCCCTCGACGGCACCGTCTACTGGGGTCTGATCGGCCGCGTGGAGGACTGCCTCACCGACCTCCCCGAGCCGCTGCGGCTGGAGCGCCTCGACCTCGCGCTCACCCTGATCGGCGCCGCCATGGCCGACCGCGCGGGCCAGTACCTGGCCGGCACCACCCCCCTGACCGACGAACCGCTCTTCCTCGCGGATCTCGTCGAGACCACCACGGCCCTGCTTCGGGCCCCCGTCCAGCGGAGAGAACCATGAGCGCAGCGCACGACCTCACCGGCAAGACCGTCGTCATCACCGGAGCCGCCCGCGGCCTCGGTGCCGAGGCCGCACGCCAGGCGGTCGCCGCCGGTGCCAACGTCGTCCTGACCGACGTGCTCGACAAGGAGGGCGAGGTCACCGCCGCCGAGCTCGGCGAGCGCGCCCGCTTCGCGCACCACGACGTGACGTCGGAGGAGGACTGGCAGCGCGTCGTGGCCCTCGCGGTCGCCGAGTTCGGCGGGGTGCACGGCCTGGTCAACAACGCCGGTATCTCCACGGGCCAGTTCCTGGAGTCGGAGTCCGTCGAGCACTTCCGCAAGGTCCTCGACATCAATCTCACCGGCGTCTTCATCGGCATGAAGAGCGTCGTCCCGGCCATGAAGGAGGCCGGCGGCGGCTCCATCGTCAACATCTCGTCGGCGGCCGGGCTCATGGGCCTGGCGCTCACCGCCGGTTACGGCGCGTCCAAGTGGGGCGTCCGCGGCCTCACCAAGATCGGCGCCGTGGAGCTCGGCACCGCCCGCATCCGCGTCAACTCCGTCCACCCGGGCATGACGTACACCCCGATGACCGCGCAGGTGGGCATCGAGAGGGGCGAGGGCAAGTACCCCAACACCCCGATGGGCCGGGTCGGCGAGCCGCACGAGATCGCGGGCGCCATGGTCTTCCTGCTCTCCGACGCCGCCTCGTACGTGACCGGCGCCGAGCTCGCCGTCGACGGCGGCTGGACCGCGGGCCCCACCGTCAAGTACGTCATGGGGCAGTGAGACCGGCCGCTCGGCGGGGTGGGGTTGGATGGACGGCATGACGACGAACAGCCGGACCGTGCCCGATCCCCCCGATCCCAGCGAAGAGATCCTGTCCATCGTCGACGAGAACGACGAGGTCGTCGGCGAGGCCCCGCGCGGTGAGGTGTACGCGCGCGGCCTGCGCCACCGTTGCGTGTTCATCCAGGCACGGGACGCCGAGGGCCGCGTGTTCGTGCACCGCCGCACACCGGTCAAGCTGGTCTTCCCCTCGATGTACGACATGTTCGTCGGCGGTGTCGTCGGGGCCGGCGAGTCCTACGACGACGCCGCCCTGCGCGAGGCGGAGGAGGAACTCGGCGTCCACGGACTGCCGCGGCCCACACCGCTGTTCAAGTTCCTGTACGAGGACGGCGCGGGCCACAGCTGGTGGTCGTACCTCTACGAGGTGCGCTGCGACCTGCCGGTGGACCCGCAGGCCGAGGAGGTCGCCTGGCACGCCTTCCTCAGCGACGAGGAGCTGGAGCAGCGCCTCGGCGAGTGGGACTGGGTGCCGGACGGGCTCGCGGCGTACGAACGGCTGCGGGAACATCGCGCCAGCTAGGGTCGGCAAGTGAGCAACTTCGTACAGAGCCTGCGTCTGTGGTTCGCGCCCGAGCGGATCCGTGACGAGGGCGACACCCCCGACTACCGCTTCTCGCTCGCCAACGAGCGCACCTTCCTCGCCTGGCTGCGCACCGCGCTCGCCCTCATCGGCGGTGGTTTCGCGGTGGACCAGTTCCTGCCGGACCTGCGCTGGGGGTGGCGCATCGGGCTCGCACTCGCCCTGCTCGCCGCGGGCGTGCTCAGCTCGTTGCGCGCGGTCAACCACTGGGTGCGCTGCGAGCGGGCGATGCGGCGCGGCGACGATCTGCCCGTCTCGCGCTTCCCGACCGTCCTGAGCCTGGCCGTCGCGGTCGTGGCGCTCGCCATGGTCGTCGTCGTGCTCTTCGGGTGGGAGGGGTGACCGACCGGGGCGAGGGGGCCGTTCCCGCGCGCGATCCGGGGCTGCAGCCGGAGCGCACCCGGCTCGCCTGGCGGCGTACGACGCTGTCGTGCACCGTCGCCGCGGTCCTCGCGGCGCGCGCCGCCCTCCAGGAGGGCACCACCGCGGTGGCCGTCGTCGCCTGCGCCCTCTGCCTGCTTTTGTGGCTCGGTTTCCTGGTCGTGGCGCACCGCAGGATGACCGAGCTCGCCGCGAGCAGCAGGCCGCCGCGGCTTTTGGCGCGGGCCGCGGCGACGGCCGCGCTGTGCACGATGGCGCTGGCGGTGTGCGCGACGGCCATGGTGTTCTGAGCGGCCCCTCGGGATGCACGGCCCTCAGTGCTGGGAGGGGCCGTCCTCCGCCGTCCAGTCCACCGTGACGACGATCTTGCCCCGGGTGCGGCCCTCCGCGTTCAGGCGGTACGCGTCCGCCGCCCGTTCCAGCGGGAACGTCTCGGAGACGTGGACCGTGACGACGCCCTGCTCCACGAGCTGCGTGAGGCGCCGGAGGTCGTCCGCGTCCGGCCGTACGAAGCAGTAGTGGCCGCCGAGGCCGATGACCGCGCCGTCCGCGATCGAGGCGAGGCGGCCGTCGGGCGCGAGGAGGTCGGCGGACACCTTGAGGGTGTCGCCGCCGACCGTGTCGAAGGCCGCGTCCACCCCGTCCGGGGCGAGGGCCCGCACGCGGTCGGCCAGACCGTCGCCGTAGGTGACCGGCTCCGCGCCGAGTTCCCGCAGGTAGTCGTGGTTGCGCTCGCTCGCGGTGCCGATGACGCGGGCGCCCGCGTGCCGGGCCAGCTGGACGGCGATCGAGCCGACGCCACCGGCCGCCGCGTGCACGAGGACGACCTCGCCCTCGGTCACCGCGAGCGTCTTGACGATCACCTGATAGGCGGTGAGCCCGGTGAGCGGCAGGCCCGCGGCCTCCTCGAAGGTGAGGTTGCGCGGTTTGCGGGCCAGGGTGCGCACGGGGGCCGCCACGTACTCGGCGAAGGTGCCGCGGGAGAGGAAGTCCTCGCGTACGTAGCCGATGACCTCGTCCCCCACCACGTACTCCGGGACGGAGGCGCCCGGCTGCACCACGACGCCCGCGACGTCCCAGCCCGGGATCACCGGGAAGACGGGGTCGAGGATGCCGTCGAGATGCCCGCCCATGCACTTCCAGTCGACGGGGTTCACCGAGGCGGCGCGGACTTTCACGAGGACGGAGTCGGGGCCGACCTTGGGGTCGCGCACATCGCCGTACTCGAGGACTTCGGGGCCGCCGTACCGGCGGTAGCTGATCGCCTTCATGGGGTCGGCTTCCTGGGAGCGCCTTCGTGGAATCGCCCTGGTGGGGCAAGGGTGCGGGGCTGGTCCGGTGGGGTCCGGTGGTGGAAACATCAACGAGGCTTCCATATCCCCACCAAAGGGGCATCGAGTACTAGCCTGAGAGAGTCACCCCCTCCCACAGAAGGTGCACTCGCCATGACCACGCTCCACCACGAACACCCCGTCCACGAGCATGTCCACGGCCCGGCCTGCGGGCACGCCGAGGTGCCGCACGGCGACCACGTCGACTACGCGCACGACGGCCACATGCACCGCCTGCACTCCGGCCACTGGGACGAGTGCGAGCCGGACGAGCACTCCGTGCACGAGGGGCACGACCACCGCCACGGCGAGGGCTGCGGGCACAGCTCGGTGCTGCACGGCGACCACGTGGACTACGTGCACGACGGCCACCGGCACGCGGCGCACGACGGGCACTGGGACGATCACTGAGGCCTGAGGGCCACACCGAGGGGCCGACCGCCCCCGCCGACTTCCCCCGCACGGGCGCCAACTGGCAGTCTGGGGCGGGGGATCGGCCTGTACGGGCACCTTCGCCCCCGCCGCGATCCTGATCACGTTCCCACTGCGCTCTGGACTACATACCGACTGGTCGGCATCATGAACGTCAGCGCGACGCCGCGCGTCAGCGGCGCGGCACCCAGACGACGACCGTCCGACCAGGAGCGAAGATGAGCTCAGACCATCCGCCAGGCCTCGACCTCGACCAGTTGCGCGGCCATCTGGACCGCGAGCGGCCGGGCCTCGTGGGCGGCCCGCTCACCGCCCGGCTGATCGAGGGCGGCCGGTCGAACCTGACATACGCCGTGACGGACGGCCGCGCGCGGTGGGTCGTACGGCGGCCGCCGCTGGGGCACGTCCTGGCGACCGCGCACGACATGAAGCGCGAGCACCGCGTGATCAGCGCCCTGCACCGGGGGACCGAGGTCCCGGTGCCCGCGCCGGTGCTGCTCTGCGAGGACGTCGACGTGCTCGGGGCGCCGTTCTACGTCATGGACTTCGTGGACGGCACGCCGTACCGCACCGCCGAGGAGCTCGCGCCGCTGGGCGCCGAGCGCACCCGCGCGGCGGTCCTGGGGCTCGTCGACACCCTCGTCGACCTGCACTCCGTGGCCCCGGAAGCGATCGGCCTCGGTGACTTCGGACGGCCCGAGGGTTTCCTCGACCGCCAGCTGCGCCGCTGGGGCAAGCAGCTCGACGCCTCGCGCAACCGCGACCTGGCGGGGATCGACGAGCTGCACGCCGCCCTGGGCCGGCAGCTTCCCGACTCCCCCGCGCCCACCGTCGTCCACGGCGACTACCGCCTCGACAACGTCCTGATCGGCGAGGACGACCAGATCAAGGCGATCCTCGACTGGGAGATGTCCACCCTCGGCGATCCGCTCACCGACCTGGGCCTGCTGGTCATGTACAGCACCCGCCTCGAACTGCCCGACTCCCCCATCAGCACCACGGCGGGCGCACCGGGCCACCCGGAGGCCGCCGAGCTGATCGAGCGGTACGCCGCGCGCTCGGGACGCGACGTCTCCGCGGTCTCCTGGTACACGGCGTTCGCGTGGTTCAAGCTCGCCGTGATCCTGGAGGGCATCCACTACCGGTACACGCTCGGCCAGACGGTCGGCGCGGGCTTCGACCGCATCGGGGAGCTGGTCCCCGTCTTCATCGAGCACGGCCTCACCACCCTCCAAGGACGACAGGAAGGCTGAGACAGCCATGGACTTCGCATTCGACGCCCGTACCGAAGAGCTGCGCGACAGGCTCCTCACCTTCATGGACGAGCACGTCTACCCGGCGGAGAAGGTCGCCGAGGAGCAGCGCGCCCAGCTCGCCTCCCCCTGGGACACCCCGGCGATCGTCGGCGAGCTGAAGGCCGAGGCCCGCAAGCAGGGGCTGTGGAATCTCTTCCTTCCGGATGCCGAGCACGGCGCGGGGCTCACCAACCTCCAGTACGCGCCCCTCGCCGAGATCACGGGCCGCTCCCCGCACCTGGCGCCCACCGCGCTGAACTGCGCCGCCCCGGACACCGGCAACATGGAGGTCCTCGCCCAGTTCGGCAACGACGAGCAGAAGAAGCAGTGGCTGGAGCCGCTGCTCGCGGGGGAGATCCGCTCGGCGTTCGCGATGACCGAGCCCGAGGTCGCCTCGTCCGACGCCACGAACATCACGACGCTGATCGAGCGCGAGGGTGACGAGTACGTCATCACCGGGCGCAAGTGGTACATCTCCGGGGCCATGAACCCCGACTGCCAGATCTTCATCCTGATGGGCAAGACGGACCCCGAGGGCTCCGACCCCCGCCGCCAGCAGTCCATGGTCCTCGTGCCGCGCGACACCCCGGGCGTCGAGGTACGGCGCGCCATGCAGGTGTACGGCTACGAGGACCACTCCCACGGCGGGCACGCCGAGGTCGTCTTCGACGGGGCCCGGGTCCCCGTGAGCAACCTGATCGGCGAGGAGGGCGGCGGCTTCGCCATCGCGCAGGCGCGCCTGGGCCCCGGCCGCATCCACCACTGCATGCGCCTGATCGGCATGGCCGAGCGGGCCATCGAGCTGATGTGCCGGCGTGCGGTGGCGCGTACGGCCTTCGGCAAGCCGCTCGCCCAGCAGGGCGTCGTCCAGGAGTGGATCGCGGACGCCCGCGTCGCGGTGGAGCAGCTGCGCCTTCTCGTCCTGAAGACCGCGTGGCTCATGGACACCGTGGGCAACAAGGGCGCGCACACCGAGATCCAGTCCATCAAGATCGCCACCCCGCGCACGGTCGTCGGCATCCTCGACCAGGCGGTCCAGCTGCACGGCGCGGGCGGCGTCAGCCAGGACTTCCCGCTCGCCGAGCTGTGGGCCTCCGCGCGGACGCTGCGCCTGGCCGACGGGCCGGACGAGGTGCACCAGCGGTCGCTGGCGCGTCGGGAGCTGAAGAAGTACCTGTAGGGACTGCTACGGCCGCAGCGCCCTCAGCAGCAGGTCTGCCAAGTGGTCGGCGACCTGCTGCGGGGTCAGCGGGCCGTTCGGGCGGTACCAGGTGGACAGGTGGTGGACCGAGCCGAAGTGGTAGTCCACCACCAGGTCCGCGGGGGTCGCCTTGGAGAAGACGCCCGCCTCCTGGCCCTCCTCGATCAGCGCGCGGAACCGCTCGTGGTAGCGGCGGCGCTCGGAGCGCACCTGCTTGTTCTTCTCCGGGCTCAGGTGGTGCATGGAGCGGAAGAAGATCGAGGCGTCGTCGAGGTTGTCGATCGTCGTGACGACCACGTCCGCCGCCGCGTCCCGCACCCGCTGCTCGATGGGGGCGTCGGCGTCCGCGTAGGCGTCGAGACGCTCCTGCTGGACGCGCAGCACCCGCGCGTAAACCTCGTGCAGGAGGTCGTCCTTCGAGCCGAAGTAGTGGTAGAGCGCGCCCTTGGTGACGCCTGCCGACTCCACGATCTCCTGCACCGATGTGCGGTCGTAGCCGCGGTCGGCGAAGAGCCGCGTGGCGGCGGCGAGCAGCCGCTGAGGGACGGGCGTGCCGTCACCGTCCGTCGTCCTGGCCACTGCCGCCACCTGCCTTTCGGGGTATTCAGCTCTCGTCGTGCCGAGAGCCCGTGTCGTTGCGGGAACGCAGTTCCCGCCGGAGGATCTTCCCACTTGTGGTCTTCGGCAGCTCCGGCAGGATCTCGACCGCGCGGGGGTACTTGTACGCCGCGAGCCGTTCCTTGCAGTACGCCGCCAGGTCGTCCGGCGCCACGTCGGCCTGCGGGCGCAGGCTGACGAAGGCCTTGACCGTCTCGCCCCGGTAGCTGTCCGGGACACCGATGACCGCCGCCTCACGGACGGCTGCGTGACTGTAGAGGACGTCCTCCACCTCGCGCGGCCATACCTTGAAACCGGAGGCGTTGATCATGTCCTTCTTGCGGTCGACCACATAGAGCCAGCCCTGCTCGTCCATGAAGCCGATGTCGCCGGTGCGCAGTTCGCCGTCGGGGAACGCCTCGTCCGTGGCTTCGGGGCGCTTCCAGTAGCCGGGCACGACCTGCGGGCCGCGCACGGTGATCTCGCCCTGTTCCCCGAAGGGGACGTCCGCGCCGTGGTCGTCGACGATCCTGACGACCGTCTCGGGGCCGGGGACGCCGACGGCGAGGGTGCCGGAGACCGGGTCGACCGGTGCCTCCTGGCCCGGCGGCACGGAGGCGCAGGGCGCGGTGCACTCGGTGAGGCCGTAGCCGTTGTGGATGTAGGGGCCGAAGCCCGCGCGGAACTTCTCCACCAGGGCGGGCGGCAGCGGCGCGCCGCCCGAGGAGATCATCGCGAAGGAGTCGAAGTGCTCCCGCGTCACGGAGGGGTGGGCGGCGAGCGCCATGAAGGCCGTGGACGGGCCCACGGTGTACGCGGGTTTGTGCTCGGCGAAGGCGTCCAGGACGACCCCGGCCTCGAAGCGGTACGCGAGCGCGAGGGTGCCGGCGTTGGTCAGACAGGCGGCGACCTGCGCGACCATGCCGGTGATGTGGAAGAGCGGCGCCATCGCGAAGTAGCAGGCGCCCTCGGGGATGCCGGAGCCCGTGCGCTGCCGCTCGGCGTTGTAGGTGATGTTGCCGTGGGTGTTCATGGCGCCCTTGGGCCGGCCGCTCGTACCCGACGTGTAGCTGATGAGCGCGATGTCGGCGGGGCCCAGCTGCCGGTCGCCGGGCGCCGGGAGTCCCTGCCGGGCGACGGTCACCAGGTCGTCGGCGTCGGCGGCCTGCGGGAGCCGCTCGAAGTCCAGGACGCGGGTGTCGCCCCGGGTCTGCAGGTCGAGCTGGCACGCGGTGAGCACGACGCGTACGGGCGAGGCGGCGGCCGTCTCGCGCAGATACGACTCCCACGCGCGGTCGGAGCAGATCAGCGCGGTCACGTCGGCGTCCGCGAGGACGTGCGCGACCTCCGCCGACTTGTACATGGGGTTCACCGGCACGACCGTGGCCCCCGCCTTCCACGCGCCGAGCAGCGCGATCACGAAGTGCGGGGTGTTCTGCAGGAGGATCGCGACCCGGTCGCCCCGCGCCACCCCGCGTGCGGCCAGATGTCCGGCGACGGAGTCGGAGAGTGCGTCCGTCTCGCGGTAGCTCAGGCGCCCGTCGAAATAGGCGAGGGCCGTGTGCTCGGGGGCCCTCAGCACCGCGGCGCGGAAGGCGTGCACGACGGACGCGGCGGGCTCGACCGGGCCGCGCTGGGCCTCGCTGAGGCGGCCGAGCCAGGGCTTGGCGGCGTAGATGGAGGCACCGGCGGCCGTGGAGGAGCCGACCGTGGAGGAGTCGCTCACCGCTCCGTCGCCTCCCACTTCTGCTGGATGTGGTTCATGCCGGTGAGCCACTTGTCCGGTTCGGCGGCGCGGATGCGGTAGTACTCGGCGACCTCGGGGTGCGGCAGGATCAGGAAGCGGCCCTCCTCCATCCCGGCGAAGAGGGCATGGGCGACGTCGTCCGGTTCGATCGCGGTCGGGGTGAGCACGAGGTCGCCCGCGGTGCCGGTGGCGGCGAGCATGTCGGTGCGCACGCCCTGGGGGCAGATCGCGTGGACGTCGATCCCGCGGTGGCGGTACGTCAGCGAGAGCCACTCGGCGAAGGCGTACGCGCCGTGCTTGGTGACGCTGTAGGGCGCGGCGCCGATCATGGTGAGCAGCCCCGCCGCCGAGACGGTGGAGACGAAGCGGCCGCTGCCGCGCTCGAGCCACTCGGGCAGCAGCGCGTGGGCCGCGCGCACGTGGGCCATGACGTTGACGTCCCAGGCCGTGGCCCAGACCTCCTCTGGCGCGGCCTCCGAGCCGCCGGAGCCGAGGCCCGCGTTGGCGCAGTACACGTCGACGGTGCCGCTGAGCGCGTCTCTGGCCTCCGGCACGATCGTGGACGCGTCGCCCGGGACGCAGACGGCTCCGATCTCGTCGGCCACCGCCTTGGCCTTGGCCGCGTCCAGGTCGTTGACCACGACGCGCGCCCCGGCGGCGGCGAACCGGCGGGCCAGCGCGGCCCCGATCCCGCCTCCGGCACCGGTGACGACAACTCCCTTGTCCTGCAGGGTCTCCACGATCAGTCTCCTTCGACTGCGGCTCCGCTGTGATCGCAGACTAACCAGTCGGTATGTTCGGATGGAAGAGGGTCGGGCAGCCAGGTTCGTTCCGCGGCCGCGGTCCGCGCGCTAGCGTGCGTGGCCATGACAGCCACCGCGCACACGGAGGTCTCTGCATGAACCTGTCCCGCCGCAGCTTCTCCAGACGGGGCCTGCTGGCCGCCGGTACCGCCACGGCCCTCACCTCGGCGGCCCCGGCGGCCGCTGCAGGAGGCGGGGGCGGATCGGGCGGCGGCCGGAGGCTGCGCACCGGCTTCGACCGCCTGGCCGCCGACGGATACGCGCTCCTGGACGGCGAGCGGGTCGGCGTCGTCACCAATCCGACCGGCGTGACCAGGGACGTCCGCCACATCGTCGACGTCATGCACGCCGACGAGCGCGTGGACCTGGTCGCGGTCTTCGGCCCCGAGCACGGCTTCCGGGGGACGGCCCAGGCGGGCGGTTCCGAGGGGCGCTACGACGACCCGGCCACCGGGCTGCCCGTCTACGACACGTACCAGAAGAGCGGCAAGGCCCTCGCCGACATCTTCACGGCGTCCGGCGTCGACACGATCGTCTTCGACATCCAGGACGTGGGAGCGCGCTTCTACACGTACATCTGGACGCTCTTCGACTGCATGGAGTCGGCCGAGCTCGCGGGGAAACGATTCGTCGTCCTCGACCGGCCGAATCCGGTCACGGGACGCGCCGCATTGGGGCCCGTGCTGCACAAGGAGTTCGCGACGTTCGTCGGGCGGCAGCCGATAGCGCAGGCGCACGGGATGACGGTGACGGAGCTCGCGCTGCTGTTCAACGGCGAGTTCCTGGAGCGCCCGGTCGAGCTGGAGACCGTACGGATGACGGGCTGGAAGCGCTCGGACTTCTACGACGCGTCCGAGCTCCCGTGGGTGCCGCCGAGCCCGAACATGCCGACGCCCGACACCGCGCTGGTCTACAGCGGCACCTGCCTCTTCGAGGGCACGAACCTCTCCGAGGGGCGCGGCACGACCCGCCCCTTCGAGTTGCTGGGCGCCGAGGGCATCGACCGGAAGTGGGCGGCCGCCGCGAACGACGCCGGGCTGCGCGGCGTGGACTTCAGGGAGGCCTATTTCGCGCCGACGTTCTCCAAGTTCCAGGGCAAGACGATCGGCGGCGTGCAGCTCCATGTGCACGACCGGGAGTCGTTCGACCCGGTGCGCACCGGAATCGCGCTTCTGGTGACCGCCAAGAAGACGTGGAGCGGCTTCGCCTGGCGCCCCGACAACTGGATCGACAAGCTGACGGGCACCACGCGGGTCCGCACCATGATCGACGCGGGCGCGGACACGGACGAGGTGGTGGCCGGCTGGCACGACGACCTCGCGCGGTTCCGTGCCGTGCGGAAGAGGTACCTGCGCTACCCCTAGGTCTTCGGTAGGGAAGGCCCTACCGGCGAGTGGGGTGCCTGCCGGTTGGCAGGCACCCCTGCCGGGCCGGAATCCTGATCTTCAGCTCCGTACACCCGAGTTGAGGAGATCCGCATGGCCCGGACAGCACGACGCACCGTCCCCCTGGCGGTGGCCGGCACGCTCGGCCTGGGGGTGCTCGTCGCCCCTCAGGCCGGCGCGGCGCCGGAGTCCACCAACCCTGTCCCGGCGATCGAACGCGCGGCCCACCCCCTGCGCTCGACCGATCCGGGCGGTTCCACCAAGGACCTGCGGCCGATGGGCCGGATGGTGGGTGACGCCTCGGTGGTGGGCCTGGGTGAGGCCACACACGGTTCGCACGAGTTCTTCACCATGAAGGACCGCGTTTTCCGCTATCTCGTGGAGGAGAAGGGGTTCACCACCTTCGCGCAGGAGGTCAGCTGGACCACGGGCCTGCGTTTCGACGCGTACGTGCGCGGGGGCGAGGGAGACGTGCGCGAGCTGGTCCACAAGGAGCTGGCGAAGACGCCCTGGGACACCGAGGAGTACGTCGAGCTCCTGACCTGGATGCGCACGTACAACGACGAGCACCCGCACCGCCAGGTGCGCTTCATGGGCAACGACCTCAACTACCCGGAGATCGGCTCCGAGTTGTTCGACGGCGTGAAGGACTATGTCCGCGCCCACAAGCCCGGACTGCTGCCCAGGATCACCGAGCTGTACGCGCCGATCCGCCGCCTCGCGGACGGGGACACGTACATGGGCAGGCCGCTGAAGGAGCGGAAGGAGCTGGCCGGGAAGGCGCGGGAGGCGCACGACCTGCTGAAGAAACTGCAACCCGACGCCGCTGACCGCGAGTTCACCCTGGCCCTGCACCACGCCCGGTCCGTCTCGCAGACCGCCACGATCTACGCCTTCCCCTTCGACACTCCCGAGGGCGTCAAGGACGGCATGCTCTACCGCGACCGCCTCATGGCGCAGAACACCGCGTGGTGGCAGCGGCAGACCGGCGACAAGGTGCTCCTGTCGGCGCACAACGCCCATGTGGGGTACGAGAGTTACGACCCCCGTTATCCGAAGATGCAGGGCGCCTTCCTGCGGGACCGGCTCGGCGAGCGCTACGTCAGCATCGGGTTCACCTTCGACCGGGGCTCGCTCATGGCGCAGAGCGCGGAGTCCGAGGTGTGGAAGCCGCGCTCCGTGGGTGCCGCCACGCGCGGGATGAACGAGCACACGCTCGACAAGGTGCGATACGACGACTACTTCCTGGACATGCGGACCGCTCCCGCGACGGCCCGGAAGTGGCTGGGCAAGAGCCGCCTGACCAAGAGCATCGGCACCGCGTTCCCGGACGGCCCGCACCAGATCCGGCTCGCGCCCTCGCACGACATCCTCATCCATCTGCACCGCGTCACCGCGGCTCACCGCCAGGCCGGGTGAAGCGGTCTCAATGACCGAGACAAGCCGTCCCGGGTATTGACTGGCCCCTACATCCAACGCGACAGTGCCGGTCGTGCGGAGCGAAACGACAGCAGCGGAGAAAGAGCAGGTCCCGGGCGCGGACGGCAGCCCCGAGAGCATGCGCCGGGTGGCCGTGGCCTCGTTCATCGGGACGGCCATCGAGTTCTACGACTTCTACATCTACGGCACGGCGGCCGCGCTCGTCCTGAACGAGGCGTTCTTCCCGACCCTGGACCCGGTCAACGCCACCCTCGCCTCCTTCTCCACCTACGCGGTGGCGTTCGCGGCGCGGCCCATCGGCTCGGTGGTCTTCGGGCACTTCGGCGACCGGGTCGGCCGCAAGTCGGTGCTCGTGGCCTCGCTGCTCCTGATGGGTCTTTCGACGGCGCTCGTCGGACTCCTGCCCGGTTACGGCACCCTGGGCATCTGGGCGCCGGTCCTGCTGATCCTGCTGCGCTTCCTGCAAGGCATCGGGCTCGGCGGCGAGTGGGGCGGGGCCGCGCTGCTCGCGGTGGAGCACGCGCCGAAGAAGAAGCGCGGCCTGTACGCGGCCTTCCCGCAACTCGGGCCGTCCGTCGGGTTCTTCGCGGCCACCGGCACCTTCTGGCTGCTCTCGGCGGTCCTGTCCGACGACGCGTTCCGCTCCTGGGGCTGGCGCGTGCCGTTCCTGCTCTCGTTCCTGCTCGTCGGCGTCGGACTCTTCGTCCGTCTGCGGATCAGCGAGACGCCGGTCTTCGCGAAGGTCATGGACGCGCAGGAGGCCAGCAAGGTCCCCACGCTCGACGTGCTGCGGCACCATCCGCGTGAACTCCTGCTCGGCGCGGGCGGGATGGTCGTCGCGTACGGCCTCTTCTACACGGCGACGACGTACTGCCTCGCCTACTCCACCGGCACCCTGGGCGTCTCCCGCAACACCATGCTGGGCCTCTCGCTGGTGGCCTGCCTCTTCCTCGCGGCCGGTACGTGGCTCGCCGCGACGCGCTCCGACGGCGCGGGACGCCGCAAGCTGGTCCTGGTGGGCGCCGGGATCGCGGTGGTGTGGGGGCTGGTGCTCTTCCCGCTCCTGGACACCGAACAGCCGGTGCTCATGGCGCTGGCGCTCGGCGGCGCGCTGTTCTGCATGGGGGTCGTCTACGGGCCGATGGGCGCCTACCTCCCGGAGCTGTTCGGCACGAAGGTGCGCTATTCGGGCGCCTCGCTCGCCTACAACCTGGGCGGCGTGCTCGGCGGCGCGGTATCCCCGCTGGTGGCGACACGGCTGCAGTCCGCGTTCGGCTCGTCCTCGGTGGGCTGGTACGTGAGCGCGATGGCCGTCGTGTCCCTGGTCTGCGTCCTCGCGCTGCCGGAGACCCGGGAGCGGGAACTGACGTGACCCGGTGACCGTGGTGGACGCCTGCCCCAATGCGTGCTGCGGGACATCTGGTCAGTACACCGGGGCCGCAGGACGATGGTCCACGTGGAGCCCTACTGGGAATTGACCTTCGACGCCGACGGGGATGTCGACACCACGCAACGCGACCATCTCCTCGCCGAGGTGGCCGACGAGAACGTCACCGATCTCCTCGTCCTCGCGCACGGCTGGAACAACGACCAAGACATGGCGACCGACCTCTACCGACGGTTCTTCACGCCGTGCCGCGACCTCGCGGGACCGCGCGTACGCCTGGGGTACGTGGGCGTGCTCTGGCCCGCCATCCGCTTCCCCGACGAACGCATCCCGGACTTCGAGCCCTCGGTCACGGCCACCGGGCCGGGGCCCGTGCCGGGCGCGGGCCCCCTGCTCGACGAGCCGACGCGGCTGCTCCTGGCCCGCACGTTCCCCGGTCACGACGACGACCTGCGGCGGATCGGTGCGCTCCTTGAGGAACGCTCCGAGGTGCCCACGCGCCTCTACGAGTACAGCCGCCTCGTGCGCAACCTCGTCGCCGTGCACCAGAACAGCGCCGCCTGGCGCTTCGCCAACGACACCTGGACGGGCCTGCCCGCCATGCTGACCGACGACGCGGTCGAGGTGTGCCAGGTCTTCGCCGCGGCGATGGAGGGCACCGGCCAGCAGGAGCTCTTCGGCAGCCTGCGCAAACGCCTCTGGAACGGGGCGCACGAACTCCTGCGCCAGGCCAGCTACTACGCCATGAAGCGCCGTGCGGGCTCCGTGGGCCAACTGGGGCTCGGCCCCGCGGTCGGACTGCTCGCCCGGGAGGCGCCGAACGTACGGGTGCATTTCATCGGGCACAGCTTCGGCGCGCGGCTCGTGTCGTACGCCCTGCGCGGGATGCCGGCGTCGGTGCGCAGCGTGAAGTCCACGACCCTGCTCCAAGGGGCCTTCTCGCACTACGCGTTCTCCAAGCGGCTGCCGCACGCGCCCACGCGCAGCGGCGCGCTCAACGGCGTGCAGCGGCGGATCGACGGGCCGCTGGTGTCCTGCTACTCCCGGCACGACGACGCCCTGGGCAAGATCTACCCCCTGGCGTCGAAGATCGCCGGAGACTCCTCGACCTTCCTCGGTCTCTGGGAGCGCTGGGGGGCCATCGGGTACGACGGCATCCGGGCGGTGGACGGCGCCAAACGCGTCAAGCTCGGCCGGGCGATCCCGGCCAAGGGGTGCGTCAGTGTGGACGCGTCGTCGGTGGTGCGGCGCGGGGGTCCGCCCTCCGGCGCGCACAGCGACATCTGCCACGAGGAACTGGCGCGTGTCGTGTTCGCCGCAGGGCGGATTCCGCTCGTGTGACTCCCCTTCGCCTAGCGGTGCCCGGGGAACTCGACGACCTGCTGGTACGTGGGCCGGTTCTGCCACTGGACCGGCCCGTGCGTGATGCCGCCGAGCGCCCGGTGGATGATCGAGTCCGCGCACCACTGCTCGCCCGGCTTGCAGCTCTCGTCGCCGGGATAGACCTCGGTCGCGGGCTTGGCGGCGGCCTGCGTCAGGGTGGCCAGGAGCGCGTCACGGCAGGCGTCCAGCTTTCCCCCGCCGCAGTAGGCGTCCCCGAGCTCGCCCTCCACGGGCTGCCCGAGCACGGTCCGCAGATCCTTGTCCGCGTAGCCCCACCAGCCGTACTGGAAGGCCGATCCGGCGTGCGCCCCGGTCGGGCCGTGCCCGGCCGACGGTGACTCGTCGGTGCTCAGCTGCGCCGTCAGCGCCTCGTACAGCTCCTTGCCCAGGCCCGGCTTGAACTCCGCCTCGATCAGCAGGGGCCACCAGGCGTCCATGATGCGTACGGCGTCGGGGTGGGCGTAGGTCTTCGAGCCCGCCGCGGTCTGGTTGCGCTGCGACCCGGCCTTGTGCCACGCCTCCAACTGCTGCACGGCCTCGGCCTGTTGCGGGTCGGTGACGGGCTTGCTCCGGACCACCTTGAGCAGTTCGGGGAGCACCTGTTCGCCGCGCAGGTCGGTGACCGCGGCCTCGGACATGGCCTGGGTCAGCTTGGCCCGCGTGACGCCGCCCTCCTCGGTGAGCTTCTTCACCCGTCCGTCCAGCAGGTCGCCGCGGTGCACGGCGCTCAGGCCGAAGCCCGCCGTGCTGAAGTCCTTGGCCTGCTTGTTGTTCCAGGAGATGTAGTAGTCCTGGTTGACGGACTGCGGGTGCTCGGCCGACGGGGTGCGTGCCGATGTGTTGTTCTCCGGGTCGAAGTCCCGCCATTCGTACGCCTTCTGGGCCTTGACCGGCAGGGCGGGGTCGATGTCCTTCGCCCGCTCGGGGTTGGCGCCGCTGTTGTAGTACGCGGTGTCGCGCGCGTCGGCGTAGAACCAGTTGAAGGCGTAGCTGATGTTCTCGGCGGCCTTCATGAAGGTCGACGCGTCCTTGACGTACGTCGGGTCGTTCAGCATCTGGAAGCCGATGATCGAGTCGGCCTCGTGGCGGTAGGTGGAGCGCAGCGAGACGTACGCGACGGGCTTGCCCTCCACGCTCGCGCGGTGCGTCACGACGCCGTACTTCGTGCGGAAGACCTGCATCCGGTAGGAGCCCGCGGCCGTGGAGTCGGCGAGGGTCGGCTTCCAGGCGTTCCTGCGCTCCAGCTTCTCCATGGGGGTGCAGGTGCCGTCGTGGAGATAGTGGGTGGACTGCTTGGTGGGGGCGCCGCCGCCCGGTTCGCAGAGCTCGACGGCGTACGTGTCCGTGATGTCCTGCCCGGCGGACGTGGCCGACCAGGCGTAGTCCTGGCCGCGCCCGAGCTGGACGTACATGCCGACGCCCGCGAAGGAGACGCCGCGCGCGCTGATGCCGGGGCCCTGCAGCTCCTGCTGCATGAGGAGCTGCGGGGCGAAGTAGCCGGTCTGCGGGCCGAAGACGGCGACCGGGTTTCCGCTCGCGGTGTGCTTGCCGGAGACGAGGAGGGCGTTGGACATGCCCTTCTTGTGGCCGTCCTGACCGAACAGGTCGGCGGGCAGCACTCCGTCGTCGTACATCCCCTGGAGCGGCTTGAGCCTCTTGGGCGCCTTCACCGGGTCCTTGGGGGCGGCCTTGCCCACGGAGGCGGACTTGGCGCCGCCCTCGCGGTCGTACACGAGCTGCTCGCGCTCGACCGAACCGGCGTCGGGCATCGCGGTCCCGCGGGCGTTCTCGGGCTTGCCCGCATACGGAAAGCTCGTGCCGTCGTGGATGGTCTGGACGGCCTCGGGGTCGTTGCGGGCGCGGAAGGACTCCCAGACCTTCGTGCCCTTCTCGACGCCGTACTTCTCCTGGGACTTGAGGAGCGAGAGGGCCGCTTCGACCTCTCCGCCGCCGCCGTTGCCGAAGAGCCCGCCGACCACGGAGGCGAGCGCGATCATGTCGGTGATCTTGAAGGGCTCTATCTCGCCGATGTTGGTGATCGCGTCGATCTTGCCGGTGAGGACGTACTCCCCGGGGAAGTAGCGGCCGTTCTTCGCCTTCACGCGGTAGGCGTTGAGGCCGTCGATGTAGGCCTGGGCGTCCGCCATGGCCTGCTCGCCGCGCTCGCCCTGCGTCGACCTGATGTACTCGACCTGCTTCTCCAGGTCCTTCTCCGTGTACGGGGCCTGCGGCCAGAACTGCTGCTCAAGGCCCTGGTTGGCGAGGGCGCCGCCCGCGAAGGAGGTGAGCTGGCCGCGGCCGATGTGCCGGAACAGGTCGATGAGCCAGAGCCGGTCCTGCCCGGCCGCGAAGCCCGCGCCGAACTCGGTGCCGTAGCGCGTGGTGCCCTTGATGTGCGGAATGCCGTACTTCTTGTCCCGGGTGATCGTCACGTCGTCGCGCGGCCTGGTGACGGAGGCGACCTGGCCTTCGCGTACGCCGAAGGACGCGTCGTTGAAGAATTCCGTCAGTTTGCCGTCGGTGAGGGACGGATAGCCGGAGGAGAGGGCGTCATACGGACGCAACTGGTCATCGGCGTGCTTGGGCTGAGTTCCGAAGACGCGATGGGCGAGTATGTCGGCGAGCGTGGCGTTGCCGTTGGCGCCGGGCGGCAGGATGTCGGCGCACTGCCCCTCGCAGTAATCCGTGGCGGTAGGCCGGGGCTCGTCGGCGTCGGCGGCCGTCCCCGGCTGTGGTGAGAGGAGGGACGCGGCGAGGGCGAGCGCCGCGGTGGCGGTGAGGGTTCTGAGCCGGACGATGCGTCGTCGCATGTGTGCTCCTCTGGGCTCCGCTCGTGCTCCTGTGGGGTGGAGTTGAGGCGGAGGTTACTGGCGGGTTGCCGAACCCGGAAGATGAGCATGCGTCGCTTTTTCAAAATGCGCACATAGCTCCAGCTCACCGCCGTCTTATGTCGTCCATCGAAAATCGGATGGAAGTCGAGGGAGCCGAATCGCAAGTCGATACGTCTACTCGGCAACGTCCGAGAACGTGCGACGGAGGTGCAGGGCGATGGCCGGATTCCGGAGTCTCGCGAGACAGGTGCGCGATCCGCTGAGCGATTTGGCACTACGGCGGTATTCACTGCGCAAGTGCCTGGAGAGGTTCGCCCCTTACGGCCACCGGGCGACCTGGGACCATTTGTGCTCCCGGGCGGGCTTCGGGCCCGAGGACCGCTCACCCGATCCGGCGCGGCTGGTGGCCGCGCTCGACGAACTGGAGGCAGCGCGTGCGGTCTGGCTCGCCTACGAGCGGGACTTCGCGGAGCGCCGCCGCAAGGAGAAGCACGACGGGCTGCGCCGCCCCGGCAGCGTGGACGACTGGCACCGGTGCACCTGGGGCGGGTTCGGGGTCGCGTGGTGCGACGATCCCGGCATCCACCCCTCGGGACCGCTCGCCGAGGTGCTGCGGCGGCTGATCGCGGCGCTGGAGCGGGAGCCGGGCACGGTCTGCCCGGTGTGCGACCGCACCGACCTCGTCTGGACGCACGGCTTGGCGCACGAGCCCTCGGCGGGCGCCGTCTGCACCGGCTGCGGCATCGTCGTGCCGGCCCCGGTCCTCACGCCCGCCGCGATGGCCAGGGCACGGGGGCGGCGGGCACGGCCGCTGGTCTCGGCATGACGTCCGCCCGGAGTGTCCGCGGGCGTACGGCGGCTAGGGCGTCGCCACGTCCGTCTGTATGGCCAGCTTGAACTCGGCGAACATGAGCGGTGCGGCGATCTTCACGTCGCCGGGGCCGCGCGCCGACATCTTCAGGCCGACCGGAGTCCCCGGGCGGACGAACATCTGCCACATGTGCGTCCGGTACTGCCCGCCCCTGGTGGGCGCCCAGTCGATGGTGGCCGTCGAGTCGTAACCGGTGGAGGCGCCGAGCGGATCGCGCACGAAGCGCGCGCGGTACTCGGTGGGCCGGTCGTCCGGCTCCCAGAAGATCATCGCCGACAGGGTGCCCCAGCCGTGGTGGCTCGGCCAGATGAGCCCGGACCGGGCGTCCGGGAAGCCCGACGGGCTGGTGGCGCCTTTGCCGGGGTCGTGCATGTGCCACGGGTCGTACGACTCGTCGGTGCCCGTGTACGGAAAACGCACGAGGTGGTAGCCGTCGCTGTCGTAGGTGATCTTCTGCCGCCCCGTGCGCTCGGCACTCCACAGCAACGAGCAGATGGCTATGCCCATCGGCCTTCCCCCTGTGAGTCGTCTGTGTGTCGTCGTCTGTGCTGTCCTGTGGTGATGCAGGTATGTCTGAACGGCGCCCGCGGCGCGGGCGATGGTGCGTTGATCCCCCTGTCACCCGGGGCGATGGCCGAGTCCGCGGCGGCGGCCGTCGCGGCCGGTGCGCGGGACGTTCATGTTCACCCCAAGTCCCCCTGTGGGCAAGACACGTTGACGACACGAGCGGTTGCGGCCGCGCTGGAAGCGGTCCGTTCCGTGACCTCCGTGCCGGTCGGCGTGACCACGGGCGCCTGGGCCGTCCCCGACCCCAAGGAGCGGGTGGCGCACATCCGCGCGTGGACCGTGCTGCCCGACCACGCGTCGGTGAACTGGCACGAGCCCGGGGCGGAGGCGGTGGCCGAGGCGCTGATGGACCGGGGCGTGGGCGTGGAGGCCGGCATCTGGTCCGGCACGGACGGCACGGAACGCTTCATGGCGTCGGCGCTCGGCCCACGGGTCCTGCGGGTCCTCGCGGAGGTGACGGACCCCGACCCCGGCACGGCCCGCGACTCGGCCCGCGCCCTCCTCGCCGTGATCGGCCGGGCACACGGCCGCCCCGTTTTGCTGCACGGCGAGGAGGGCGGCACCTGGCCCGTGCTGCGGCTCGCGGGGCGCCTGGGTCTCGCCACCCGCATCGGCCTGGAGGACACGCTCGTCCTGCCGGACGGGGAACGGGCTGTGTCGAACGCCCAGTTGGTGTCGGTGGCGCTCTCGATGCTCGACACGCCGTCCCGGTAGGGGTGGGTACTGGCAGGGGTGGGTCCCGGCGGGGATGGGCCCGGCGCTCGGGAGCGTGACGTTATCAGCCACATATTCGGTCGCTCCAGCGCTTTGCCGTCGGCACAGTTGGCGTCGATGACAGTCGTGTCCCCGTGCCCGCGAGGCACGTAGAACCCAGGAGCCCGTCCCATGTCGACGCTGCGCGTCACCGCCGAAGTACTGACCATCCACGAGCATCCGAACGCCGACGCCCTCGAACTGGCCCAGGTGGGCCTGTACCGCGCGGTCGTCGCCAAGGGCGCCTACCGGACCGGCGACACGGCGCTCTACATCCCCGAACAGGCCGTTCTGCCTGCCGAGTTGATCGACGAGCTGGGACTCACCGGGCGGCTCGCGGGCGGCAGGTCGGACCGGGTGAAGGCGGTACGGCTGCGGGGCGAGCTGTCGCAGGGCATCGTGTGCCGGCCCCGGGCGCTCGCGGAGGTGGACCTGACGCGGGCCGCGGCGGAGGGCACGGACTTCGCGGACCGGCTCGGGGTCGTGAAGTGGGTGCCGCCGATCCCGCCCACCATGGACGGCGACGTCGAGGCCGCACCCGACCTGCTGCCGTGGGTGGACATCGAGAACATCCAGCGCCACCCGGACATCTTCGCACCCGGCGAGGGGGTGGTCCTCACGGAGAAGCTGCACGGTTCCGCCTGCCTGCTGACCTACGTGGCCGGACAGGGGGAGGACGGGAGCGAGGGCGGCCGGGTGCATGTCTCGTCGAAGGGCTTCGGTTCCAAGTCCCTTGCCCTGAAGGAGGATGCGCGCAATCTCTACTGGCGCGCGATCCACGGTCACGGAGTGGTGGCCGAGGCCGCCGCGCTTGCCGAGCGGCTCGGCGCGCGCCGGGTGGGGATCTTCGGGGAGGTGTACGGAGCCGGGGTCCAGGACCTCACGTACGGCGCGGACGGACGCCGCGAGACGCTCGGGTACGCGGTCTACGACGTGAGCGCCGAGATCGACGGCGAGGTCCGGTGGCTGGACCCCGCGGCCCTGCTCAAGGACCGGCTCCCCTTGGTGCCGCGCCTGTACGAGGGCCCGTACGACGCCGGACACGTCCTGGAGATCGCCTCCGGCCGCGAGACGGTGTCGGGGCGCGCCCTGCATCTGCGGGAGGGCGTCGTGATCCGGCCCGCGGTCGAGCGGTACTCCCCCGTGACCGGCGGCCGCGCCATCGCCAAGGCGGTCAGCGCGGCCTATCTGACGAGGAAGGGCGGCACGGAGTTCGAGTGACTCCCCGGGCGGGCGAGCGGGCGGCCGTGTCAGCGGCCCCTCTCGTCCGTCACCCGCACCCCGTCCGCGATCCCCACCACCAGCACCCGCGTCCCCGCCTCCAACGGACGCCAGCGGTGCGGTAGTTCCGCCGCGCAGTACAGCGTGTCCCCGCGGTCCAGGCGGTACAGGGAGCCGTCCGCCTCCACCTCGGCCGAGCCGTCGGCCACGTAGAGGATCTCGTCGTTGCGGTGGCGGTACTCACGGCCCCAGTCGTGATCCCCGGTGAACTCCAGTGCGTGCAGCCGCTGGTGGCCGCGAACCAAGGGGCGCATCCGGGCCTCCCGGTCACCCTTGCCCTCACCCTCACCCCCGCCCACCGAGGCGGAGTCGCCGCGCACCACGTCCACCGGTTTCGGCCGGTCCGCCGAGGCGAGGAGCTGGACGGCCGTGGTGTCCAGGGCGTCGGCGATGCGCTGCAGGGACCCCATGCTGGGCCGGGAGCGGCCGTTCTCCACCTGGCTGAGGAAGGGCGCGGAGACCCCCGCCCGCGCCGCCACGTCCGCCAGCGTCAGGTCAAGGGCTCGGCGGAGCCTGCGAATCCCGGGACCGACCTGCGGGACGCCCGCCGCACTTTCCTCACTCGTACCCATGTCCCTCAGCCTATCCGTCGGGTTAACCTCTTCGGCACCACTTAAGAAAGTTAAGTGATGAATCGAGCGCACCGGACCGAGAGGACGGGATCTCCATGACCCGCGTGGACCAGAACCAGCGCCGCCGCCGCGGCACCGGCCTGATGGCCCTGGACGAGGAAGCCAGTTACGGCGGCTACACCCTCTTCGCCCCGCTCACCGGGAGCGGCGAGGTCTACCTCATCGACGCCCACGGCGGGATCGCCCACCAGTGGAACCTCCCGCACCGCCCGGGACGGCACGCGCGCATCCTGCCGAACGGCAACCTCGCCTACAACGGCGTGCTCCCCGACGAGCCCGCGCTCTTCCCCATGTGGCACAAGTACCGCGGCGGGATCATGCAGGAGATCGCCCCGGACGGCACGGTCCTGCGCGAGCACCGCGACCGCTTCCAGCACCACGACGCGCACCACTACGGCGACGGCCGGCTCCTCTACACGGCCCTCGAACCCCTGACGGGCCAGGACGCCGCGGCCGTACACGGGGGCGTGCCCGGGTCCGAGGCCGGGGACGGGACCGTGTGGGCCGACACCATCGTCGAGGTGGACGCCGAGGGGAACACCACCTGGGAGTGGAAGGTCTCCGAGCGCCTCGGCCGCGCGGACTTCCCGCTCCACCCCGACTACGCCCGCGAGCACTACCCGCTGATCAACAGCGTCCTGCCGACGAGCGACGGCAACATCCTCGCCAGCTTCCGCTCGGTCTCCGCCGTCGTCGTCATATCCCGCGAGACGGGCGAGATCATCTGGCGCTCGGAGCCCGGCGTCGTCTCCCAGCAGCACTGCCCCACCGAACTGCCGAACGGCAACTTCCTCGTCTTCGACAACGGCGTCTTCCGGCCGCACTGGGACGTCCCGTTCAGCCGGGTCGTCGAGATCGAGCGTGCCGGTGGCAAGGTCGTCTGGGAGTACCACGACCCGGCCCGCGAGTCGTTCTTCGCGCCGTTCATGGGCAGCGCCCAGCGCCTGCCGAACGGCAACACCCTGATCACCGACTCCCCCGCTGGCCGCCTCTTCGAAGTCACCGCGGACGGCTATCTCTGCTGGGAGTACGTCGTGCCCTTCTTCGGCGGCTACGAGGAGGAAGAGGTCCGCAAGCTCTTCCCGTCGGAGCCCAACGCCGTCTTCCGCGCCTACCGTTACGCCGCCTGGGAACTGCCCTGGCTCACCCCGGCTCCCGCACCAGCGAAGGGCTGAGCCCGTGGTGGCCGCCGTCGACGAGCGCCTTCCGCTGCCGCGCCTCGCACCGCTCGCCCTCCAGCACCTTCTCGCCGGGATCGCCGCGCCCGTCTCGTCGGTGATCCTGATCGGCACGACGCTGCGGCTGACCACCGCTCAGACGGCCTCGCTCCTCAGCGCCACGCTGGTGCTGTGCGGCATCGGGGCGCTGCTCCAGTCCCTCGGGGTACGGGCGCTGCGGGTCGGCGCCCGGCTGCCGTTCCTGATGCTGCCGGGCGGGGCGGCGGTGGCGATCTTCCTGCAGATCGGGAAGGAGTACGGGGCCGCGACGGCGTCCGGCTCCGTCCTGATCGCCGGGGTGTTCCTGATCTGCGTACTGCCCTTCTACGGACGCGTGGTGAGGCTGTTCCCGCCCCTGGTGATGGGGACGACGGTCGTCCTGATCGGCATCAACATGATCAAGGTGACGGCGCCGATGGTGGCGTCGGGGCCGGGGCCCGGGTTCGCGACGCTCGGCGTCATCGCGCTGCTCTTCCTCGTCCTGCGGGGCGTGTGGCGGCAGATGGCGGTGCTCTTCGGCCTGGTGGGCGGCACGGCCATCGCGCTGCTGCTCGGCACGGACATCCATCTCGCCTCCGGCGCCGCGTTCGCGCTGCCGGACCCCTTCCCTTACGGCGCCCCGCGCTTCGACCTGCTCGCGGCGATCCCGCTGCTGGTCTTCGCGCTCGCCTCGCTCGCCGAGGCCACCGGCCAGACCGTGCTCAACAGCGAGGCGGTCGGCCGCACCCCGGACGCGGGCCGGGACGTGCCGCGCATCGCCCGCGCCGACGCGCTCGTGTCGCTGGGCGCCGGTGTCTTCGGCACATCCTTGATGGTGACGAGCGCCGAGAACATCGGCATCGTCCAACTGACGCGCGTACGCAGCAGGTTCGTCACGGCGGGCGCGGGCGTCCTGCTCGTCGTCTGCGGTCTGCTGACCCCGTTGACGCGCCTGCTCGCCGCCATCCCCGAGCCGGTGGTCGGCGCGGCGGGCCTGGTGATCTACGCGGTGATCGCCGTCCTCGGCTTCAGCATGCTGTCCCGGGTCGACCTCACGCACGGCAGCGACAGCGTGGTGGTCGCCCTCGCCCTGGTCGTGGGGCTGCTGCCGGTGATGACCCCGGGCCTGTACGCGCCGCTGCCGCCCTGGGCGCACACCGTCTTCGGCAGCGGGGTGGCCGCGGGAGCGCTCGCCGCGGTGATCCTGAGCGCGACCTTCCGCCACCTGGGGCCGCGCGACCAGGCCGAAGCCACGCCCGACGTCACGACTGAGGCCGGCGCTCCGCCAACAGACGGGAGCCGGTGAGGCGTTCGCCGAAGACGTCGTCGGGGTTGGAGAGCACGCAGTTCTCCAGGGAGAGACAGCCGCAGCCGATGCAGTCGGTGAGGTGATCGCGCAGGCGGCCCAACTGCTTGATCCGCTCGTCCAGTTCGGAGCGCCAGTCCTCCGAGAGGCGCGCCCAGTCCTCGCGGGTCGGGGTGCGCTCCTCGGGGAGCGAGTCGAGCGCCTCGCGGATCGTGGCGAGCGGGATGCCGACGCGCTGGGCGGCGCGCACGAAGGCGACGCGGCGCAGCGCGTCACGGTGGTAGCGGCGCTGGTTGCCCGAGGTGCGGCGGCTGGTGATCAGGCCCTTGGTCTCGTAGAAGTGCAGGGCGGAGACGGCGGCGCCGCTGCGGGCCGAGAGCTGGCCGACCGTGAGCTCGTGGATCTTCTCTGGGATCTGGGGCACCCCTCCAACCCTAATGGCAGATCCGTCGGCCTCGATGCCCGGTCCGTTGACACGCGTCGGCGTACGCAGCATGCTGAGCAACCGCTTAGTTCGTACATTTTGAGGAGGCCAGGGACATGGCAGAGCCGAGGATCTTCGCGTCGGCCGACGACCTGCGTGCCGGGGTCGGCGAGCAGCTCGGGCACAGCGAGTGGCTGGAGGTCGACCAGAAGCGGATCGACCTGTTCGCCGATGCCACGGGCGACCACCAGTGGATCCACGTGGACGCGGAGAAGGCGGCGCAGGGCCCCTTCAAGACGACCATCGCGCACGGCTATCTGACGCTGTCGCTGCTGCCGAGCCTGGTGCCGGAGGTCATGCGCGTCGAGGGCATGAAGATGGGCGTCAACTACGGCACCAACAAGGTCCGCTTCCCCTCGCCGGTGCCCTCGGGTTCCCGGGTGCGGGCGACCGCCGTGCTCAAGGAGGTCGAGCCGACCAAGGACGGCGGCGTACAGGTCACCGCCGTGGTCACCGTCGAGCGCGAGGGCAGCGAGAAGCCCGCCTGCGTCGCCGAGTCGGTCTCCCGCTACTACTTCTGAGGCGGGCCGAGGGGCTCAGGAGTCCTGCTTCTTGGCCCCCACCATCCGCAGCACGAGGTCGGCGTAGAGCGCGCCGACCTCGTCGGGTGTGCGGGTGCCCGCGACGTTGAACCAGCGGGCCACGTCGATGCAGAGCGAGAGCACGGCGAGCGTGGTGCCCGGCACGTCGGGGACGTCGAACTCCCCGTCCCGCACCCCGTCGTTGATCATGTCCCGCACGGCGGCGTCGGACTGGCGGCGCAGCGCGATGATCTCCGTACGGTGCTCGTCGCCGAGCGCGTCGAGCTCGTACTGCACCACGCGCGCGGTGGTGTGGTGGTCTGCGTGCCAGCGCACGAAGGACCGTACGGCGTCGGCGAGCCGCTCCGCCGCGCTGCCCGGACCGTCGGCCGCGGTGCGCAGGACGCGCAGGGCCTTGTCGTGGCCGATCCGGCTGATGCGGTGGAGCAGCTCTTCCTTGGTCTTGTAGTGGATGTAGAGCGCCGCCGGGCTCATGCCGGCGCGGCCGGCGATGTCCCGGGTCGTCGTCGCGTGGTACCCACGCTCGGCGAAGGCCTCGACGGCGGCGATCAGCAGCCGCCGCGCCGCATCGGGCGTGACCTCGCCCCATGGCAGGTCATCGCCCTCGGTCTGCTCCGCCGTGCTCATCGCCCACTCCTTCCGCCGGTCGGGAGGGACACCATACCCCTGACGGTGAGCAAGCGCTTAGGACGCCGGTCAGGCCACCGGCTTGAACGGGTCGTGTTCGGCGAGAATCTTCTCCAGACGGGCCTGGTCGACGCGGCTGACGAGCTGGTCCGCCTCCTGCCGGTCCCTGATCACCTTGGCGAGGGTGAACGCGGAGGTCGTCAGGTACAGGACGGAGATGGCGAGGAAGGCGCGGATCCAGCCGCTGACGTCGAGGCTGTAGATGCCGATCGCCACGGCGGCGAGCGCCACGGCGAACGACGCGATGGCCTGACCGTAGTAGGCGGTGGTGCTCTGCTGCTTGACCGGTGTCTCACTCATGGGCAGAGCCTCGCCCGGGAGCGGCCGCGCCGCATCCGTTGCCGTACTCAGGTCACGTACTCAGCCCGCACGGCGGGAGGCCGCGCTCAGAAGGCCGAGATCCCGGTGAGCGCCCGCCCGATGACCAGCTTCTGTATCTGGCTCGTGCCTTCGTAGAGCGTCATCACGCGCGCGTCGCGCAGCAGCTTGCCCGCGGGGTACTCGTCGATGTAGCCGTAGCCGCCGAAGACCTGGAGGGCGTTGTTGGCGGCGCGCACCGCGGCCTCGGAGGCGAACAGCTTGGCCTTGGAGGACTCCGTGGTGAAGGGCTGCCCGCGGTCGATGAGGTCGGCGACCCGCCAGGTCAGCAGGCGCGCGGCGTCCACGTCCACCGCGATGTCGCTGATCAGCTCCTGGACCAGCTGGTGCCCCGCGATGGCCTTGCCGAACTGCTCGCGCTCGGTCGCGTACGTCACGGCCGCGTCCAGGGCGGCCTGGGCGATGCCCACGCACCCGGCGGCGACCGACATCCGCCCCTTGGCGAGCGCCGACATGGCCACCGAGAAGCCCTTGCCCTCCGGCGCCATCATGGCCGACGCCGGGACGCGGACATCCTCCAGGACCAGTTCGGCGGTGGCCTGGCCGCGCAGGCCGAGCTTGCCGTGGATCGTGCGGCGGCTGAGGCCCGGGGTCTCGGTCGGCACCAGGAAGGCGGAGACGCCCTTGTGTCCGGGGGCGTCGTTCGTCCGCGCGAAGAGCAGCACGACATCGGCCCAGGTGCCGTTCGTGATGAACATCTTGGAGCCGCTGATGACGTAGTCGCCGCCGTCGCGCACGGCCTTCGTGGAGAGGTTGCCCGCGTCGGACCCGGTGCCCGGCTCGGTGAGCCCGAAGCATCCGACGAGCTCACCGGAGGTGAGGCCCGGCAGCCACTGCCGCTTCTGCTCCTCGTTCCCCCAGTACGCGATGGTCTTGGCCACGAGTCCCAGCGAGACCGACACGATGCCGCGCACGGACGAGTCGCCGCGCCCCAGCTCCTCGGTCACCAGGCAGTAGGCGAGGTGGTCGCCGGCCGAGCCGCCGTACTCCTCGTCGACGGTGAGCCCGAGGAATCCGACCTCGCCGAGCTTCTTCACGATCGAGCGGTCGACGCTCTCGGCGCGGTCCCACTCGATGACGTGGGGCGCGATCTCGCGGGCCACGAAGTCCTTCGCCAGCTGCCGGACGGCGGACTGCTCCTCGCTGAGCTCCAGGTTCATCGGGGGCACCTCTTCGGATCGACGCGTGGGACCAGATTTAAATTAGCACTGCTAGTTTCTTGCGGCAGCCCTACTATGTGCCGCATGGCCCGACCGCGCAAGCCCCTCCTCAGCAGAGATCGCATCGTCGAGACGGCGCGCGCGCTCGTGGACGCCGAGGGCCTCGCCGCCGTCTCGACGCGTCGCCTCGCCGCCGAGCTCGGGGTCAGCGGGCCCTCGCTCTACAACCACTTCCGTACGAAGGACGAGATCCTGGAGGCGGTCGCGGACTCGGTGAGCGCGCAGGTCGACCTGTCGATGTTCGACGCCGCCGACGGGCGCGACTGGCGGACGGCGCTGCACGACTGGGCCGTCTCCTACCGTGCGGCGCTCACCCTGCACCCCAACATCGTTCCGGTGCTCGCGAGCGGCCCCGGCCGCCGCCCGGCCGGACTGCGCCTGGCGGACGCGGTGTTCGGGGCGATGGTGGACGCGGGCTGGCCCGCCGCGCAGGCCACGTCGATCGGCGCGCTGATGCGGTACTTCATCATGGGCTCGGCGCTCGGCTCCTTCGCCGGCGGCTTCGTGGACGACGCGACCGCCTACGACCCGGCCGACTATCCGCACCTCGGTCAGGCCCACCTCCTTGCCGACCGCCAGCAGGAGATCGACGAGCGCGCCTTCGAGACGGGCCTGCGGGCGCTGCTCGACGGGCTGGCGCTGCAGTACGCGCAGGTGGCGGCACCCGCCGTATAACCGGGGGCCGGGCGGCCAAGGTGACGCCCACGGGTGCGCGGGCACGGCAGACGCTCCTCGGTATCGCCGCACCCCGCCAGGTAGATGTAAAGTGCACCTGCCTTGTCGGGGGAAACATGGACGTAACACGGGAGTGAGCCGTGCGGCACTCAACGGATGCCAAGAGCCTGCCACTTCGGGCCCTGCCCTTCGCCGCCCACGTCCTGCGCGGCCAGGCGCAGGTCACCTTCCTGCCCAGCGCGGCGGCGGGCGCGGTCTTCGGCGTTGCGCTCTTCGCGGCGGGATGGCATTACGGCCTCTACGGGCTCGCGGGCGCGGCCGTCGGCACGGGGACGGCGCGGCTCCTCGGGGCGGCGCACGACCGCGTCTCCACGGGGCTCGAAGGGTTCAACGCCTGCCTCACCGCCCTGTGTTTCGCGGTGTTCCTCGGGGCCGGGCACCTGTCCACGGCCGTGCTCGCCCTCGCGGGCTGCGTGGTGGTCACGGTGGTGACGGCGGCGGCCGTCAACCTCCTCGCCGTCTGGGAACTGCCCTCGCTCACGCTCCCGTACTGCCTGCTCGCGAGCGTGACGACGATGGCCGCGCCCGGATTCGAGCGGGTCTGGCACCACCGGGTCGACCCGGCGGCGCTGACGCAGGCGGCGCGTGGTCCGACAGCGCTGCAACTCGTCGATCTGACGCGCGGGTTCTTCGCGGGCTTCGCCCAGATCTTCTTCATGCCGCAGTGGTACGTCGGCGTGATCCTGCTCGTGGGTCTCTTCGTCGCGAGCCGTCGCGCGGGCGCCGTGGCCTGCCTCGGCAGCCTGACCGGCATCGGCACGGCGGTCGCGCTCGGCGCCCCGGCCGCGCGGATCGCCGACGGCACGATGGGATACAACGCGGTCCTTGTGGCGCTCGCGCTGTGCGGCGTCTTCCTGCCCTCCCGGGGCGTGACACTCGTGTACGCGCTTGTCGGCGCCGCCACGGCGACCCTCGCGGGTTCGGCCATGACGGCGCTCCTCGCGCCGTCCGGCGGGCACGCGTTCACCTGGCCGTTCGTGCTGACGACCCTCGCGTTCCTGGCCGCGGCCAAGTCCTTCTCACGCCTGGGCGAACCGGCCGCGGCTCCGTCGTCGAAGACGGCGCCGCGACCGGGCAGCGCCTCCGTCAGCGGGAACTCGCCCGCCCCGCAAGCACCTTGATTGAGATCAGGGCGATCACCGCGAGGCCGATGATGTACGCGGAGACGGCCATCGAGGTGCCCGTCGCCTCCAGGAGCAGCACCATCACGAAGGGCGCGAGCCCACCGCCGAACACGGCCGCGATCTGGTAGCCGAGCGAGGCTCCCGTGTAGCGCATCTCGGCGGTGAACAGCTCCGCGAACAGCGCGGCCTGCGGCCCGTACATGATGCTGAGGAAACAGCTGGTGACGAAGGTGCCGACGGCCAGCCACAGCAGCGAACCGGTGTCGATGAGCAGGAACATCGGCACCGCCCAGACCGCGAGCCCCGCGGCGCCCAGAGCGTAGATCCTCAGCCGCCCGATGCGGTCGGAGAGCGCGGCGGACGCCGGGATCAGGGCGAGTTGGGTGAGGCTCACGCAGAGCGAGACGGTGAGGACCGCGCTGCGCTCCATGTCGAGTTCGCGGGTGGTGTAGTCGAGGACGCCGGTGATGATGATGTAGAAGGTCGCCGTGTTCACCGCGAACGAGCCGCCCGCCAGGAAGACGGTGCCGAGGTGGTGGCGCAGGATCGTCCGCAGGGGCGAGTTGCCCCCTTCGCCGCCCGCGCCCTTCTGGGCCTTCTCCTTCTCCGCGAGGGCCTTCTCCGCCTCACGGAACTCCGGGGTCTCCTCCACGCGCGTGTGGATGTACCAGGCGAGCACGAGGACGAGGAGCCCGACCATGAAGGGCACCCGCCATCCCCACGACTCGAAGGTGCTCTCGCTGGTGACGGCACCGGCGATCAGGAAGACCGTGTTGGCGCTCACCACGCCGATGGGCACACCGAGCTGGACCAGGCTGCCGTAGAGGCCGCGCTTTCCCTCGGGGGCGTACTCGGTGGCCATCAGCATCGCGCCGCCCCACTGTGCGCCCACCGCGATGCCCTGGAACACGCGGAGGGTGACGAGGAGGATCGGCGCGGCGATGCCGACGGTCTCGTACGTGGGGAGCAGGCCGATTCCCGTGGTGGAGAGGCCCATCAAGGTCAGAGCGAGGACCAGCATGGGCTTGCGGCCACGCTTGTCGCCGAGGTGCCCGGCGATGATGCCGCCGATGGGACGGGCCAGGAAGCCGACCGCGAAGGTGGCGAACGCGGCGAGGACTCCGGCGGAGGAACTGCCGGAGGGGAAGTACAGGTCGCCCAGGACGAGGGCGGCCGCGATGCCGAAGACGAAGTAGTCGTACCACTCGACGGCCGAGGCGAGGGCGGCCGCGGTGGCGACCTTGCGGCGGTGGGGATCGGACGGGTTCGCGGCCTGAGCGGACGGGGCGTGGGGGGCCGCCGTGGGGGCGGACGGTGCGGGGTCCATTGTGGTGCACACTCCGGTGGGTCCGGGGACGGGACGGGGGGTGGGCGTGTGATTGCAGGGACCGTACCGACCGGTGGGTATGTGGTCAACGGTTCGCGCCGGACGGGCTGGACATCCAGCCCGTCCGGCGTTTGAGGACATCTTGTACGGGGTCTGGGGCGGAGCCGCAGTTTCGGGAAGGGGCGGGATTGGGGAAAGCCCCGCAGGGACCGCCCCTAGAACACCACCAACGCCCTGCCGCCCTTCCCCGCGACCATGTTCTCGAAGGCCGCCGGGATGCCGTCCAGGGCGATCCGGTCCGTCACCAGGCCGCTCAGATCGAAGCGCCCCGCGCGGATATGGTCCGCAAGGACCGGCAGATCCACCGCCGGGTCGGAGTTCCCGTACACGCACCCGGCAAGGGTCCTGCCCCAGTGGAAGATCTCCAGGGCGTTGAAGGTGACCTGCTGGTCCTTGCCGCCGATGCCGACCACCGTCGTACGCCCGCCGCGCCGCGTGGACTCCCAGGCCGTACGGATCGTCACCGCGCGGCCCACGCACTCCACGGCCACGTCCACGCCCTGGCCGCCGGTCAGCTTGCGGATGTCCTTGGGCGTCTTCTCGGAGGCGACGACGTACTCCGTCGCTCCGGCCGAGCGCGCCAGCTCCTCCTTCTCCGGGGACACGTCGACCGCGATGATCCGCGAGGCACCGGCGATCCGTGCCGCCTGGAGCGTCGCGAGGCCCACGCCGCCGACCCCGAAGACCGCCACCGTCTCGCCCTCGCGGACCTTCGCGGAGTGGTGCACGGCGCCGTAGCCGGTGAGCACGGCGCAGCCGAGGAGGGCGGCGTCCGTCAGCGGGACGCCGTCCGGGGCGGGCAGCACGCAGTTGCCCGCCACCACCGTCTCCTCGGCGAACGCGGCGACGTTCAGGCCCGGGTGCAGGTCGGCGCCGTCCGAGGCGCGCTTGGCGTACACGTCGGCGGCGCCGGCCAGCGCGTTCACGCACAGCCACACCTCGCCGAGCGAGCAGGGGTGACAACTGCCGCAAGAGGGCGCCCAGTTGAGGACGACCCCGTCGCCGGGGGCGACATGCGTGACCCCCTCCCCCACGGAAACGACCGTTCCCGCGCCCTCGTGACCGAGCACGGCGGGCACGGGCACCCGCATCGTGCCGTTGGTCAGGGACAGGTCGGAGTGGCAGACCCCGGCGGCGGCGAGGCGCACCCGCACCTGGCCTGGACCCGGCTCGGGCAGGTCGATCTCGGTGATCTCCAGCGGAGAACCGACGGCGGGCAGAACGGCGGCGCGGACCACGGTGACGTACTCCTTGAAAGGCGGGCGGGAAGGGATCAGAACTGGAGGGACTTCGTCTGGAGGTACTCGGCGAGCCCGTGCGGGCCCAGCTCGCGCCCCACCCCCGACTGCTTGTAACCGCCGAACGGGGCGAGGGGGTTGAAGCTGCCGCCGTTGATGTCGACCTGGCCCGTGTCCATGCGGCGGGCGAAGGCGACCGCCTCCGCGTCGTCGGCCGCCCAGACCGCGCCCGCGAGCCCGTACACGGTGCCGTTGGCGATCCGCAGGGCCTCGTCCTCGTCCTCGTACCGGATGATCGAGACGACCGGTCCGAAGATCTCCTCCTGGGCGATCGTCATGTCCGGGGTGACGTCGGCGAAGACCGTCGGCTGGACGAAGTAGCCCTGCTCGCGCGGCGCTTCGGAGCCACCGGCCACCACGCGTGCGCCTTCCTCGACGCCCTTGTCGATGTAACCGCGCACGCGCGCCTGTTGCTTGGCGTTGACGACGGGGCCGATGCGGGAGCCGTACTTGACCGCGGCGGCCGAGGCGAGCGCGACCGCCTCGTCGTAGCGCTCCGAGTCCACCAGCATGCGGGTCCACGCGCTGCACGTCTGGCCCGAGTTGGACATGACGTTCGCAACGCCGACGTTGACCGCCTTGGCCAGGTCGGCGCTGGGCAGGATGACGTTGGCGGACTTGCCGCCGAGTTCCAGGGCGACGCGCTTGACGGCCGCGCCCGCGGTGGCGCCGATCTGCTTGCCGACCGCCGTCGAGCCGGTGAAGGAGACCAGGTCGACGTCCTCGTGCTCGGCGAGCGCCTGTCCGGCGACCGGGCCGAGCCCGGTGACCAGGTTGAAGACACCGGCGGGGATGCCCGCCTCGTGCGCGGCCTCGGCGAAGAGCTGGGCCGTGAGCGGGGTGTCCTCGGCGGGCTTCAGGACCACCGTGCAGCCCGCGGCGAGCGCGGGGGCGACCTTGTTGACGATCTGGTGGAGGGGGTAGTTCCAGGGGGTGATCGCGCCGACCACACCGACCGGCTCCATGTAGACCGTGGAGTTGCCGATCTTCTCCTCGAAGGCGTACGTCGCCGCCAGCTCGGCATACGAACCGGCGACCAGGATCGGTACGCCCGCGTGCACCATCTGCGAGAACGGCAGCGGCGAGCCGAGCTCCGCCGTCACCGTCTCGGCGATCTCGTCCTTGCGGGCGACCAGCTGGTCGCGCAGCGCGCCGATGAGCGCGCCGCGCTCGGCGGGCGGGGTCGCCGCCCAGCCGGGGAAGGCCTCGCGGGCGGCGCGCACCGCCGCGTCGACGTCCTGTGCCGTGCCTGCCGGGACCTGACCGATCGGCTGCTCGTCGGCCGGGTTCAGGACCGTGATCGTGTCCGTGCCGACGGCGGGCCGCCAGGCGCCGCCGATGTACATGCCGTCGTGGGCCTTCATCGCACTCCTCAGATAGTCGTCCGCACCCCAAACTAGCGCTGATAGTTTTTCGGCACCAGGGGCGTCGGAAGGGCGTCAGGGCCAGGTGCGGACCAGGGACATTCACCCCGGCGCGACACCTACCCCCCATACGGTCCGCCGAAATTCCGTTTCATGCATGTGACAGACACATGTCAAGTCGTCAACTCTCTTGATCTACGCCCGTAGAGCCGACATTCTGCTGAGCGCGCCGGGAGCGGAACGCACCGCTCCCGGCTGTGTGTGCGATCACGCACACGCCCCCACAGTTGCGCCGCCCGACCCCAGGGCGAGCGCCGCCTATGAGGAGGACTCCCTCGTAATGGCAATGCTGCGCAGCAAGAAGACTGTGATCGCCGCGGCGATCTCGACCGCCACCGCCGCCACCCTGTTCGGTGCGGTCACCGCCCTTCCGGCCCAGGCCGCTCCCGCCGAGGGCACCGTGATCGGGGCCGGCTCGGCCGACGCCGTCAAGGGCAGCTACATCGTCACGCTGAAGAAGGACTCGGGCTTCAAGGCCGCCTCGACCCAGGGCAAGGGCCTGATATCCGAGTACGGCGGGTCGGTGAAGAAGACCTTCAAGTCCGCGCTCGACGGGTACACCGTCGAACTGAGCGCGGCGGAGGCGAGACGCCTCGCCGCCGACCCCGCCGTCGCCTCGGTGGAGCAGAACCGCACGGTCAAGGCCGACGCGACCCAGACCAACGCCCCCTGGGGCCTGGACCGCATCGACCAGACGAGCCTGCCGCTGTCCGGCAGCTACACCTACCCGGACACCGCGGGCTCGGGCGTCACGGCGTACGTGATCGACACCGGCGTGCGCATCACGCACTCCGAGATCAGCGGGCGCGCGGTGAACGGCTATGACGCGGTCGACCGCGACAACACCGCCCAGGACGGCAACGGCCACGGCACGCACGTGGCCACCACCATCGCGGGCAAGACGTACGGCGTCGCCAAGAAGGCCAAGATCGTGGCCGTCCGCGTGCTCGACAACAACGGCTCCGGCACGACCGCCGGTGTCATCGCGGGCATCGACTGGGTGACGGGCAACCACACGGCGGGCGCTCCCGCCGTGGCCAACATGTCGCTCGGCGGCGGCGCGTCCACCACCCTCGACAACGCGGTGAAGAACTCCATCGCCGACGGTGTCAGCTACGCGGTCGCCGCGGGCAACGAGGGCGTCAACGCCTCCTCGTCGTCCCCGGCACGGGTCCCCGCGGCCATCACGGTGGGCGCCACCAGCAACACGGACGCCAAGGCGAGCTGGTCCAACTACGGCTCGGTCCTGGACATCTTCGCGCCGGGCGTCTCCATCAAGGCGGGCTGGCACACCGGCGACACGGCCACGAACACCATCTCCGGTACGTCGATGGCCACCCCGCACGTCGCGGGTGCCGCGGCGGTCTACCTGGCGGGCCACACCTCGGCCACGCCCGCCCAGGTCGCGTCCGCGCTGGTGAACGGAGCCACCACGGGCAAGGTCACGAGCCCGGGCAGCGGTTCGCCGAACAGGCTGCTCAAGATCGTCCCGTAGTCGACAAGTAGATAACCAGTAGCACCCCGTTCCCCGGAGGCAGCCGGCGCCTCCGGGGAACTTTGCGGTGCGAGACCTATCCTCTCCTCTAGGCTTCTCGTCAACTCCGGTGTTCCGGAAGACTTCTGCAAGGTTTCGACGGAGTTCTACGGAGGTGCGAAGTGAGCCGGTCCAGGAGCAAGGTGACCATCACGGAGATAGCCAGGCAGGCGGGCGTCTCGGTGCCGACGGTGTCACGGGTGGTCAACGGCCGGTCCGATGTCTCCGAGGACACCCGCGCGCGCATCGAGGACCTGTTGCGCGAGCACGGCTACGAACGGCGGGCGAGCGCGCCCGGCAGCCGCGCCGCCCTGGTCGACCTGGTCTTCAACGACCTCGACAGCCCCTGGGCCGTGGAGATCATCCGCGGCGTGGAGGAAGTGGCGCACGCGGCAGGCGCGGGCACGGTCGTCTCCGCGATCCACGGGGCGTCGGGCTCGGCCCGCCAGTGGATGAAGAACCTGCGGGCCCGCGCGTCGGACGGCGTGATCCTGGTGACCTCCGTCCTGGAGCCGATGCTCCACGACGAGCTGCGGCGGCTCGGCGTACCGCTCGTCGTGATCGACCCTGCGGGATCGCCCGCCCTGGACGCACCGACCGTGGGCGCCACCAACTGGGCCGGCGGGATGGCCGCGACGGAGCATCTGCTCTCCCTGGGCCACCGCAGGATCGGCTTCATCGCGGGCCCGCCGAGGCTCCTGTGCTCCCGGGCCAGGCTCGACGGCTACCGTGCGGCCCTGGAGAGCGCGGGCGTGCCGGTCGACGACGCGCTGATCGTGCCGGGCGACTTCTACCACGCGTCCGGGTTCGCCGGGGCGGGTGAACTCCTCGGCCTCGCAGAGCCGCCGACCGCGCTCTTCGCCGCGAGCGACCAGATGGCGCTCGGCGCGATCGAGGCCCTGCGGCGGCGCGGCCTGCGGGTTCCCGAGGACCTCAGCGTGGTGGGCTTCGACGATCTGCCGGAGGTGAGCTGGTCGGCGCCGCCCCTGACGACGGTGCGCCAGCCGCTGTCCGACATGGGGAAACTGGCGGCCCGTACGGTGCTGCGGCTCGCGCTCGGCGAGGAGCCCGCGTCGCCCCGCATCGAGCTGGCCACGGAGCTGGTGGTGCGCGCGAGCACCGCGGCCCGCGTCTGAGCCCCGCCCCCTTCCTCCCTCCTCCCGCCTCCTCTCGCCTCCTCCCGCTGGTACCGCGAACTCCCTTTCCTGTCAGGAGCGTTGACATGCCCGGACGCCGCCCGTAACTTCCGTGCGCATCGACCGATAATTTTCGGAACCCTTCCGGAAGGTGCGCTGCGATGCCTAACCCTCCCCTGCGCCGACTGTGCCGACCGGGCCGTCCGGGCCGACGCATACGTACGGCCCTGGCCACCGCGGCCCTGATGCTCGCCGCCACCGGCCTCTCCGCCTGCGGCAGCGGCGGCCCCCAGGACAGCGCGGGCGGTGGTGGCGCCGCGCTGGAGGCCTGGGTCTACGGCGACCCGTCGGCCGCCGTACAGCGCAAGGTCGTCGACCGCTTCAACAAGACCTCGGACATCAAGGTGAAGCTCGTCGAGATCCCCGGCGAGGGCTACCAGGACAAGATGCGCACCTCCATGGGCACCGCCAACGCCCCCGACATCTTCTTCAACTGGGGCGGCGGCTCCATCAGCGACTTCGCGGCGAAGGACATGCTGGTCGACCTCGGCCCGTACATGAAGAAGGACCCCGCGCTGAAGAAGGCGTTCATCCCCTCGATCCTGGACGCGGGCCGCATCGACGGGACGTACTACGGCGTCCCGATGCGCGGCATGCAGCCGGTGATCCTCTTCTACAACAAGAAGGTCTTCCGCGAGGCGGGCGCCCAACCGCCGTCGTCCTGGGCCGACATGCTCGACCTGATCGACACCTTCAAGGAGAAGGACGTCACGCCCTTCGCGCTCGCGGGCGCCGACCCGTGGACCGAACTGATGTGGCTCGAGTACCTCCTCGACCGGATCGGCGGGCCCGAGGTCTTCCAGAAGATCATGGACGGCGACGCGTCCGCCTGGAACGACCCCGCCATGATCAAGGCGGGCGAGATGATCCGGGACCTGGTCGACCGCGGGGCCTTCGGCAAGAACTACAAGTCCGTCAACTACACGGCCGACGGCGCGTCCACCCTGTTCGCGCGCGGCAAGGCCGCCATGCACCTGATGGGCAGCTGGGAGTACGCCAACCAGCAGGCCAACCAGAAGGAGTTCGCCAAGTCGGGACTCGGCTGGACGTCCTTCCCGGCGGTGCCGGACGGCAAGGGCGACCCGAAGGACGTCGTCGGCAACCCCACCAACTACTGGTCCGTCAACGCCACCCAGGTGAAGAAGGGCGAACGGCGCGACGCCGCCGTGGAGTTCCTGAAGTTCGCCTCCCAGGACGCCTACGCCAAGGATCTCGTCGCCAACGGGGACGTCCCGGCGACCTCGGACGCGAAGAAGCAGCTCAGCGCGCACAAGAGCCCCGAGTACGCCACCTACCAGTACGACATGGTGAGCGAGGCCCCGTCCTTCACGCTCTCCTGGGACCAGGCGCTCCCCGCCAAGTTCACCGCCCCGCTCACCAACAACCTGCAGAAACTCTTCAACGGCGACCTGAGCCCGAAGGGCTTCGCCGACGCGATGCGGCGCGTGCGGTGAGCCCGGCCCCCACCGGCAGCCGCGTGGGCCGCCCCGGCCTGCTGTGGGCCGCGCCCGGCGCCCTGTTCTTCCTCTGCTTCGCGCTCGGCCCGCTCCTCCTCGTCGGCTATCTCTCCTTCACCGAGTGGGACGGACTCGGCGGCCTGCCCTCCTTCAGCGGCACCGGCAACTGGCGCCGCCTGTGGGAGGACTCCACGATGCGCGGGGCGATCGTCCTGAGCCTGCTGCTCACCGCGCTGACCTGGCTCGTCCAGACGCCGATCGCACTGCTGCTCGGCGTCTGGGCGGCGGGCAGGCAGAAGAACCGCGCGGTGCTCAGCGCCATCTTCTTCCTGCCGCTGCTGGCCTCCTCCGTGGCGCTCGCGCTGCTCTGGAAGACGCTCCTCGACCCCAACTTCGGCCTGATCGCCGACATCGGGCCCTGGATCGGCTTCGCGGACGGCGACGTGCTCGGCTCCTCGCGCGGCGCGTTCGGCGCGGTGCTCTTCGTGGCGGCCTGGCAGTTCATCCCGTTCCACACCCTGCTCTACCAGGGCGGCGCCCGGCAGATCCCGCGCTCCCTCTACGACGCGGCGTCGATCGACGGAGCGGGCACGGTGCGGCAGTTCTTCCACATCACGCTGCCGCAGCTGCGCAACACCGTCATCACCTCGTCCGTCCTGATGGTGGTCGGCGCGCTGACGTTCTTCGACACCGTGCTGATCCTCACCGAGGGCGGCCCCGGCACGGACACCACGATCGTCCCCTACTGGATGTACGAGACCGGCTTCGTCTCCCGCGACATGGGCTACGCGAGCGCCATCGCCACCGCGCTCGTCGTGGTCGCGACGGGCATCTCCCTGCTCCTCGTACGCCTCACCGGCTTCACGGCGATGCGCTCCACACGGGAGGGCCTGTGACCAGCACCATCGAGCGGCCGGGCACACGTACCCCCGTACGGCCGCCGCGCAAGACCGGCACTCGGCGGCGCGCCCGCCCCAACCTCCCGGCCGGAGCTGCCTCGCTGATCTGGCTGGTGATCATCGCGCTGCCGCTGTACGTCCTGCTCGCCACGACCCTCCAGTCGCGCGACGCCTACTTCGACCGCGGCCCGCTCTCCGTGCCCACCGATCCGACCCTCGACAACTACCGCCGCGTCCTGGACAGCAGCTTCTTCACCTACCTCCTCAACACCGCCGTGGTCACGGTCGCCTGCGTCGCCATCGTCCTGGTGCTCGGGGTGTGCGTCGGCTACGCGGTGGTGCGGGCGCGGGGCCGGGGCGCCCAGCGCCTCTTCCAGATGTTCCTGCTCGGCCTCGCGATCCCCGCCCAGGCCGTGATCATCCCGGTGTTCCTGCTGATCACGAAGTTGCAGCTGTACGACTCGCTGCTCGCGGTGATCCTGCCGACGGCCGCGTTCGCACTGCCCGTGAGCGTGCTGATCCTCGCCGGTTCCATGCGGGACATCGACGAGGAGCTGTACGAGTCCATGGCCCTCGACGGAGCCGGGCCCACCCGCATCCTGCTGCGCCTGGTCGTCCCGATGTCCCGCGGGGGCATCTCCACGGCCGCCGTCTACACCGCGCTCCAGGCCTGGAACGGCTTCCTCTTCCCGCTGATCCTCACCCAATCCCCCGAGTCCCGGGTGCTCACCCTCGGGCTCTACGACTACGTCGGCGAGTTCCGCGTCGACGTGCCGGCGCTGCTCGCCGCCGTGGTCCTTTCCATCGTGCCCATCTTCGCCGTGTACCTCTTCGCCCGCCGTCAGCTGGTCGACGGTCTGATGGGCGCGGGCGGCCGCTGACTTGAGGAGTTCCATGGTCCACCCCTGGCAGGACACCACGCTGCCCGCCTCCGAGCGGGCCGCGGACCTGCTCGCCCGGATGACGGCACAGGAGCGGCTCGCCCAGCTCTACAGCGTCTGGCCCGGCTCGGACGCCCAGGAGGAGAGCGCCGATGTGGCGCCGCTCCAGCACGAGGTGGCCGAACGCGTCGACCTTCAGGCGCTGCTCCCCCACGGCCTCGGCCAAGTGACACGGCCCTTCGGCACGGCCCCGGTGGAACCCGCCGAGGGCGCAGCCCGGCTCGCCGCCCTCCAGGAGCGCGTCCGCGCCGCGAACCGCTTCAGCCTGCCCGCGGTCGCGCACGAGGAGTGCCTCACCGGCTTCACGGCCTGGCAGGCGGCCGTCTTCCCCACTCCGCTCGCCTGGGGCGCGTCCTTCGACCCCGAACTGGTCGGCAGGATGGCCGAGTCCATCGGTACGTCGATGCGCGCGGTCGGCATCCACCAGGGGCTCGCCCCGGTCCTCGACGTCGTGCGCGACCCCCGCTGGGGCCGCACGGAGGAGTCCATCGGCGAGGACCCGTATCTGGTGGCGACCATCGGCACGGCGTACGTCCAGGGCCTGCAATCGGCGGGGATCGTGGCCACGCTCAAGCACTTCGCGGGCTACGGGGCATCGCGCGGGGCCCGTAACCACGCGCCGGTGTCCATCGGCCCGCGCGAACTGGCGGACGTCATACTCCCTCCCTTCGAGATGGCGATACGTGACGGGGGCGCGAGGTCCGTCATGCCCGCGTACAACGACCTTGACGGGCTCCCGGCCCACGCCCACCGGGCGCTGCTCACACAACTCCTGCGCGACGAGTGGGGTTTCACCGGCACCGTCGTCTCCGACTACTTCGGGGTGTCCTTCCTGGAGTCGGCCCACGGGGTGACGGACTCCAGGGCGGGGGCGGCGGCGCTCGCCCTGGCCGCGGGCGTGGACGTGGAACTCCCGGCGGTACGGTGCTTCGGCGCCGGGGCCGCCGCCCCCGGGGACGCGGTGGACCGTGCCGCACTTCGCGTACTGACCCAGAAGTGCGAACTGGGTCTGCTCGACCCGGACTGGACGCCGGCTCCCCCGGCGGGGCCGCTGGACCTGGACCCGCCCCATATGCGGCTGCTGGCACGTGAGTTGGCCGAGGAGTCGGTGGTCCTGCTCGCCAACCCGGGCGGGGCCCTCCCTCTCCGCCCCCGCACACGTGTCGCCGTGGTGGGCCCGCTCGCCGACGACCCGGCGGCGATGCTCGGCTGCTACACCTTCCCGCGCCATGTGGGCGTGGAACACCCGGAGTTGCCGATGGGCGTCGCGGTCGCGACCCTGCTCCAGGCACTGCGAGCGGAGTTCCCGGACGCGGTGTTCGTCGACGACCCGGCCGACGCGGAGGTCTGCGTGGCGGTGGTGGGCGACCGCTCGGGCCTCTTCGGACGGGGCACGTCGGGCGAGGGCTGCGACGCGGCGGACCTGGAACTGCCGGACGGCCAGGGCAAGTTGCTGGACACGCTACTCACCGCGGGAACACCCACGATCCTGGTGCTGCTCTCCGGCCGGCCGTACGCGCTCGGGCGCTGGGCGGACCGTCTCGCGGGGGTGGTGCAGGCGTTCTTCCCGGGCGAGGAGGGCGGTGGTGCGGTCGCGGGGGTCCTTTCGGGCCGGGTCAATCCGTCGGGGCGACTGCCGGTCAGCGTGCCGCGTGAGCCGTCGGGCCAGCCCTGGACGTACCTGGCTCCCCCGCTGGGCCACCGCGGCGAGGCGAGCAACCTCGATCCGACGCCGCTGTACCCCTTCGGGCACGGCCTCTCGTACACGACGTTCGGGTGGGAGGTGTCCCCCGTCCCCGCCGAGCTGCCCACGGACGGCGAGGTGACGCTGCGGCTGACGGTCACCAACACGGGGCCCGTTCCCGGCACGGAGGTCGTCCAGCTCTACCTCCACGATCCCGTGGGCCAGGTGGCACGCCCGGTGACCCGCCTGATCGGTTACGCCCGCGTGCCGCTGTCACCGGGCGAGTCCGCGGAGGTCGAGGCCACGTTCCATGCCGACCTGGCGTCGTACACGGGCCCCGAGGGCCACCGCGTCGTGGACCCGGGCGCCCTGGAACTCCGCTTCGGCCCCTCCAGCGCGACAACCCACGGCCGGGTGCCACTGACCCTGACGGGCCCGGAGCGGATCGTGGGCCATGAGCGGCGTATGCGGTGTGAGGTGCGGGTGAAGTAGCAACCCGCGATCTCCTTCAGCCCCTCCGGCGTTTGAGGAGCGGGGTCTGGGGCGGAGCCCCCTCCGCGGCGGAGCCGCTGATGTCACTGCCGGGAAGGGGTGGGATTGGGGAAGGCCCCGCAGGGTTACGCCTCAGTCCCAACCCCGCCGCCACAAGCAAGAGCCCCCCGAGCATCACGAACGGGGCTGCCACACCCGCCACCCCGGCAATAAGCCCCGCCCCCGCAGGGGCAGCCACCTGCCCCAGCCGATTCCCCGTAAGCCGCAAAGCCAACGCAGTGGACCGCGCCCCCTCAGGAGCAGCCTGCACCACAGTCGTCATCGACAACGGCTGCCCGACCCCGAGACAGAACCCCAGCAACACCAGCATCACCGCCAGCCCCCACACAGGCACCGGCAACGCAACCCCCGCACACAGCAAGGCAGCCAGCAGACACGTGACGACGATCAGCGCCGTCCGCCCGAGCAGATTGATCAGCGGCGTCATCACGAGCCGACAGGCGATCGTCGCGGCGGCCCGCAGCGAGAGGAGCACGCCGACCGTGGCGGGCGCGATGCCCCGGTGCTCGCCGACCACCGGCAGATAGGCGGTGAGGATGTCCGTCGCGGAGAGCACCGCGAGGCTGATGAAGATCCCCGCGGGGACACCGCGCGTACGCAGGATGCCGAACACCGGGACCTTGTCGCCCCGCTTCGGCGAGCCCCCGCCGGAACGGACGTGCTCGATGCGCCACAGCGAGGTGAGCGCGACCGCCACGACCCCACCCGACACCAGCAGGGCGAACGCACTCGTACGCCCCATGTCCCCGCCGATGAGCGCCCCCGCCGCGATCGGCCCGATCAGCTGCCCCAGCGAGGCGCCGATCGTGAAGTGCCCGAAGTTGCGGTCCTGTTCGTCGGGGGCGGACTGCCGGGCGACGATCGACTGGGCGCCGATCACGAAGCAGAGGTGACCGAGGCCCATCACACCGCTCCAGGCGGCGAGCGGGCCGAGCGACCCCGCCGTACCGCTGAGCGCGCACCCTCCGGCGATCAGGACGACGCCGATCGGAAGGAGCGGCGCGCACCGCCCATGGTCCGTCCTGCGCCCGAGCGGTACGGCGGCGAAGAGCGGGAGCAGGGCATACACACCGGCGATGACGCCGATCGCCCGCTCGTCGGCGCCGAGCGAGAGCGCACGGTAGGAGACGGCCGGACGCGCCATCGACACCGCCCCCTGCGCGAAGCTGAAGGCGATGACGAGGCGCAGCAACCAGGCCCGGCCCGGTGGTGACGGCAGCACCGGTGTCGATGGCATCAGATGATGCCGAAGAGGATGCCGGAGGCGAGCACCACGAGCGAGGTGAGCACGGCCCATTTGACGGTGAACTTGGTGTGGTCGCCGAACTCGACCTTGGCCATGCCGACGAGGACGTACACGGCGGGCACCAGCGGGCTCGACATGTGCAGGGCCTGTCCGGCGATGGAGGCGCGGGCGATCTCCAGGGTGCCGACGCCGTGCGCCTGGCCCGCCTCGGCGAGGACCGGCAGAACGCCGAAGTAGAAGCCGTCGTTCGACATGAAGTAGGTGAGCGGCAGGGACAGGAGGCCGGTGACCAGGCCCATCTGCGGGCCCATGCCCTCCGGGATCGCGTCGACGAGCCACTTGGCCATGCTGTCGACCATGCCGGTGCCCTGGAGGACGCCGGTGAAGACGGCGGCCGCGAAGACCATGCCGGTGACGTTGAGGACGTTCTCGGCGTGGGCGCCGATCCGGGCCTTCTGGTCGGGCATGTGCGGGAAGTTGACCGTCAGGGCGAGCGCGGCGCCGAGCAGGAAGAGGACCGGGATCGGCAGCCACTCCATGATCATGGCGGTGAGCAGGACCACCGTGAGACCGGCGTTGAACCAGTAGAGCTTGGGGCGCAGGGTGGAGCGGTTCGGGTCGAGCCCCTGGAAGCCGTCGTCCTCGTCGGCGTCGTCGGAGGTGGCTCCGGCGCCGGCGCCACCGGAAGCCGAGGCGTCCGTACCCGAGCCCGCTCCCCCGGCGGTCTTCTTGATGAGCGACATGCGCCCGTCGCCACCCGCACCGGCACCGGCACCGGCACCGGCACCGGCACCCACCAGAACCGTCTCGCCCGCCGTCTCCTTCTCCAGGACCTCGTCCAGGGAGAGCATGCCGAGCCGCTTGCGCTCCCGCAGGCCCAGTACGTAGGCGAGCAGGAAGACGCAGACGAGGCCCATGGCGAGCGCCGGGATCATCGGCACGAAGATGTCGGCGGCGTCGACCTTGAGGGCGGTCGCGGCGCGAGCCGTCGGGCCGCCCCAGGGCAGGGTGTTCATGACGCCGTTGGCGGTGGCCGCGACACCCGTCATGACGACGAGGCTCATCTTGAGGCGTTTGTAGAGCGGATACATCGCCGAGACCGTGATCATGAAGGTCGTCGAGCCGTCGCCGTCGAGCGAGACGATCGCGGCGAGCAGCGCGGTGCCGACCACGATGCGCACGGGGTCCGCCTTGCAGAAGCGCAGGATGCCCCGGACGATCGGGTCGAACAGGCCGACGTCGATCATGACGCCGAAGTACACGATGGCGAACATGAGCATGGCCGCCGTGGGCGCCAGATTCCCGACGCCTTCGAGGACGTAGTCCCCGAGATGGGCTCCCTTTCCTACGAGCACGCAGAAGAGCGCGGGGATCAGCACCAGTGCCGCGATCGGCGACATCTTCTTCATCATGATCAGCACCAGGAAGGTGGCGATCATGACGAATCCGAGGATTGTCAGCATGGGGGCTACCTAACGTTCACCATCGAACTCCCACCAGGTCTGGCGGTCCGGTTGACGTTAGGACCCGTCTCGATCTGTTAACAAGATGTTGACGTGTGAGCAATAAGCGCAAAACTCCAGGTCAACGACTTGCTGCCGGAACTCCTTCCGGAACGGGGGCGGTGACGGACACCGGGAAGCCGTTGAGCACGGACGTCCCGGAGAGCGGGTCGAGCAGGGTGCCGTCCAGGAGCTGGTTCACGTTGGCCCCGGGGTTCTCGGCGGCGACGGCCAGGCGGGTGCCGGGGCGGTCGTGGCCCCAGCCGTGCGGCAGGCTGACCACTCCGGGGCGCACCGCGTCCGTCACCTCCACGGGGACGGTGAGCGAGCCTCCGGCGGCCTCCACGCGCGCGTGGCCGCCGTTCTCCAGGCCGATACGGGCCGCGTCGTCGGGGTGGACGTGCAGGGTGCAGCGGTTGGAGCCGCCGGTGAGGGCGCGCACGTTGTGCATCCAGCTGTTGTTGGAGCGCAGGTGGCGGCGGCCCACCAGGACGAGCTCGTCCGGGGCGGTGCGCAACGCGTTCGTCAGGCGCGGCAGGTCGTCCGCGATCGGGGCGGGGAAGAGCTCCACCCGGCCGCTGCGCGTCCTGAGGACCTGCGGGAGCCGGGGCTCCAGGGGCCCGAGGTCGATGCCGTGCGGGTGGGCGAGGAGCCGTTCCAAGGTCAGCCCGTCCTCGCGGGCGCCGAATCCGTCGCCGTAGGGGCCCAGGCGCAGCATCAGGTCGAGCCGCCGCTCGGGGCCGCTCTCGCCGGTGAGGAGGGCGGCCAGTTCCCCGGGGTCACGGCCGTGCACGGCGGAGTGCGGCTCGGCGACGGCCTTGCCGATGGCCTTGTCGACGACCATCGCGTCGACGGCCGCCGGGTCGGCGCCGTGCATCCCCCCGGCGGCGAGCACGAGCCGGGCCAGGATCTCGGTCTCCGCCATCCTGCCGTCCGCCAGGGGCAGAGCGGCGCGGGTGTAGCGGACCTGGTTGCGTACGGCGAATCCGTTGAAGGCGAAGTCGAAGTGCGGGCTCTGGGAGGGCGGGGGCGGCGGCAGCACCACGTGGGCGTGGCGGGAGGTCTCGTTCAGGTACGGATCGACGCTGACCATGAAGTCCAGTGAGGCCAGGGCCTTGTCGAGGCGGTCGCCGTCGGGTGCCGAGAGGACGGGGTTGGCCGCGATGGCGACGACCGCGCGGATCGCCTCGTCGCCGGGGGTGTCGATCTCCTCGGCGAGCGCGGCGATGGGCAGTTCGCCCTTGGCCTCGGGGTGCCCGCTGACGCGGCTGTGCCAGCGGCCGAGCGCGAAGCCCTTGCCGGGGCCCGCGGGGCGGGGAGCGCGGTCGGTGGCCGAGAGCGGGAAGAGGGCGCCGCCGGGCCGGTCGAGGTTGCCGGTCAGTACGTTCAGGACGTCGACCAGCCAGTTGGTGAGCGTTCCGTAGGCGACGGTGCTGGCGCCGACGCGGGCGTAGACGGCGGCGGTGGGCGCGGCGGCCAGGTCGCGGGCGAGGGCGCGGATGGTGTCGGCGGGCACGTCGCAGGCCGCGGAGACGGCGTCGGGGGTGAGGTGGCCCACGGCCTCCCGCACCTCCTCGACGCCCTCCACCTGGTCTTCGAGCGCCCCGAGGTCGGTGAGTTTCTCCTCGAAGAGGACCTGGACCATGGCGGCGAGCAGCAGCGCGTCCGTGCCGGGCCGGATCGCGAGGTGCCGGTCGGCGAGCTTGGCGGTGCGGGTGCGGCGGGGGTCGACGACGGTGAGCGTGCCGCCCCGCGCGCGCAGCGCCTTCAGCTTGCCCGGGAAGTCGGGGGCGGTGCACAGGCTGCCGTTGGAGTCCAGGGGGTTGGCGCCGAGCAGGAGCAGATGGTCGGTGCGGTCCAGGTCGGGCACGGGGATGGCGAACGCGTCGCCGAAGAGGAGCCCGCTGGAGACGTGCTTGGGCATCTGGTCGACGGTGCTCGCGGTGAAGATGTTGCGGGTGCCGAGCGAGCCGAGCAGCACGGGCGGGTAGAGGCCGCCGGCCATGGTGTGCACGTTCGGGTTGCCGAGGACCACGCCGACCGCCTGCGGCCCGTACCGCTCGATCAGGGGGCGGAGCCCGGCGGCGACGGCGTCGAACGCCTCGTCCCAGCTTGCCTCCCGGAGTACGCCGTCCTTGCGTACGAGGGGGGCCCTCAGGCGGTCGGGGTCCGCGTCGGCCTCCGGGAAGGAGGCGCCTTTGGGGCAGATGAAGCCGTGGCTGAACACGTCGTCCCGGTCCCCGCGCGCTCCGGTCACGCGCGCGGCGTCAGTGCCGTCAGGGGGCCCTTCGATGGTGAGCGTGAGCCCGCAGGTGGCTTCGCAGAGAGGGCAGATACGCAGGGCTGTGCTGGGCATGGGGACCCTCCAGGGCGGCGGCTACGGCGCACGTGCGCTCTCACCATACCGACCGGTATGCATGACGTCAGGCCCCGCGAGGGACCGGATCGCGAAACCGCGACTCCCTGGATTCGCGGAATGGCATCCCCCGGATTCGCGGGACCGGCCCCGGGTTCAGTCCAGTGAACCCGCGAAGTAGGAGTGCAGCAGGGTCCGCGTCTCGTCGATCAGGCCGGGATCGCCCGACGGGTGCGCACGGAAGGCGAGTTGGAGGACGGCGTCCACCGCCTCGACGCCGACGAGCACCGTGCGGCGCAGCTTCTCGTCCAGCGGCCGGTCGAGGTGCCCGGCGAGCAGCCCCGCCACCCGCTCGGCGACGTCCGAGTTGGCGTCGGGCATCGCGCCGGGGGCCGAGGGGATGCCGAAGTCGACCAGGCCGAAACCGGGGACGCTGCGCTTCATGGCGAGGTACTCGTCGAAGGCCGCGTCGACGGCGCCGCGCCAGTCACCGCGCTCCACTCCGGCCATACGGGCCGCCACGCGCTCTCCGTAGGCGTCGAGGTTGCGGTGGGCCAGGGCGTCGGCCATGGCGCGCTTGTTGCCGAAGAAGCGGTAGACCGAGCCGATCGGGACGCCCGCCCGGGTGGCGACGGCGCGGGTGCTCAGGTCCTCGTAGCCGACCTCGTCGAGGAGTTCGGCGCAGGCGTCGAGGATGCGGGTCAGACGCTCGGCGCTGCGCTCCTGCACGGGCACGCGGCGCAGGGTCTTAGGGGGCGGCGGGGGCTTGGGCCGATCACGGTGGGACATCCCCGGGAGAGTAGAGCACTGTTCACATTCATGGACCCCCTTGCGGAAGGAAAACGTGAATCCTACGGTGTCCCATAGGAATCGTTGACGAGGGAGCGATGATGAGCCGGGAACACACCAGCGACGCCAGCCGTGGGGACGGGAACGACCCGCGCAAGACGGCCGAGGCACTGACGTACCTCTCCGGCTTCGGCAACGAACACAGCTCCGAAGCAGTGCCCGGCGCCCTGCCGCACGGCCGGAACTCGCCCCAGCGCGCCCCCCTCGGCCTGTACGCGGAGCAGCTGAGCGGCACCGCCTTCACCGAGCCCCGCGCGCACAACCGCCGCTCCTGGCTCTACCGCATCCGCCCCTCGGCCGCGCACCCTGCGTTCACCCGCGTGGACAACGGCGCCCTGCGGACGGCGCCCTTCACCGAGACGCCCGACCCCAACCGCCTGCGCTGGAACCCGCTGCCCGACCCCGCCCCCGGCACCGACTTCCTCGCGGGCCTGTGGACCCTGGGCGGCAACGGAGACGCCACCCAGCGCACCGGCATGGCCGTGCACCTCTATCACGCCAACTCCTCCATGCGGGACCGGGTGTTCAGCGACTCGGACGGCGAACTCCTCGTCGTACCCGAGCAGGGCGGCCTGCTCCTTCGCACCGAGTTCGGCCTGCTGCGCGCCGAGCCGGGCGAGGTCGCGCTCATCCCGCGTGGGGTGCGCTTCCGCGTGGAACTGCTGGACGGGACCGCGCGCGGCTATGTGTGCGAGAACTACGGGGCCGCCTTCCAGCTCCCCGACCTGGGCCCGATCGGCGCGAACGGCCTCGCGAACGCACGGGACTTCAGGGCCCCGGTCGCCGCGTACGAGGACGAGGACCGCCCGGTGGAGGTCGTGAACAAGTTCTGCGGCAACCTGTGGCAGGCGACCTACGACCACTCGCCGCTCGACGTCGTCGCCTGGCACGGCAACCACGTCCCGTACGTGTACGACCTGCACCGCTTCAACGTCATCGGCACCATCAGCTACGACCACCCGGACCCGTCGATCTTCACGGTCCTCACCTCGCCGTCCGACACCCCGGGCCTCGCGGGCGTCGACTTCGTGGTCTTCGCGCCGCGCTGGCTGGTCGGCGAGAACACCTTCCGGCCGCCGTACTTCCACCGGAACGTGATGAGCGAGTACATGGGCCTGATCGAGGGCGCGTACGACGCGAAAGCGGAGGGTTTCGTGCCCGGCGGCGGCTCCCTGCACAACATGATGTCGGCGCACGGCCCCGACCGCGACACCTTCGAGAAGGCCTCGGCCGCCGAGCTGAAGCCCCAGAAGATCGACGACGGGCTTGCCTTCATGTTCGAGACGCGCTGGCCGGTGACCGCGACCGAACAGGCAGCTCAGGCCGCCCATCTGCAGCGCGGATACGACGATGTGTGGGAGGGTCTGGAGCGCCATTTTCGAAACTGATCGGCAACTGGTCGGCAACTGATTCGGAGAGACCGTGACCGCTTTCGCCCCGGACTCGATCGTCCTGAATCGCAAGCTGCCGCTCTGGTATCAGGTGTCGCAGTCCTTGCGCGCCTCGATACTCGGCCGTACTCCCGATGCCCCGCTCCGGCTGCCCACCGAGGAGCAGCTGGCGGGGCACTACGGCGTGAGCGTCCTGACCATGCGCCAGGCGCTCAAGGAGCTGGAGGACGAGGGTCTGATTACCCGGCACCGGCGGCGCGGCACGTTCATCGAGCCCAGCGCCCAGCGCGGCTCACCGGTCCGGCTGCTCGGCTCGGTCGACGCGATCGTGGCCCAGCAGTCGGGCATGAGCACGCACCTGCTCGCGCACGGCACGGCCCCGGTCCCCGGCGAACTCACCGAGCACTTCCCCGACCTGACCGAGGTGGCGACGTACCACCGGCTGCGCAGCGACGAGAAGACGGGCGAACCGACCAATCACGCCCATAACTACATACGTCCCGAACTCGCGGACCGCGTCGACCTCGACGACCTGGCGCGCTGGCCCATGACCAAGGTCCTGCGCGATGTCGTGGGCGTCCGCATCAGCCGCATCACCGACACCGTCGAGGCCACGCTCGCCGACCCGGAGACGGCCCGCCTCCTCGAAGTGCCGCTGCTCAGCCCGATCCTGCACTACACGGGCATCACGTACGACGAGGACGGCCGCGCCCTGGACGTGGCGCGCATCCACTACCGCGGGGACCGCTTCTCCTTCACGGTCACCCTCGACGCGACGTAAGGGTCTCGACGTACGATGCCGGGCGTGACGCACGACGAAGCGCCGCTGCTCGCGGACCTCATGCCGTGGTCCGTCGCACCGCTCCGGCCGGGCCGCGGGTGGCCGATGGGACCGGACGCCGCATCCCTCAGAGCCCGTTGGGCCGCGTTCGTGCGGGCGGACGCGGCGGAACGCGAGAAGCTGCTCTTCCCCTCGCGCTCACGCACCCTGCACACCGCGGTCGCCCAACTCCCGGGCCACCCGGGCGGCACGGTCCCCCTGTCCGCCGAGTCCGGTCCCTGCCCCGAGCCGGTGCGGGTCCTGCACGGTCCCTTCGACGAGCAGTGGCTGATCCCGGACCACCGGCTGATCGACGCGGCCCGCCCGGAGCTGTGGCGGGTCGCGGGCGAGGGTCAGCTCTTCCTCGTCGAGCAGGGTCACGTCGCCGGTTCCACGGGTCCCGCGGTCCTTGCCTCCGCCGTGCTGCCGGACGGGCGCTCCCCCGCCGGGCGGCCGGGGCGCATCCGCCCGCTGTTCCGCCGCCCCGGCGGCGACGAACCCAATGCGGCGCCCGGCCTGCTCGCCCACCTCTCCGCGACACTCGGCACGGACGTCGGCGCCGGTGACCTCCTCGCCTGGACGCTGGCCGTCGCGCAGGCGTCACCGGCCGGGTGCCGGGTGCCGCTGACGTCCGACGCGGAGCTCTGGGCGCGGGGCACGGAGCTGGGGCGCCGCATGCTCGCGCTCCAGGCCCGCGGTGAAGGATCACGGCCGAAGCTTCCCGGTGGCCGGCGGCCCTACGTCCGGGCACCCCTGCCCGCCCGCCCCGCCGAGGTCGCGTACGACGCCGACGAGGAGGCCCTGTGCGTGGACGCGGGCCGCATCTCACCGGTGCCGCGGGAGGCGTGGGACTTCGAGGTGAGCGGGGTGCGTGTCCTCGAGCTGTGGTTCGCGCGGCGTACGGAGACGGGCGAGGCGGGCTCCCTGGAGGCGATCCGTCCGAAGGAGTGGCCGCAGACCTGGACGTCCGAGCTCCTGGAGCTGATCACGGCACTCGCGCTCCTCGCGGAACTCCGGCCGCTCCAGGAGGAGTTGACGCGTTCGCTGAAGTCTTCCGGTCCCGGCATCTCCGCGGACGAGCTGCACCGGGCGGGCGTACTCCCCGTACCCGAGGCGGCCCGCCGTCCGGCATCGGTTCTCGATCACCACGAGGAGGGCCCGGGCGGCCAGTTCGCCCTCATCTGACCCCGGCCGGGGTCACGTGGCCCGCGCCTCGCGGGAGCCGCCGCCGGAGGCGAGCAACGCCACCAGACCGGCCACCTGCAGCAGGACCAGTGTGACGACCCCGGCCCGGAAGCCGTCCGCCCCTCCGCCGCCCAGGCCGTACGCGAGGGCCGCCACCGCCGGGCCGACGGTGAAGCCGAGGGTGCGGAACGTGTTGCCGACCCCGCCGCTCGTGCCCACCAGATCGGGGGGCGCGGCGGCCAGGATCGAGGCGTTCACCGGGGTGCCGAACAGCGCCTGACCCACGCCGATCACGGCCAGCCGCCAGCCGATGTCGAACAGCCCGGAGCCGGGCCCAAGAGTCAGCATGCTCAACAGGCCGCCGATGACCAGGAGCAGCCCTGCCGCCCCGAGGAATCTGCCGGGCAGCCGGTCGGCGAGCTGACCGCTGAGCGGCGAGGACACGGCCACGGCGCCGATGAAGAAGACCATCGCGAGGCCGGTCATGGCGGCGCTCCCGTGCAGGACGTCGGCGACGTAGAACGGCAGCAGGAAGTAGGAGAGCCCCACGAACGTGCCGGTCAGCAGGAGCGAGAGGACGGGGAGACCGATGGCCCTGCGCCGCAGCAGGCCGGTCACCGGGCGCGCCGAGCGCAGCCGCGTCCACCACAGCGCGAGCGCGGCCGCGGCCACCGCGAACAGCGCCGCGACGAGGGGCTGTTCGGCCTCCACCCGGTCGAAGGCCACCAGGAGCGCGGTCACCGAGCCGCCCAGGACCAGGCCGTCTCCCACCAGGGACCGGTCGGGCCGGGAGAGCCCGCGGCCGGTGGAGGGGATGTGCCGCGCCCCCAGCCAGATCACGAGGATCAGGACCGGCACCTTCATCAGCAGCACGGGCCGCCAGCCGTACGCGTCCGCGACGATCCCGCCGAGGGACGAGCCGCCCATCGACCCGATCGGCATGATCGTGGCGATGTAGCCCATCGCGCGGCCCCGCTGCTCCGGCCGTACGACGGCGGCGACCACCGGCAGATAGACCGCGACGGCAAGCGCCCCCGCGACGCCCTGGAGGACGCGGGCGGCGAGCAGCACGGGGAGGTTCGGCGCGGCGGCCGCGAGGACGCTGGTGAGTCCGATGGCCGGGACGGAGAAGAGGAACACCGCGCGGAGGTCGACGCGGTCGGCCCACCGCCCGGCGGGGATCGCGAGGGCGGCTGTCGGCAGGGCGTAGGCAAGGAGCACCCACTGGGTCGCGGAGGTCCCGACACCGAGGTCCGCGCCGATCGCGGGCAGCGTCACGGAGGAGAGGCTCAGCTCCAGGGTGACCATCAGCATGGCGAGCGCCATGACGGCGACCGGCGTCCAGCGGGTCTTGGTGAGGCCGGTTCCGGCAGGAGGCGTGGTGTCACGGGTCGCGTGCGTCATGGGGTTGACGCTAGGAATCGGGGCCCGTGCGCCGCCTCTGTCGTACGACTGGGGTGACCGGCAGGGCCCACCCCAGTCATCGCCCGGTCACCACCCGGTCACGGCCCAGTCATGCTCCCGGTCACCTGACAGAGGCCCCGGAGCCGGTCCTCTCCGTAGCTTTCCCGGTGTCGGCGAGAACCACCCGCCGCCTCATCTCCCTACGACGAGAGCGAGTCGACCATGCGAGCGATCCGGCTGCACGCCTTCGGCGGGCCCGAGAACCTGCGGTACGAGGAGGTCGCCGATCCGGAGCCAGGGCCCGGCCAGGTACGTGTCGCGGTCAAGGCCGCGGGGGTCCACCTCCTGGACACCGCGCTCCAGAAGGGGGCGGCAGACGAACTCCCCTTCCCGATGCCGGAGTTGCCGATGACGCCCGGCCGGGAGGTGGCAGGCGTGGTCGACGCCCTCGGCGAGGGAGTGGACGAGGAGTGGCTCGGCAGGCGGGTGGTGACGCATCTGGGCCTGGTCAACGCGGGCTACGCGGAGCTGGCCGTACGGGAGACGGACGCCCTGTTCGCCCTGCCCGAGCAGCTCTCCTACGAGGCCGCGATCGCCATGGTCGGCACCGGCCGGATGGCCCTCGGCGTCCTGCACGTCGCCGCGCTCGAACCCGACGACGTGGCTCTGGTGACGGCCGCCGCCGGCGGCATCGGCACCCTCCTCGTGCAGGCCGCGAGGAACGCGGGCGTGACCGTGGTGGGCGCGGCGGGAGGTCCCGAGAAGACCGCGCGGGTCCGTGAGCTCGGCGCGGACGTGGCCGTCGACTACAACGAGCCCGACTGGCCGGAGAAGGTGCGCACGGCGCTCGGCGGCCGCGAGGTGAGCGTCGCCTTCGACAGCGTGGGCGGTGACGCGGGGCGTGCCGCGCTCGAACTCCTGGGCTTCGGCGGCCGGTTCGTGATGTACGGCTGGTCCTCGGGCGCGCCCACGGAACTGGGCACGAAGGACCTCCAGAGCAGGCTCCTGACGGCGACGTACGCACTCGGCCCGCGGATCGCGCGGGTCCCCGGCGGCCTGCGGGGCCTCCAGGAGCGGGCGCTGGAGGAGGCGGCACGCGGCACGCTCGTACCGGCGGTGACGACGTTCCCGTTGCGGGACGCGGGGGCGGCGCATGCGGCGCTGCTGGGCCGGAAGACGGTGGGAAAGGTGGTGCTCACGCCGTGAACACGATGCGAGCCGCCGCGTTCGCGGCACACGGCCCGGCGGAGGTGCTGCGTCCGGTCGATCTGCCCGTCCCCGAGCCCGGTCCGGGCGAGGTTCGTGTACGGGTGCGGGCGGCCGGCGTGATGCCCTTCGACATCGGGCTGCGGAAGGGCGAGATCCGGCCGCCGGGGGTGGTGTTCCCCGTGGTGCCGGGCAATGAGTTCGCGGGCACGGTCGACGCGACAGGCGCCGGGGTGAGCGGCTTCGGGCCGGGCGATCCGGTGCTCGGCTTCTCCTTGCTCGGCTCGTACGCGGAGTACGTCGTCGTGCCGGAGGGGAATCTGGTCGCCAAGCCGGACGCGATGGAGTGGGCGGTGGCGGGCGGCTTCTCGGGTAACGCGCAGGGCGCGCACATGGCGCTGAGCGCGATGCGGGTGGGCGCGGGCGACACGGTCCTGGTCAACGCGGCGGCAGGCGGACTCGGCACGCTGGCGGTGCAGTTGGCGCGGGCGTGGGGCGCGACGACGGTGATCGGCACGGCGAGCGAGGCCAACCACGACCATCTGCGGTCGCTGGGCGCGATTCCCGTGACGTACGGGGAGGGCCTGGAGGAGCGGGTGCGCGCGATCGCCCCGGAGGGCGTGGACGCGGCGCTCGACGGTGCGGGAGGGGCAGCGCTGCGCGCCTCGGCGGCGGTGGCGAAGCACCCCGACCGGGTCATCACGATGGTCGACACTGAGGAGGCCCGCCGCCTGGGCCTGCCCGAACTGACCGGCACGAGAACGGCGTCCCGCCTCGCGGACATGACGACCCTGTACGCGAAGGGGGCGCTGCGGGTCCACATCCGGGCGCAGTACCCACTGGAGCGGGCGGCGGACGCACAGCGGGAGGTGGAAGGGGGGCATGGCCGGGGCAAGGTGATTCTGCGCTCCGGGGTAACGGGTGGGCAGGTGGGAGAGATCCGCCGCGAAGCGGGCGGAACAGACGGCGGCGGGCCAAGGCAGGCGCCCCGTTAAGGTCAAGCCATGCTCTACGGACGCGGCGACGAAATCGCCCAGCTGGACGCCCTGTTGGCCCAGGCCCGGCAGGGCCACAGCGCTGCCCTCGTCGTGCGAGGAGAGGCCGGCATCGGCAAGTCCGCCCTCCTCGCGCACGCCGCGGCCACCGCAAGGAGCCATGACACCCGCCTGCTGCAAGCAACCGGCATCGAGGCCGAGAGCGAACTCCCCTTCGCCGGGCTGCACCTGCTCCTGCACCGCGTGACCGACCGGATCGACGCCCTGCCGGAGCCGCAGGCCAAGGCGCTCCGCGCGGCACTCGGTCTCGCTCCGAGCGCGCGGGCGGACCGCTTCCTCATCGGCCTGGCCGTGCTGACCCTCCTCGCAGACCTCGCCGACGAGGCAGGCTCCCTCCTCTGCCTGGTCGACGACGCCCAGTGGCTCGACCAGGCATCCGCGGACGCCCTCCTCTTCGCCGCCCGGCGCCTCGCCGCCGACGGTGTGGTGATGCTGTTCGCCGCGCGCGACGCCCACGCACCGCCCTTCCCCGCCGAGGGCCTGCCCGAGCTGCGGCTCACCGGCCTGGACGACGAGACCGCCGGGGATCTCCTCGCCGAACACGCGGGCGATCTCCCCCGCTACGTACGCGAACAGATCCGCGCCGAGTCCGGCGGCAACCCGCTCGCCCTGCGCGAGCTGCCCGCCGCCCAGCGCGAGGGCCACATACCCGGCTACGGCGGCCACTTGAGCTCCCTGCCGAGCCACTCCCGCCTCCTGCGGACCTTCGCGGACCGGATGTCGTCGCTGCCCCGGGCCACCCGCACCCTGCTCGTGATCGCGGCGGCCGAAGGCACCGGCGACCTGACCGTGACGGCGGCCGCAGCGAGCCGGCTCGGCGCCGGAGTCACCGATCTGGAGCCCGCCGAACGCAAGGAACTGCTCAGCCTGGACGGCGGACGCCTCACTTTCCGGCACCCCATGATCCGCGCCGCCGCCTACCAGAGCGCCCCGGCCGGCGACCGGATCGCCGCACACCGCGCACTGGCCGACGCCCTGCCCTGCGTGGGCAACGTGGACCGCCGCGCCTGGCATCTGGCGGCCGCCACCACGGAGCCCGACGAGTACGTCGCCGGTGTCCTGGAGCAGACCGCCGAACACGCGCGATCCCGCGGCGGCTACGCGGCCGTCGCAGCCGCCTGCGAACGCGCCGCCCAGCTCAGCCCGGACGGCGCGCACCGCGCCCGGCGCCTCGCGCTCGCCGCGTCGGCCGCCGCGGACGCGGGCCACAACGAACGCGCCGCCGAACTGGCCCTGCGCGCCGCCCCGCACCTGACCGACCCGGCCGTCCTCGCGCAGCTCGCGCAGGTGCGCGCCGCCGTGGCCCGCGAACAGGGCCGCCTTGAGGCCTCGTACTCGGTGCTCCTGGACACGGCCGCCGACATCGCCCCGCACGCGCCTCAGACGGCGGCGTTCATGGCGTACGAGGCGATGACCGCCGCCTGGCTCTCCGGGCACCGGCAGTCGATCGACGAGATGAGCCACCGGATCGCCGGACTCGACCTCAATACTCCCCCGCACGCCCTGCCTTATCTGCCGGCCGCCGAGGGTCTCGCCCGGCTCGCGGCGGGCGATCCGGGCAGCGGGCTCCCGCCGCTGCGCGCGCTGTTCGACAGCCTGCGGGCCGAGCGGCACGACGCCGGGCACACCTTGCGCGAACGCGTCTCGATCGCCTCCTGGTTCTCGCCGCTCGGCGCGCTGGAGACCGGCAACGACCTCGCCGCCGAGCTGGAACGCGAGTGCCGTGAGCAGGGCGCTCTGGGCCCGCTGCCGCTCGTGCTCCTCCTGCGCACCCGGGCGCGGATCTTCCTGGGCCGCCACAGCTGTGCCCTGATGGGCGCGACGGAGGGCCTGCGGATCGCCCAGGACACCGGACAGCCGCACTATGTGGGCCAGTTGACGGGCATCCTCGCCTATCTCGCCGCGCTCGACGGCGACGAGGAGCGCTGCCGCGAGCTCGCGGCCAAGGGTGATCTGCGGCAGGTGCTGCCCGGCCAGGTGTGGGGCGGGATCGCGGTCGCCATGCTGGAACTCGGCCTCGGCCACCACGAGGCCGCGCTGCGGGCGTACGAGGACGTGGCGGCGAGCCCGTCCGGCCACACGATCGTCGTCCTGTACTGCGTGCCGGACCGGGTCGAGGCAGCCGTCCGGTCCGGGAAGGCGGATTCCGTACGGGACCCGGCGAGGGCGTTCGGTGAGTGGGCCGACCACTCGGGCGCTGCCTGGGCGCGGGCGCTGGCCGCCCGCTGCCGTGCGCTGCTCGCCCCGGAGACGGAGGCGCAGGCCGCGTACGAGGAGGCCCTCGCGCTGCACGTCGACGACAGCCGCCCCTTCGAACGGGCCCGCACGGAGCTGCTCTTCGGGGAGTGGCTGCGCCGTGCGGGCCGCAGGAGCGAGGCCCGTGTGCCGTTGCGCTCGGCCCTGGACACCTTCGAGCTGCTGGCGTCGCCGCCGTGGGCCGAGCGGGCCCGCGCGGAGCTGCGGGCGACCGGCGAGAGCAGGGCGCGGCACGTCGGCGACGAGGCGCCCCTGGAACGACTCACCCCGCAGGAGCGGCAGGTCGTGCGCCTCGCGGCGACCGGCATGACCAACCGGGACATCGGCGCCCAGCTCTTCCTGTCGCCGCGCACGGTGGGGTACCACCTCTACAACGCCTATCCGAAGCTGGGCGTGGCATCGCGCGGCGAGCTGGCCCGCCTGCGGTTCCGGGACCAGGAGGAGGCCACGGCCTGAGCGTCGGCGTCGGCGTCGGCGCTCAGGCGAACGAGTCCAGGAGCCGGTTCAGCATCCGGTCGAAGAGCTCCTCGGCGTCCCCGGGCGCGGGCCCCTCCGCCAGTGCCTCCGCGAGACGCGGATAGGCCCCACCGGCGACCTGTCCCGCGAGGTACGCGAACCGCACCTGCTGCTCCTGCTCCTCGGTCCATGGCAGGGCCCGCGCGCGCTCCGCCATGGCGAACTCGTTGACGACGTACGTCATGACCGAGCCGTTGATCATCCCGATGAGTTCCATCTTGGTGCCGTAGGGCGCGTCGAGGCCCTCCAGTGCGCCGAGGCAGTGCTCCAGGTAGCGCAGGGCGTTCGGGCTGAAGCCGTACAGCGTCGACATGATCCGCGGCAGCCACGGGTGGCGCCGCATGATCGCGCGCGTCTGGCGGCCGAGCGCCAGCATCTCGGCGCGCCAGTCACTGCCCGGCGGTCCGGCGGGCAGCACGTACTCGCCGCTCACCGCGTCGACCATCAGTTCGTTCAGGTCTTCCTTGCGCGGCACGTAGTTGTAGAGCGACATGGTGCCGCAGCCCAGCTCGGCCGCGACCCTGCGCATGGAGAGCGCGTCGATGCCGTCCGCGTCGGCGATACGGACGGCCGCCGCCGCGATGTCCGCCCTGCTGTACGCGGGCTTCGGGCCACGGCCCGCACGCTCGGGGCGCGCCCAGATCACTTCCGGTTCGGCCGCTCGGCCCGCCATTGATCATCACCTCGCCCACCATGTTAGTTACGTACAGCGTACGTAGTGAGATACCGTGCCGACATGACTTCTACGTACGCTGTACTTAGTGAGGGTCTGGAGAAGCGCTTCGGGGACGTCCACGCCCTGCGGGGGCTCGACCTCGCCGTCCCGGAGGGAACCGTCTGCGGGCTGCTCGGCCCCAACGGGGCGGGCAAGACGACCGCCGTGCGCCTGCTCACCACGCTCCAGGCACCGGACGCCGGGAGGGCGTTCGTGGCGGGGCACGACGTGGTGCGCGAGGCGGCCACGGTGCGGCGGCTCATCGGGGTGACCGGGCAGTACGCCTCCGTCGACGGGGATCTGACCGGGCGCGAGAACCTGCGGCTCTTCGCCCGGCTGCTGCGGGCTCCGCGGGCGCGCGGCGACGAGTTGCTCGACCGGTTCGGCCTCGTCGACGCGGCCGACCGGCCCGCGCGGACGTACTCCGGCGGCATGCGGCGGCGGCTCGACCTCGCGGCGAGCCTGCTGGTGCGGCCACGGGTGCTCTTCCTCGACGAGCCCACCACCGGGCTCGATCCGCACAGCCGGGGCGGCATCTGGGACGCCGTACGGGAGTTGGCCGCCGAGGGGACGACGGTGCTGCTGACCACGCAGTATCTGGAGGAGGCGGACCAGCTTGCCGACGAGGTCGTCCTGATCGACGGGGGGCGAGTCGCGCATCGTGGAACGCCCACCGCCTTGAAGGCGCAGATCGGGAGTTACGTCGAGGTGGTCCTGGAGCAGAACTCGGCGGGGCACGCGCTGGCCGCCGCCGCGGTCGTCCTGGATCAACTCACCGGCTCCGAGCCCGTCCTAGACGCCGACCGGCGCACTGCCGGGGCCGTGGCCCTGGACCCGACTCTCACGCTGCCACGGATCGTCCGGGAGCTTGATGCCGCCGGGGTTCCTGTCGTGGACGCGACGCTTCGGGCGCCGACTCTCGACGAGGTCTTTCTTCGGCTTTTTGCCCGCGTCTCCTAGACCGCCGCTTCGCGGCGGATTTCTTCCCGCCCACCCACCCGAGCACCCCGCAGCCCGACACACGTCGGCTGAGGGCGGGGCGGGTGATCGTCCGACCCTTGGAGGTCCCTTTTGAGCGCCATCCTCTACGACGGCTCCGCCGTTCTCGGGCGGCATCTGCGGCGCATCCGGCATGCGCCCGCCATCCTCGTCATGACGCAGACGATGCCCGTCGTCTTCCTGCTCTTCTTCGGCTACGTCTTCGGCAGCGCCCTCGCCATGCCCGGCGCCGACTACCGCGCCTTCCTCGTCCCGGGCATGCTCGTGGCGACCGCCGCGAACGGCATCATGACCGGCATGTTCACCGCCGCCCAGGACTCCCACCGGGGTGTCATGGACCGGTTCCGCACGATGCCCATGAGCCGCTCGGCCGTGCCGCTCGGGCAGGCCGTCGCCGATCTGCTGACCACCGCGGTGGGTCTCGTGCCGCTGATGCTCGTCGGGCTCGCGATGGGCTGGCGGATCGAGGGCGGGCCGCTCCAGGCCCTCGGCGCCTTCGGCCTGTTGCTGCTCTTCCGGTTCGCGACGACCTGGATCGGCATCCTGCTCGGCCTCGTCTCGCAGAGCGAGGAGGCGGCCGGACAGCTGGGCGGCGCGACATTCATGCTGCCGCTGCTCTCGAACGCGTACATCCCCGTGGACGGGCTCCCCGCGTGGCTGCGTACCGTCGCCGAATGGAATCCGATCAGCGCCGTCGCCACGGCGGTGCGTGACCTGTTCGGCAACGCGCCCGTCCCGGTGGACGCCGCCTGGCCGGTGGCGCATCCCGTGGCCGGGGCGGTCCTCTGGTCCCTTGCGCTGCTCGCCGTGTGCGTGCCGCTCTCCGTCCGCCGGTACACGCGCGGCGGACGGTGAGCGGACTGCCGGAATCTTCTGCGGGACGCTCTACTTCTGCGGCGCGAGCTCCGGTCCCAGCGAGGAGAACTTCTCCCGGGACACCACGCGCTTCGGCGGCCAGGTGATGTTCGGCGGCGGCCACTTCTGGCCCGTCTTCTTCAGGAACCACGCCGGGGGTTCGTACATAGGCGGCTCATATCCGTCCGGCAGCGCGGTCTTCCACCTGACGTCCTTCGTGCGCTCCTTGAACTCGTCCTTGACCGCCTTCAGGCGTTCGGGCTGCGTGATCAGGTCGACCGCCGTCGCCGCCAGATACTTCGCGGCGGCGATCACCGCGGCCTGGCCGGGAGCGGCCGCCGCGCAGGCAGCGGTGGACCAGGTGTGCATCTTGGTGCCGATGGGCGCGAGGGCGGCGCCCATCGAGACAGTGGGGACGTTCCAGCTGATGTCGGCGACGTCCGTGGAGCCGCCGCCCATGAACACCGGGTTGGGCGGGGTGAGTTCACCGATCTTGTCGTGCATGCCCTTCTGCGGCAGGCCCAGGGACTCCTGGAGCTCCTTGGCCAGCTCATGGGCCTCGGAGGTGAAGTCGGGCGGGCCTATCTCGCGCATGTTCGCGTGCAGGAGCTCGGCGAACGCCTTGGCGGGGAGCTGGTTCCAGCAGGCGGAGGTGACGCGGTGGCGGACAGTCGTCTGGGACGCCTTCGCGGCCGCCTCGGAGACCGCGATCACCTTGTCCAGGAGGACCTGGACGCGGGCGGGGCTCCCTTCGCGCACGTAGTACGAGATCTCGGCGATCTCCGGGGTGACGTTCGGGATGTCGCCGCCGTTGTTGATCACCCAGTGCAGGCGGCCGCTCGGCGCGAGGTTCTCCTCGCGCAGGAACTCCGACATCGTCGCCATCATCACCGCGGCGTCCAAGGCGGACTTGTTGCCTAGCGGAGTGCCGCCGTGTCCGGCCACGCCGAGGAAGGTGAAGGTGACGGCGGTCATCGCGGTGGTGGTGCCCCAGCCGGTCGCGTTGGCCGTCGAAGGGTGCCAGTCCAGGAACGCGTCGAGCCCGTCGTACACCCCCTTGCTGACGGCGTACGTCTTGCCGATCAGCGCCTCCTCGGCCGTGGAGCCGAAGAACTTCACGGTGACGGGGACGCGGTGCTTCTTCGCGGCGTGTGCGACGGCCGCCGCGGCGGCTGCCGCCGCCGTGCCGAGCGCGCTGTGGCCGCAGCCGTGGCCGGGGCCGTAGCCGGGGGCGAAGGGGTCGTGGATGTACTCGCGCGGGTCGTGGTGGCCGACGCCCTTGTGCTGCGAGAGGCCGGGCAGCGCGTCGTACTCGCCGCTGAAGCCGAGGACCGGGCCGCCCTTGCCGTGCGTGTACGTCGCGGTGAAGGCCGTCGGGAAGCCCGCGGTGCCGAACCGCACGTCGAATCCGGCCTGTTCGAGGAAGTCGGCCTCGGCGATGGAGGACTTCCACTCGCGCAGGGACAGCTCGGCGTTGTCCCAGATCTCGGCGTTCAGGCCGGTGATCCGGTCGTCGTGGGAGGTGATCCAGTCGAGCGCCGCGCGCTTGGCGGGGGTGTCGGCGGCGAGGCCCTCGGGCGCCGTGTAGGCCGCGGGGCTGTCGTCGGCTCCGGCGGCCATCGCCGGGTCCGCGTCGGCGGTCATGACGCCGGCGGTGACACCGGCCGCGCCGAGGAGCTGCATGATGTGGCGGCGGCTCAGGGACGGGCCGCTCGCGGGGAGTGCCTCATGCTCATGCTGGTCGTGCAGGTCACACACGCGCACCTCCGGGGGTGAGGTTGGGTGTATCAGCCAATCGACCAGCCACACTGGGGCCGGGAAGTTGCGGCGTCAACAGGTGCGCATGACAAGGGTGTTACTCGGGGTGCGTGAGGGGTGACGTATCCGGAGGGAAGGGGCGGGTGGGTGGAGGCAATCCGCCGCTGAGCGGCGGCCGAACCCCCGACCACCCGTGGTCAGCGACCCCCAAAGAGAGACCGACGCAGCCTGCGCAAGGGGGCGAAGAGGGAGACCCTCCGCACACGTGCACCGTGGCCGCTGCGGTCATGCGCGCCCCGTGAGGTGAGCTCACGCATCAGCAGCGTCGCCTCCGCCGTCTCCCGCTGCGGGACGGCGGGGCCGCCCAGCACTGAGAGATGGCGGTCGAGACGCGAGCTGGTCGCGCTGCTCCCGCAGGTGATCGCAGGGACACGCGCCCTGCTGCGCACCGTTATCTGTTCCATGTCACTCCCCACCCGTACGAGGGCACCCGGCCCAGGGCAGGTTAACCCTATCGCCCCGTCCCGACACTCGTGTATCCCGGTCACAGGATTCACCTACCCCGTAAGGAGGTTGACGATTACTCTCCGAATCCAACTGATTCCAGGGCGAGTTGGACAAGAGGGGCGGAAGTGGGCCCCTCTGAGCCACCGTCGGGTTCGGTCGTCACGGCCAGTGACGCGGTGGATCCGCGCAAGCCCGCGGCGATCACGGGCGTTTCGCCGTCCAGCAGGCCCAGGGAACGGGGCCGGGAGGCGGGCCGCAGCAGCCACAGTTGGTGCGTGCGGCCCCGGGGCGGCGCTCCAAGCCCTGTGACGGTCACCACGGCGCGCCGCCTGGACTCCGACGTGACGACGTTGATGCCGCGCCCCCACGCGTCCTGACTTCCGCCCGTGCGGGCGTCCGGAGCGGCCAGGACGTGGGCGATCTCACGTGCCTCGGCGCGCTCCTCGTCGAGCCGGCGGTCGCTTCGGACCAGTTGGAGGGCGAAGACCGCGGACGCGGCGAGCGCGAGAGCGGTGAGGGCCGCGAAGGCTCCGACGGCGACTTGAAGCCTCCGAGTGCGAAGGGGCGCGCTCTCGGTGACGGGCGCCCGCGGGGGCGGCTCCTGCTCCGTCGCGCGTACGGCGGTCAGCACCCGCTCGCGCAGGGCGGGCGGCGGAACGGCCGCCGCCGCGCCCGCGAGGCGTACGGCGCCCTCGCCCAGCTCCCTGGTCTCCGCCCGGCAGGGTGCGCAGCGGGCCAGGTGCCGTTCGAAGCCGCGCAGTTCACGGGGGTCGAGGGCGTCCAGGGCGTAGGGGACGGCCAGGGAGTGGACGCGCCTCACGCGGCGGCGCCCAGGCAGTCGCGCAGCCGCAGCAGTCCGTCCCGCATCCGCGTCTTGACGGTGCCGAGGGGCACGGAAAGGCGCCGGGAGACCTCGCGGTACGTGTAGCCGTCGTAATAGGCGAGGGTCACGGCCTGGCGCTGGAGGTCGGTGAGGCGCCGCAGGCAGCGGCGCACCCATTCGCGCTCCAGGTTGCCCTCGACCGCCTCGGCGACCTGGTCGTAGGCGGGCCCCTCGCCGCGCTCGGCCACGCGCTGTTCGCGGTCGCTCGCCGCGCGGACGCTGCGGACCCGGTCCACCGCCCTGCGGTGGGCGAGCGTGAGAATCCAGGAGAGGGCACTGCCGCGCGCCGGGTCGAAGCGGGCCGCCGTACGCCAGAGTTCGAGCAGTACCTCCTGGACCACTTCCTCGGACTGGGCGGGGTCGCGAAGCACGCGGCGGACCATGCCGTAGACCGGCCCGGACACCTGGTCGTACAGCTTCTCGAACGCCTGCTGGTCGCCCCGGGCGATCAGTGGCAGCAACTCGTCGGACTCCATGCGCGTCCCCTCCCCCTCGTTCCGTCCGGGCGGCTCATGCCGTTCCCGCCGGGTGCCGCGCCGTGCGGTCGCACCGGGATTCGGGGCGGAAGAAGGCACCGGATTGGGAACGAGGCCAATCCGCCGGGCCCTTAGCCCCGAATGGCGTGCGTCAGGCGGCTTGCGCGCACCGCGCGGGGTCGCGCGAAGGACAGTAAGGACGGACGCGATGACAGCTATCGCCAGGAGCGGGTCGAGGCGCCGCGGCACGCGCGGCCTCGCCGCGCTCGTGTGTGGCGCGCTGGCCGCCGGGGGGCTCGCAGCCGCCGGCGTGACGGCACTGGCACCGGAGGCGGCCGACGCCTCCAGCCACCGGGAGGCCCCGCTGATCTCGGGGCAGCCCCAGTACGACACCACGGACGTGTACGCGTTCGTGAGCCCGGACAAGCCCGACTCCACGACGATCGTGGCGAACTGGCTGCCCTTCGAGGAGCCCACGGGCGGGCCGACCTTCTATCCGTTCGCCGATGACGCGCAGTACGACGTCCACATCGACAGCGACGGTGACGCGCAGGGCGATCTCCTCTACCGGTGGACGTTCGACACCCAGACCAAGAACGGCGACACGTTCCTCTACAACACCGGGCCCGTGACGAGCCTTGACGATCCCGACCTGAACGTGACGCAGACGTACGACCTGGAGCTGCTGAAGCTCAAGGACCAGAAGGTCACCTCGACGACGAAGCTCGCCGACGACGCGCCCGCCGCGCCGTCGCACGTCGGCAAGGCGTCCATGCCGAACTACAAGAAGCTGCGTGACCAGGCCGTCAAGCAGGTCAAGGGCGGCGGCTCGACGTTCGCCGGACAGGCCGACGACCCGTTCTTCGCCGACCTGCGGGTGTTCGACCTGCTGTACGGCGGTGACCTGTCGGAGGTCGGGAACGACACCCTCAAGGGCTACAACGTGAACTCCGTCGCCCTTCAGGTTCCGACCTCCGAGATACGGCAGTCGGCGAAGCAGCCGACCGTCGGGATCTGGTCGACGACCCAGCGCAAGAACGCCAACGGCAAGTGGACCCAGGTCTCACGGCTCGGCAACCCGCTGGTCAACGAGGTCGTCGTGCCGCGGAAGGACAAGGACAAGTTCAACGCGTCCTCGCCCTGGAACGACGCGGACTTCCTGAAGTACGTGACCAAGCCCGAGCTGCCGAAGCTCCTGGAGAAGATCTACAAGCTGAAGGCCCCGGCCGAGCCGCGCAACGATCTCGTGTCGGTGTTCCTGACGGGCGTGAAGGACCTCAACCAGCCGCCGGGCGTCAGGCCCGCCGAGGCGCTGCGGCTCAACACGTCCATCAAGCCCGCGGCCTCGCCCAAGCGGCTCGGGGTGCTCGACGGCGACAACGCCGGGTTCCCGAACGGGCGGCGGCTCGCCGATGACGTGATCGACATCGAACTCCAGGCCGTCGCGGGCGAACTCGTCGGGAACAAGAACGACCTGGGTGACGCGGTCAACGCCAACGAGCAGAAGTTCGGCGACACCTTCCCGTACCTGGCGCTTCCCACGTCCGGCTCCCGGGGCCCGCTGGCCAAGGGCGGCGGGGGCAGCGGCACCTCGGCGCGCGACGCGCTGAACGGCGGGGCCGTGCCCGGCCGTCCGGCGTCCGGCGGCGATGACACCGATGCCGTGCTGATCGCCTCGGCGGCCGCGGGGGCGGCAGGGGTGCTCCTTGTCGGCCTCGGGCTCGCGTGGTGGCGCAGGCGCGGCACCTCCGGGATCGCGGGCTGAGCCCGTTCCCCGACCGGCGCGGCCCGCACACTCATCCCCCTGCGGGCCGCGCCCTCTCTCTTCTTCCTTTCTTCTTCCTGGCTCGGCAACTCCTACCGGAAGGTTCCGTGATGGCACTGCCTCGTCCTGGTGGACGGTCCGTCGTGGCGGCCGTCGCCCTTGCGCTCGCGATCACCGGGGGCGCCGTCGTGGCCGGCGGCGAGGACGGTCCCGGCCGGTCGCCGTCGTCGTCCGCCGCCGTGGCGCCGGGTGCGCTGCGGGGTGCCGGTCTAGATCGTGGCGTCGAGGCGCTGCAGGCCCATCTGCGGGACCAGCCTGAGGACTTCGGAGGGTGGGCGACGCTGGGCACCGCCTACGTCGAGCAGGCCCGTACCCGGGGTGACCCGTCGCGCTACCGCGAGGCGGAGCGCGCCCTGGACCGCTCCCTGGAACTGCGGCCTCGCAATGACGCGGGGCTCGCGGGGCGGGCGGCGCTGGCCGCCGCCCGCCATGACTTCACCGGGGCGCTGCGTCATGCGGAGGCCGCCCTTGAGGTGAACCCCTACAGCGAGGGCGCGCTGGCCTCGCGGATCGACGCGCTGGTCGAGCTGGGGCGGTACAAGGCCGCCGCGCGGGCCGCCGACGAGGCCGATGCCCGGCGGCCCGGGGTGCCGGTGTTCACGCGGTACGCGTATGTGCGGGAGCTGCGGGGCGATGTGGCGGGGGCCCGGCGGGCGCTGACGCGGGCGGTCGGCACCGGCTCGGGGGCCGGCGGGGACCTCGCCTACGTCACCACCGCGCTCGGGCAGCTCGCCTGGCGGCAGGGCGAGTACGGGGAGGCGTTGAAGCAGTGCGGCAAGGCGCTGCAGGCCGACGCCACGTATCTTCCGGCGCTGGAGTGCCGGGCTCGGGCCTGGGCCGGGCAGGGCGAGACGGAGCGGGCGATACGGGCGCTGCGGGACGTGGTGGCGCGGGCGCCGCTGCCCGGGCCGCTGGTCGCGCTCGGCGAGTTGTACGAGGCGCGGGGCGGGCCGGGTGACAAGGCGAAGGCCCGGGAGCAGTACGCGCTGGTGTCCGCCTGGGTGTCGCTGGCCCGGGCGAACGGGGTGAACGCGGACCTGGACGCGGCCCTCGCGCTGACGGACCACGGGGACCGTGCCGAACGCAAGGCGGCGCTGCGGGCGGCGAAGGCGGAGTGGGGGCGGCGCCACACGGTCCACACGGCGGACGCGCTGGCCTGGGCCCTGCACGTCGACGGCCGCTCCGAGGAGGCGCTCCCGTACGCCCGCGAGGCCACGGCAACCGGCTTTCGCGAGGCGTCGTTCCTGTACCACCGGGGCGTGATCGAGGGGGCGGCGGGCAACGCGGCCGCCGCCCGGCGCTGGCTGTCGGCGGCGCGGGACCTGAACCCCGGGTTCGTTCCTCCGGTGGAGGAGCGGTGAGGCGGCGCGCCCTCGCCCACGGGGGTGTCCTGCTCGCGGGCCTCGCTCTCCTGCTGCTGCCCGCCGCCGAGGCGCACGCCCACCCGCTGGGGAACTTCACGGTCAATCGGTACGACGGACTCGTGGTGGGCCCCGGGCAGTTGCGGGTCGACCACGTCGAGGATCTCGCCGAGATCCCGGCCACCCAGGCCATGTCCCGCATCAAGCGTGTGGGCATGGCGAGTTGGGCCGACGAGCGGTGTGCGGACGCCGCCCGTGACAGTCGGCTGCAGGTGGACGGGCGGGCGACGGAACTCCGCGTGCGGGAGGCCAGGGCGGTCACCCGGGACGGGCAGGCGGGCCTGGCGACCCTGCGCGTGGAGTGCGAGCTCGGTGCCCCGCTCCCCCGGGGCGCCGAGCTCGCGGCGCGGTTCGAGGCCGCGGGGGACGCGGGGCCGGGGTGGCGGGAGGTCACCGCGCGGGGGGACCGGATGACCTTGCGCGCGTCCGACGTGCCGGAGGCGTCCGTGTCGAGGAGCCTCACCCGTTACCCGGAGCGGCTGCTCGACTCGCCGCCCGGCGAGGACTCCGCCACGCTGCGGATCACTCCCGGCGGCCCGGCGCTGAGCGAGGAGGAGCCGGAAGCGCCGGCCTCCGTGCTGCCGCGCGGCGCTGACCGGTGGACGCAGGCCCTGACGGGGCTCGTGGCGCGCCATGACCTCACCCCCGGCTTCGCCGGACTCGCTCTGGCCATCGCCCTGTTGCTGGGCGCGCTGCACGCGGTCGCGCCGGGGCACGGCAAGACGCTGATGGCCGCGAGCGCCGCCGCCCGGGGGCGCGCCTCCCTGCGGGACGTCCTTCCCCTCGCCGCGTCGGTGACCGTCACGCACACCCTGGGCGTGACCGCGCTCGGGCTGCTGGTGGCCGGGGGCTCGGCCGCCGCTCCCTCCGTCATCGCCTGGCTGGGCGTGGTCAGCGGCGTGCTCGTCACCGGGGCGGGGGCGCTGCTGCTGAGAAGGGCCTGGCGGCGGCGCAAACACCACGCTCACCACCATCATCACCACCACACGCACGAGGCGCCGCCCACGGTGCGGGGCGCCCTCTTCCTCGGCTTCGCGGGCGGCCTGGTGCCCAGCCCCTCCGCCGTGGTCGTGCTCGTCGGGGCCGCGGCGCTCGGCGAGGCCTGGTTCGGGCTGCTGCTCGTCCTGGCGTACGGGGTGGGGCTCGCCGTCACGCTGACGGCCGCGGGGTTCCTGTTGGTGCGGGTCGGGTCCCTGGCCGGGCGGCGGGTGCGCGGGCCGCGGTGGCTGCACCGGGCCACGCATCGATTCCTTCCGCTGGGATCCGCCTTTGTCGTGGTGGCCCTTGGGTGTGGATTGGTGTTCAAGGGGGCGGCAACCGCGCTCGGTTGAGGTAGTTTTGTGGAGAATCGCACTGCTGCGGATGGGGGACGCCCGTGAGCGCGAACGAGCGTGTGATCGCGGGGCGCTACCGCCTGCTCGCCCCTCTGGGCGAGGGCGGCATGGGCACGGTATGGCGGGCCCGCGACGAGGTCCTCGGCCGTGAGGTCGCGGTCAAGGAGGTGCGCGCGCCCGCCGGACTCCCGGCCCCTGACGTCGACCGGCTGTACGCCCGCCTGGAGCGCGAGGCGTGGGCCGCCGCCCGTATCCCGCACCGCAATGTGGTGACGGTCTATGACGTGGCGAGCGAGGACGGGCGCCCGTGGATCGTCATGGAGATCGTGCGGGGGCTCTCGCTGTCCGACGTCCTGGACGCGGAGGGGCCGATGGCGCCGCAGCGGGTCGCCCGCATCGGCGCCGAGGTGCTCGCCGCCCTGCGCGCCGCCCACGACGCCGGGGTGCTGCACCGCGACGTGAAGCCCGGCAACGTACTGATCGCGAACGACGGCCGGGTCGTGCTCACCGACTTCGGGATCGCCATGGTGGAGGGGAGTTCGGCCCTCACCATGACGGGTGAGGTGGTCGGCTCGCCCGAATTCCTGGCCCCGGAGCGGGCGTTGGGGCAGCGTCCTGGTCCGGAGTCCGATCTGTGGTCGCTGGGCGTGCTGCTCTACGCGGCCGTCGAGGGCAGTTCTCCCTTCCGGCAGGACACCCCGCTGAGCACGTTGCGCGCGGTCGTCGACGAGCAGTTGCCGCCGCCCCGGTACGCGGGTCCGCTGGTCCCGGTCATCGAGGGGCTGCTGCGCAAGGACCCCGCCGCCCGGATCTCCGCCGCCGAGGCCGAGGACCAGTTGCGGCTCGTCGCGGCGGGCGGCACCCCGCAGGCGGCGACGCCGCTGCCGTACATGCCGACGGTCACGTCGCAGCAGCAACAGCAGGCGCCCACGCCGTATCCGCCGACTCCGGACGGGCAGGACCCCCTCGTCACCACGACCACCACCGCTCCCCCGCCCCGCTCACGCCGCACGGTCCTTGTCCTCACCGCGGGCCTGGTCGCTCTCGCGCTCGCGCTGGGCGGACTTCTGTACGCCCTGGTCAACCGCGACGGTGACGGCGGGGGCGGCAACACCAGCGGGGCGTCCGAGGGGAGCGGAAGCGACGGCGGGGGCAACGGCAGCGGCGGCTCCGACGGCGGCGGCAGCGACGGGGGCTCCACCGGCGGCGGCTCCACGGACGGCGGCGGAGGCGGAAGCGGCACCGACGGGGGTGGCGGCAACGGCGGTTCGACCACGCACCCGGCGCAGTCCGTCAAGGTCACGGTCACCGGCGCGAACACGCAGTACAGCGGCGCCTGTCCGCCGGCCGCCGGGCAGGCGCCGTCGTTCACGGCGAGCTTCACCGTGGGACGGGTTCCGGCCACCGTCGACTACCGCTGGGTGACCAAGTCCGGTGAGCCGAGCGATCCCGGCTGGAAGACGCTCAGCTTCGCCTCTGGCGGGGGAAAGACCAAGCAGGCGCATCACACGGAGACGGTCACCGGGGAACCGGGCTCGACCCATCAGAACGAGATCAGCGTGGAGGTGCGCAGTCCGGTGAAGGCCGGTTCGAACTCGGTCGCGTACTCCGTGACATGCGAAAAGGAGACCCCGACGGGCGGGGCCTCCTCCTATGCGCCGGACGAGTAGGGCCGGCCGGACGGACATCGCCCGGCGGAGCGGATCAGGGACGGCGGGGGTCAGGACGCCGCGGCACTGAACACGGGGAGGTAGCCGCCGGACTGGCCCGCGGCCTTGGGGTGGTAGGACTCGCCGATGTTGGTCCAGTTCACGCTGTGCAGCCACGCGTCGCCGGAGCAGATCTCGTGGCCGGTGAAGGTGGAGGTCACATCGCCGAAGGTGAAGCCGTGGTCGGCGGCGCGCTTGGCCGTCGTGGAGTTGAGGAAGTCGGCGGCACTGTTGATGGCGCCGCGTTCCTTCTCGGAGAGCCCGGCGAGGCAGCCGCCGCCGAGCTTGTAGAAGCGGGGGTATCCGAGCACGACGACCTGGGCGGCCGGTGCCTTGGCGCTGATCGCCGAGTAGACCCGGTCGAGGTTGCCGGGCAGCGTCGTCTCGACGTAGCTGCGGGCCTGCTCGATGCGTGCGAGGCACTTGCTCTCGGACTGGAGCACGCAGGTCGTCATGACGTCGGCGAAGCCGGCGTCGTTGCCGCCCACGGAGAGGCTGACAAGGCCTGTTCCGGAGTTGAGCGGGCCGAGTTGACCGGACACGACATCACCCGTACGAGCGCCCGAGCAAGCCGTGAAGTCGAAGCTGGAGGGTGAGTTGGCGGCCGCCCACAGTGCGGGGTACGCGCGTGGGGTGCGCTTGCAGTTGCCGCTCGTGCTGTCGTAGGCGCCGGCTCCGACTCCGGACGAGTAGGAGTCGCCGAGTGCCACATAGCCGGTGGCCGCGGCCTGCTGGTCCGATCGTTGGTCCGCTTGAGCCGCGGTGGCCCCGGTGAGGGCGAAGGCGGTGGCGAGGAGGAGTGAGGAAGCGTATGCCGTGATTCGGGACAATCTCATGGAACCTCCCTTAGCAGGATTTCTGCCTCGACTGTGGTACCACTCCCCTCAGGGCGTCGATAGTGTTCATGTCAATAAGTTCCCCGGCAATTCCCTTGCCCACGCCGGGAGTTCCGCTCAGGTTCAGGGGTGTATCGGCGAACATCTGCACACTCCCTCCGCATCTTGACGCGCCGCCGCAGACTGCGCGACATTGAAGCCCGGCATCCGGCGCGTCGGGGGGCAAAGTCGCCAATGCAGACGATCAGGATCAAGGCACCTTCATCAGACACCGGGCCCGAGCCCGGGGAGCGGCCGAGACGTCACGAGGACGCGCCCGCGCTGCTCGCGGGCACGGCGGTGGCGGTGGGCGCGGTCGGCGCGATGCTGGCGCTCACGGACATCGAATCGCCGCTGCGCGCCCCCTTCACCCTGTTCTTCCTGCTGGCCGCCCCCGCGGCCGCAATCGGCGCCGCGCTCAGGGGACTTGATCCATGGGGCCGGATCATTACTTCCGTTTCCGGGGCCGTCGCGGTCAATCTGTTGGTGGCCCAGGCGATGCTGGCCCTCCACATGTGGTCGGTGCGCGGCGGAGTGGTCGCCATCACCGTGATCGGGTCGCTCATCTATCTGCTGGTACTGGTACGGCACCTGCGACGCCGTACCCCGACGAGGCGGACCTCCTGACGTGGACATCACCGTGCACCGCCCCGGAGAGCTCACCGCCGCGGACCGAATGGCCTGGACGGCACTGCAGTCCAAGGCCCACCTCCACGGCGCTCCGGAGCTGGCCAATCCTTTCCTCTCCCCCGAGTTCACCCTCGCGGTGGGCCACTGGCGGCGCGGGGTGCGGATCGCGGTCGTACGCGAGGACGGTGAGCCCGCGGCGTTCTTCCCGTTCCAGAGATCCATCACCGGCGTCGGCCGGGCCATCGGCCTCGGCGTCTCGGACTGCCAGGGCCTGGTGCACCGGCCCGGCTTCACCTGGGACGCGCGGGAGCTGCTGCGGGCCTGCGGGCTCGCGCTGTACGAGTTCGACCATCTGACCAACGGGCAGGAGCCGTTCGAGGCGGGCGCCTCCGGCTCCTTCGCCTCCCCCGTCATGGACATCGACCAGGGGTACGAGGCCTATCTCGCCCAGCTCAAGGAGAAGTCGCCGAAGTTCACCCGCACGACCCGCGCCAAGGAGCGCAGGCTCGGGCGCGACCACGGCACCGTGCGCTACGTGCACGACGAACGCGACCCCACGGTCCTGCGCACCCTGATGGAGTGGAAGGCCGCCCAGTACCGCAGGACCGGCCGCAGCAACCGCTTCGCGCAGGCCTGGATCACCCAGCTCGTGCACCAGCTGTTCCACACCAGGTCCGACCAGTTCGCCGGCCTGCTCTCCGTGCTGTACGTGGACGAGGTGCCGGTCGCCGCGCACTTCGGACTGCGCTCCGAGCGGATCATCGCGCAGTGGTTCCCGGCCTACGACCCGGCGTTCGCCAAGTACTCCCCCGGTCTGATCATGCATCTGCACATGGCGGAGGCGGCCGCCGCCGACGGCATCGCGTATCTCGACCTCGGCCGGGGTCAGAAGCAGTACAAGGACTCCCTGAAGACACGCGAACTCACCGTGTACGAGGGGTGGGTGGCTCTGCGCCATCCGGCAGCGATCGGCCACCGGGCGCGGCGCGCTCCGGTCAGGGCGCTGCGCAACACCGTCTTGTCCAGGCCGGAATTCTTTGAACCGGCCGACAAGCTGCTGAAACAGGTGGGAAAAATACGATCAAGAAAGAAGGAATAAAGGCCGGAGACAGGAACAGGGCGCTCCATTTGTGCCCGCCAAGACCGGCCAAATCATCGAAAACGTGAGGCCATGTTCCAGGCCTTGCCATACGGTCTCAACCATCAATACCGTCTTACATCCACCCGCATCGGTCCATCACGCAATGCGATCTAGGGGAGGGCTCAAGATCGCGGTGGTTCCGGCGCGGGGCGCGGTAGGGGGGTGCCGTGCCCGGCGACTGAATTCTTGCCGGGTCACGTCCCGCGCGATGCCAGCTCACTCGGCATGCACGGAGATCCATTTCGTCATGCGCAAGTGACAACCCCCCTTTCGAACCGGATACCAAGCCGGACCGCCCGGGGGTGGGCGGTCCACCGGACGAGAGGGATCAGACTCATGAGTTCCGTTGTGCGCCCGGCCACCGAGCCGGACCCGTTGGACAAGCCGGCACTGTCCGCCGACTACCGGCCGATTTCCTCACACCTGGCGATCACTCCGCCGGTGAGCGTCGTGATTCCCGCCATGAATGAGGCGGAGAATCTTCCCTATGTTTTCAAGACACTCCCCGACTGGGTCCACGAGGTCGTTCTCGTGGACGGGAATTCCACCGATGACACCGTGGCGGTCGCACGCGAACTGTGGCCGGACGTCAAGGTCGTGAGACAGCTCGGCAAGGGCAAGGGCGACGCCCTGATCACCGGATTCGAGGCGTGCACCGGCGACATCATCGTGATGGTCGACGCGGACGGCTCGGCCGACGGGCACGAGATCGTCAGTTACGTCTCCGCCCTCGTCTCGGGCGCCGACTTCGCCAAGGGCTCACGCTTCGCCAACGGCGGCGCCACGGACGACATGACGCCGATCCGCAAGCTCGGCAACCACGTCCTGTGCTCCGTCGTGAACGCCAAGTTCGGCGCCCGCTACACCGACCTGTGCTACGGCTACAACGCCTTCTGGCGGCACTGCCTCGACAAGATAGACCTCGACTGCACGGGGTTCGAGGTGGAGACCCTGATGAACATCCGGGTGGTCAAGGCCGGGCTCAAGGTGCAGGAGATCCCCAGCCACGAGTATCTGCGCATCCACGGCGCCAGCAACCTCAGCGCCGTGCGCGACGGTCTGCGCGTCCTGAAGGTGATCCTCACGGAGCGCTCCAACCGCCGCGGGCAGCGGCGCGGCAGCCGTGGTGTGCCCTTCCGCACGCGTCAGGGAGAGGTGTCTTGAGCGGTCCCCACCACCACGGGGGAGGCACGGTCGCGGGTATCTCCGTCGTCATCTGCGTCTACACCGAGGACCGCTGGGAGGACATCCTCGCGGCGGTCGCCTCGGTGCGCGCGCAGTCCCTGGCGGCCCTGGAGACGCTGCTCGTGGTGGATCACAACGCCTCGCTCCTGGAGCGCCTCGGCAAGGAGTACAAGGAGACCGAAGGGGTGCGGGTACTCGCGAACGCGGGCCCCCGCGGCCTCTCCGCGGGGCGCAACACCGGCATCGCCGCATCCCGCGGCGAGATCATCGCGTTCCTCGACGACGACGCCGTCGCGGAGCGGGACTGGCTGCGCCACTTCGCCGAGGGGTACGCCGATCCGAAGGTCTTCGCGGTGGGCGGACGCACCCTGCCCATCTGGGAGTCCCGGCGCAGGCCCGCCTGGTTCCCCGAGGAGTTCGACTGGGTCGTCGGCTGTACGTACAAGGGGCTGCCCGAGGGGCGCGTGCGGGTGCGCAACGTTCTGGGCGGCAACGCCTCCTTCCGCCGCAGCGCCTTCGAGGCGGCGGGCGGCTTCGCCACCGGCATCGGGCGTGACGGCGACAAGCGCCCCCTCGGCTGCGAGGAGACGGAGCTGTGCATCCGGCTCACCCGCGCGCGGCCGGACGCGATCCTGCTCATCGACGACCGCGCGGTCATCCACCACCGCGTGCCCGCGGCGCGGGAGCGCTTCGCGTACTTCCGCACCCGGACGTACGCGGAGGGCCTTTCCAAGGCGCTCGTGGCCCGTAGTGTCGGTGCGGAGAAGGGCCTTGAGTCCGAGCGGCGGTATGCCACGCGCGTCCTGCCTGCCGGGGTCGGGCGCGGGCTGCGGGACGCGCTGCTCGCCCGCCCCGGCGGCGCGGGCCGCGCGGGGGCCATCGTGGCGGGCGTGGTCACGGCGGCCGGGGGGTACGTCCTCGGGAGTGTCCGCGCGCGCAGGGCGGGCGCCTCCTTCTCGGTCGCGGAGATCGGGACCGGGACGGACGCGGACGGTGAAGGGGGGCAGCCATGAACACTCCGGTGCCGATACTCATGTATCACTCGGTCGCGCACGAACCGACCCTGGAGACACGGGAGTTGTCGGTCTCCCCTGGCGCGTTCGCCGAGCAGCTCGAACTGCTCGGCGAGCGGGGATTCACGCCGCTGACCACGGCCGGGCTCGCCGCGATCTGGCGTACTCCCGGCCGCGCGCTGCCCGCACGCCCCGTCCTGATCACCTTCGACGACGGCTACGAGGGCGTGCACCGGCACGCCCTGCCCGTGCTCGCCAAGCACGGCTTCGCCTCCACGCTCTTCGTCTCCACGGGCTGGCTGCGCGGGGCGCACGACACCGGGGGCGGGCTCGACGTGATGCTCGACTGGGACCAGGTGCGCGAACTGGCCGCCGCGGGCACGGAGATCGGCGGGCACAGTCACACGCACCCGCAGCTCGACCAGCTGGCCGACGACGACCTCTGGTCCGAGCTGCTGCGCTGCAGGGAGATCGTCACCGATGAACTCGGCACCCGGCCCGCCTCCTTCGCCTACCCGTACGGCTATTCGAGCCGCCGGGTGCGCAACACGGTGCGCGGTGCCGGATTCTCCCAGTCGCTCGCGGTCGGCAACGGCCTCGCGCGGCGCACCCAGGGGCCGTACGCCCTGCAGCGGGTGACCGTGCGCCGCTCCACCGGCATCGAGGAGTTCGCGCGGCTCGTCGAGGGCCGCTCGATCGCCCTCAACTTCGCAAGGGACCGTGCCCACACCAAGGGGTACGCCGTGGTCCGCAGAGCACGACAGGCCCGCCGGAAGGCAACTCGTACCCGTGTCTGACACGTCGACCGCCCAGGCACACGTCTCTGGGAGTCCCGGCACCGAACAGCAGCCGACGTCCGGCAAGCCGGGCAGGCCGCGCAGACCGCGCCTGCTCGGCGGCTCGGGCGGTTTCGGCGGTTTCGGCAGCTCGGGGGGCTCCGGCGGCGGAAGTCCGCTGTTCCGCAACGCCTACGCGCTGATGCTGAACACCGGCATCTCCGGCGTGCTCGGCGTCGGCTTCTGGCTGGCCGCCGCCCGGTACTACTCCGAGTCGGCGGTCGGCCAGGGCTCGGCGGCGATCGCCGCCATGAAACTCCTCGCGGGGCTCACCGCCCTCACCCTGACGGGTGCCCTCGCCCGCTTCATCCCCATCGCGGGGCGCGCCACCGGCAGGCTGATCTTCCGTACGTACGCGGGCAGTTCGGTGGTCGTCGCGTTCGCCGCGCTGATCTTCCTGTTCACGCTCGACCTGTGGGGACCCTCGTACAAGTTCCTGCACGGCCCGCTGAACGGCCTCGGCTTCATCGCCGCGGTCATCGCCTGGTCGCTGCTCACCCTCCAGGACGGCGTGCTCACGGGGCTGCGCAGCGCGCTGTGGGTGCCGGTCGGCAACACCATCTTCTCGGTCGTCAAGCTGGGGCTGCTCATCGCGGTGGCCGCGGCGATCCCGACGGCCGGTGTCTTCGTGTCGTGGGTCGCCGCGATCGCCATGTCGGTCGTCCCGCTCGGCTGGCTGGTGTTCCGCCGGCTCGTGCCGCGGCACGTGAAGGCGACGCAGGACAAGACCAAGCCGCCCACGCTGCGCGAGATGGGCCGCTTCCTGGCCGGCGACTACACCGGCTCGCTCTTCTCGCTCGCCGTGGTCTATCTCGTGCCGGTGATCGTCGCCTCGCAGGTCAGCTCGGTCGACAACGCGTACTTCTACATCACCACCACGATCGGCGGCACAATCAATCTGCTCGCCATCAACATGGGTGCCTCGCTGACCGTCGAGGGCGCGCACGACCCGGCGCGGCTCGCCGCGAACACCCGGGCCGCGCTGCGCCGCATGGCCCGCATCATGCTGCCGGTCTGCGGTCTGCTCTTCATCGGCGCGCCCTACGTCCTGCGGGTCTTCGGCCAGGAGTACGCGGACGCGGCGACCCCGCTGCTGCGCTGGTTCGCGGTGGGCGCGGCGCTGCGGGTCGTCATGGAGACGTACTTCGCGGTGCAGCGCGCGCAGAGCCGTACGTCGGGGATCGCCTGGATGCAGGGCCTGTTGTGCTTCCTGGTGCTCGGCCTGACGCTGCTTCTGCTGCCTCGGATGGGCCTGACGGGGGCGGGCGTCGCGGAGATCTGCAGCCTCGCGGTGATCGTGGCGATCGCCGCGCCGAAGCTGTACCGGGTGGCGCGGGGGGCCGGGCCGTCCTCGCCGGACGACGGAGGAGCGCCGGACGGGGATCTCGCGGACCTGGGCACGCCCGAGGACGCGCCGGTACCCGCCGCGGCCGAGGCGGACCGCAAGAAGGAGCGGCGCGGGCCGGCCTGGGCGCTGCGCGAGTCGCTCGACTCGGACACGCTGCAACTGGCCGTGCAGCCCGACTTCGAGCATCCGGAGCGCAGGCCAGACATGCGGCCGGGGCCGGGGACCCCCGCAGCCGGGACGCCCGCTGTCACACGGGCCGCCGCGGGAAGGCCCGGGGGCGGGAAGCCCGCGGGCACGGGGGACGAGGGGGACGAGGTGGACGACATGGAGCACCGGCCGACCTGGGCACTGAGATCACCGCTGAAGTCACCGGGACCCGAGGCCGAGGTCAAGGCCGAGGTCGAGGTAAAGCCCGGTGCCGATGCCTCGGTGGCGCGGCCCTCGCCGCTGTCCTCCTCGGTGTCCTCCGCCGTCACCCCGCCCGCCGAGGAGCCGGCCACGGCCGTGCGCACGAGCGAGGCGCCGCCCGAGCCCGCCGACGCGCCCGACGAACCGCTCCCCCGCCGCCGCACCGTCTTCATGGCGCTGTTCCTCGCCCTCGCGCTCGCCCTCTACTGGCTGCCCGCCCTGGACATCACCGAGGCCGACCTGGACACGATGGGCGGGCTCGGGCTCATCTCGGTGCTGCCCACGGCGACCCTGCTCGGGGCCGCGCTGCTCGTCGTCGCCTTCGCCTCGCTGCTCTGGGCGGAACGGCCGCACCAGGCCCTGCTCCTGGTGACCCTGCTCGCCACGGTGGTGTGCCTGCACGCGCTGCCCGCCGTCCTGGAGGACGAGCCCCGGTTCGCGACGGCCTGGCAGCACCTGGGCTTCATGGAGTACATCGACAGGACCGGTTCCGCGGTGCCGGACCTGGACGCGCGCTGGAGCTGGCCCGGGTTCTTCGCCGCGGCCACGTTCGTGGCGAAGGCGTGCGGCGTCTCGGACATGACCGAGGTGATCCGCTGGTGGCCGCTGGCCATGCAACTGCTCTACCTGGCGCCGATGCTCCTGCTCGTGCGCTCCATGCGGGCGTCCTGGCGCGCCAAGTGGGCCGGCCTGTGGATCTTCGCGCTGAGCGGCTGGGTCGGCCAGGACTACTTCTCCCCGCAGGGCTTCACGTATCTGCTCTATCTGGTGTTCGTCGCGGTGCTCCTCGTGTGGTTCCGCGCGCCGCACGTGCTGTGGGCCAAGCGGCGCCCGGGCGAGCTGGAGGTCGAACCCGCAGACCGGCGCCAGCGCGCGGTGCTTCTGGTGGTCCTGATCGCCCTGTTCGCGGCGACGGTCCCGGCACACCAGCTCACGCCGTTCGTGATGCTCGGCGTCCTTGCCGCGCTCGTCCTGGTGGGCCGCTCGGAGCTGCGCGGCCTGCCGATCCTCTTCGCGGTCCTCGTCGCCGTCTGGGTGGGCTTCCTCGCGGAGCCGTACTGGTCGGGGCACTTCGACGAGCTGTTCGGCGGGATCGGCGGCGTCGGCGGCAATGTGTCGTCGTCGGTGTCCGGCCGGATCGAGGGCGGCAGCTCGACCCACCAGCTCGTGCTGTACGCCCGCGTGGCGCTGGCCGGCGGTGTCATGGCGTTCGCCTGCTGGGGCTGGTGGCGGCGGCGCGACCACAAGTACACCGAACGCTCGCTGCTCGTCCTGACCTTCGTCCCGTTCCTGGGCTTCGGCATGCAGTCGTACGGCGGCGAGATGGCCCTGCGCGTCTTCATGTTCGCGCTGCCCGGCGCCGCGCTCCTGACCGGACTCGCGTTCTTCCCGCGCGCGGGCATCACCGCGAAGGAGCGGGACCGCGACCGGGTGAGCCTCGCGCCCCTGGCCGCGCTGCTTGCGGGCCTCGTCCTGATGGGCGGCTTCCTGGTGGCGCGCTGGGGCAACGAACCCTTCGAGCGCACCCGGGCCGGCGAGGTCGCCGCGATGGAGTACGTGTACGAGCACGACGACCCCACCGTCCGGCTGCTGTGGATGAGCGACGACACGCTCAACAACGTGACGCCCGCGATGCCGTGGGGCGCACGGGACATGGAGAAGGTCCAGTACGTCCCGACCCTCGCCCCGGCCGACCCGGTCCTGGTGTCCGGCCTGGTCAAGGCCCTCAAGGACGCGGGCCCCCACTCGTATCTGATGATCAACAAGAGCCAGACGGTCTATCTCCAGATGGACGTGGGCTACTCCGCCACCTGGGACACCCGGCTGCTCACGAACCTCGACAACCGCCAGGAGCTGAAGAAGGTCTTCACGAACGACGACGCGACCCTCTACACGCTGCGCAAGCAGCCGGACGGCAAGGCCGAGAAGGCCGAACCGGGCCCGATCGGCCCCCAGGTGACCTGGACGCCGTGGTCGGTGGTCGGGGCCCTCGCGGCGATCGCCGTGATCCTGCTGCTCGTCACACGGGAGGTCGTACGGGTGGCGGTGGAGCCGAGTGTGCGGCAACTGCGCTGGCTGCAGAGCAGCTTCTGGTTCTCGCTGCCACTGCTCGCGGTGCTGCTCGCCTCGCTGGTCCAGCGGTTCCTGACCATGGCGTGACACGGGGACGGAGAGGGCTGGGGCGGATCACCGCTTCAGCCACTTCACCTCGTACCCCTTCATCGCGAACCGCTTGCCGTCGACCTTCGCGTCGATCGGGCGGTCCAGGGTGTTCACGACGAGCACGGTCTCCTTGTCGGCGAGCACACGCACGTTCGGTACGTCGTCGGCGGCGACCGGCACCTTCTCGTACCGCGTGCCGGGCGGGAACGCGTCACTGAACCGCGCGAGCATCTTCAGCATCGGCAACTCCGTGCCGCCGTCGTCGAGTTCGGTGGAGCGCCACAGGCAGCCCGCGCAGCTCTCGCCCCTGTTCTGCGGGTTCCAGTAGAAACCGCTGCTCGCGCCGCCGCGGGCCATCGCCATCAGCCCCGAGGCCTGCACGGCGACGCGGTGCGGCTCGGACCAGTCGTCGCGGTTGTCCTCGCTGTCGCCCGGTTCCACGTAGTACTCGGCCCACCACAGGGGCAGGTCTCCGGTGCGCTCCCGCACCCACTCGCCGACCGCCGTGAGCTTGTCGGTGGCCTTGAACTCGTCGGGGAGCATCTCGTCGTCCACGGTGTAGCTGGAACCGTCCACGACGACGAAGTCCGCGCCCGCCTTGTTCTTGTTCCAGTGGTCGAAGGCGTCGAGCACCCGCTGGTCCATGCGCCCCCAGGGGCCCTTGACCGTCTTCGACGCGCCCTCGGTCTGGCGCGGGTCGACGCTGTCCATGACGAGGTAGGGGCCCCCGACCATGATGTCCTCGTTGACCTTCTTGAGCTCCTTGTAGACCAGGTTGTAGAGCTCGGTGTAGCCCTCGTAGTCCCAGCGGGCCTCCTCGTTGTTCCAGAAGCCCTTGAATTCGTTCCAGACGATGAAGTGCCGGACGTCCGGATAGCGTTTGGCGACGGTCGCCGCGAGCTTCGCGAAGTCCTTGTAGTGGGCGCGCTCCGGGGCGGTCTCCAGGGCCTGCTGGCTCCAGTCGGTGTTGTCCGCGCCGGGCTTGCCGCCCTTCATCCAGTCCGGGGCGCAGCACAGGGTGACGACCGGCGTGCCGTCGGTGGCGCGGATGAAGTCCATCCGCCGGTCCATCTCCTCGAAGTCGTAACGCCCCTTGACCGGCTCGGGGTTGCTCGCGCCCCAGCCCATGATGTGCTGGATCTGCGGCAGCGGGCGCGGCTTGCCCGCGAGCAGTTCCTCGGCGCGCTCCGTGGCCGCGGCGCCGCCCTCGTCCGCGCTGTACTGGGTGTGGGTGAAGCCCCAGCCGACGGCCGGCTCCGCGTCACCGGGCGGGACGGCGGGGGTGCCGTGCACCTTGTCGCCGTCGCGGGTGGTGCCCTCGGTGCCCTTGCCGTCATCGGGAAGCGTGGTGATGACGGTCAGGATCAGGGCCAGTGCGACCAGACCAACGCCGAGCAGCGCGGTGAGCCGCCACCGCTGTGCCCCCGAATTCCACCCATGACGTCCCATCAAGGACAAGAGTATCCGGGGGAGTTGCCGGTGGGACAGGTTCCGCACCACGGGTTCGCAACCGATCGAGGTACGACGGAGCGCGGCGGGAGTACGGCGGGAGTACGGCGGAGTGCGTAAACCGGGATGCACGCGGGCACTGGCGTGCCGGATCATGGCGGCATGTCTGCGAACCCTCAGGACACCTTGCCGATCCGGCTCAACGTAGACGACAGCGACTCCCCGTCGGATGTCGTGGACGCCCTCTTCCTCGGCCGCTTCGCCACCGGCGAGCAGCCCTTCTCGCACAGCTCCAACATCGACCGCGTCAAGTCCGGCTGCACACTGCTCCCGCCGGGCGCGACGGTGCTGCGCGCGGCCCGCGACGACGACCGCAGCGCGACGCTGGCCGAGGGCGACGGCTGGACGCTCCTGGTCTCGCGCTGGAACCGCGGCGCCGACGTCACGGTGACGGCGACGAGCGCCGACCTCGCGCAGAAGGTCCTGAAGCAGGCGACGGACGGCGCCCAGGACGAACCGGAGCCGCAGCCGGACAACGTGACCATGGGGTTCTGGTACGTCTCCCCCAGGCGCGGCCCGCACCGCACCACGCGGCAGATCGCCGCCGGCACCTGGGAGGAGGTGCGGGAGAACTACACCGCGCCGGTCGCCGAGGCCATGGACTCCCTGATGAAGACCACCCCCGAGGACATCTCGGGCCGCCTCCTGCTGCTTCACGGGCCGCCGGGCACGGGCAAGACGTCGGCACTGCGGACCCTCGCGCGGTCCTGGCGCGACTGGTGCCAGGTCGACTGCGTCCTGGACCCGGAGCGGCTGTTCAGTGACGTCGGCTATCTGATGGACATCGCGATCGGCGAGGACGACGGCACGGCCAAGGGCCGCTGGCGGCTGCTGCTCCTGGAGGACTGCGACGAGCTGATCCGCGGGGAGGCGAAGCACACCGCCGGGCAGGCGTTGTCGCGGCTGCTGAACCTGACGGACGGGCTGCTCGGGCAGGGCCGCAACGTCCTGGTCGGCGTCACCACCAACGAAGACCTGGAGCGGCTCCACCCCGCGGTGGTCCGCCCCGGCCGGTGCCTCGCCCGGATCGAGGTCGGCGGCCTGACCCGCGCCGAGTCGATCGACTGGCTCGGCACGGACGAGGGGATCTCCCGCGAGGGCGCGACGCTGGCGGAGCTGTACGCGCTGCGCCGCGGCACGTCACCTACGTCGGTGCCGGACCCCCGGGAGGGGGCGGATGCGGGGCTCTACCTCTGAACTGCTCCGTTGTGGGCAGGCGTTCCGCAAGGGCGATTGGGGCCTCCCCTGCTCGAGCGAAGCCGAGAGCTTGGGGAAGGGTGGGCACAACACGAAGCTACTGGGTGCCGATGCAGCAAGGCGTCAAGCACCGCCCCGCCTCGCGGCAGAGGGTTACCCCGAGTCCCCGTAGGCGGCCCGCAAGGCCTCCCGCGCAGCGGAAAGCGCGGCATCCTCGGAGAGGCCCAGCCTTCGCACCCGCTCGGCGAACGCCTGGGCGGCGGCCGAAGCCTCCCGCGCCGCCGCGTCCCCCGCGGCTGCCACGAACGTCCCGTGACGCCCCCGCGTCTCGATCACCCCGTCCGCCTCCAGCGCCCGATACGCCTTGGCCACCGTATTGGCGGCGAGCCCGAGGTCCTGGGCGAGCCCCCGCACGGTCGGCAGCTTGTACCCCACCGGGAGGGCTCCGCCCCGCGCCTGCTCGGCGATCTGGGCCCGCACCTGCTCGTAGGAGGGCACGCCACCCGCGCCGGCGCCGCCACCGTCGATCTCGATCTTCAAAGTCACGCGGCGATTGTCCCGCACCGCACCCGGCGATTGTCACGCACCGCACCCGGAAAATGAGAGGCAGCCAGGCGCGCCCCGCGCGTAGCGTGCGGCCCCATGACCGTCCTAGTCCGCGCCCTGCGCGCCGGTGACACGCCGGACGCCGAGGCGTTCGCCGTCGTACGCCGCGCCTGCGTGCCCGCCATGCTCGCCACCGCCGATTCGATCCGTTTCGACCTGGCGCACGCCCATCCCGACTCCCGCTACCGCCAGTTGGTCGCCGAGGCCGACGGGGAGATCATCGGCACGGCGCAGGTGGGCATCGCCCACGACAGCCCCGAGCCGGGCCAGGGCTTCGCCAACGTCTACGTGCTCCCGGAGCGGCGCGGGCTCGGCGCGGGCTCGCTGATCCTGCGGACGGCGGAGGAGTACCTGGCGGACGAGGGGGCCACCACGGTCTACTCCTGGGTGCTCGACGAGCCCGCGAACCTCGCCTTCGCCGCCGCGCGCGGCTACCGCGCGAGCCGCTCGGCCCACTTCCTGCGCCTCGACCTGGCCGGTGGGCCGCTGCCGCCGCGCCAAGAGCCGCCGGACGGGGTGGAGTTGCGTACGGGGGCGTCGTTCGGGGGCGACCCGCGCGCCCTCTTCGAGCTGGACGCGGAGACGGTGGCGGACGAACCGAGCGATGTGGCCGCGGAGTTCACGGACTACGGGCACTGGCTCGCCGAGACGTGGAACCACCCCCTGGTGAACCGCGAACTGACCACGGTGGCGGTGGTGGACGGCCGTCCCGCCGCCTTCACGCTGGCCCGCACGGACGACGCGTCGCGCTACGCGAGCGGCATGACCGGCACGGGCCGCGCGTTCCGCGGACGCGGTCTCGCCAAGCTCGCCAAGAACGACTCCCTGCACCGGGCGCGGGCCGCCGGATACACGGAGGCGTTCACCGGAAACGACGCCGGCAACGAGCCGATGCTGGCGATCAACAAGTGGTTCGGCTACGAGATCTGCGCAACGGAGGTCCGCCATGTCCGAAACCTCGGCTGACGCGGCTGACACGGCTGACACGGTGGAGGTGGTCCTGATGAAAGCGGGCCGCACGAAGATCCGCTACCCGGCGGAGGTGATCGCGGACGACGGCACGGTGGTGACGGTCCGCGCACCGTGGGCGGCCGCCGGGACACGGGACTTCGGCTTCGTACGCTTCGAGCCGGGCGACGTCTTCACGGAGCACTACTGGCGTGACCGCTGGTACGCCGTGAAGGAGGTCCGCACGTCCACGGGCGTCCTGAAGGGCTGGTACTGCGACGTGACCCGCCCCGCGACACGAAACGGCACCACGCTCACGGTGGAAGACCTGGACCTGGACCTGTGGTGCTCGGCAGACGGCAAAACAATCCTCCGCCTGGACGAGGACGAGTTCACCGAAAGCAACCTCACCACAACGGACCCAGAAGCAGCATCCGCAGCCTTGTCCGCCCTGGACGAACTGGAACACCTGGCCCGTACCGGAGGCCTCCTCTCCCCGCCCCACCCCGGGGCCGCACCGGACTGACCTCAGCCTCGGGACAGCGGGGCAAGAGCCACCAGCCGCTCGGCCCCGCCCCTCTCGAACCGCACCGCGTCCCCCTCCTGCTGCCAGTGCAGGGCGAAGCGTTCGCCCGTGTGCCATGCCTGCAGAGCCGCCCTGCAGTACGCCACCATGTCGTCCGGCAGCGTGGCGATGGTGTGCCAGCTCAGTTCGGCGCACTTGTCGGGCTCCGCGTTGAAGGGCTCGCCGCCCGCGCCGTACGTCGCCTCGAAGAACCAGCCGATGCGGGCCTCCTCGCCCGGGCCTCGGTGCTGCAGGACCAGTTCGGCGCTGACCTCGTCGGGGGCGAGGGACAGGCCGATCTCCTCCCGGGCCTCGCGGATCACCGCCGTGCGGACGTCCTCGCCGGGCTCGACGTGACCGGAGGGCACGTTGAACAATCCGTCGCCGTAACCGGTGTTGGCGCGGCGGGCCAGGAGCACCTCGTCGCCACGGCGGAGGATCAGGTGGACGTCCACCACTTCCTTGTGGCGGCGGGCTGCGGGCGGGACCTCGTCACAGTCGATCGTCATCCGGCGATGGTGACACTCACCACTGACAATCGGGTTTCGATGAGAAACCCTCCCGGCAGAGGTCTACCGACGTCCCACCTTGGACATCGGTAGTACAGGGAGGCAGCCATGCGCCGTGTGACCGTGCACAAGACCGTCGGGAAGCCCACCAATCGGCAGATCCGGGAGAAGTCCGAGGAGCGGGAGAGCCCTCGCGAGCGCACCGAGGTCCGCAAGGACATCCAGCGGACCTGGTGGCCGGACGGGTGAGAGTCCCGGGGCGGGAAGCGGTCTAGAGCCTCTTCCGGTAGTGGTAGCGGTCGTACGGCCCGTCCACCCTGCGCTCCACCATCTCGTAGCCGTACCGAGGGTAGAGCTTCTGGTTCTCCCACATCATCGCGTTCGTGTAGAGCCGGACCTCCGCAAGACCCAGCGACCGCGCCCGCTCGTCCACGAAGGCGAGCAGGCGGCGGCCCACCCCTTGGCCTGCCGCCTCGGGGTGGACCGCGATGCTGTCCAGGAACAGGTGGTCCTCGTGTGGGACGAGGACCAGAAGACCCACCACCGGATCACCGGTGACGAAGACCCGCCCCGCCGCCACATCCGCCGCATGATCCGCCTCCATGGGGACGGGCACGACACCGATGCGCTCGATGTACGGGTGGTACGCCGCGTCCGTCACCGCCTTCACGGCGGGGACGTCGGCGGCGACGGCGAGGCGGACGGCGGTGGGGTCCTCCCGGTGCTCCGGGTTCTCCTGGGTCATGCCTTTACGTCTACGTCACCGCTCCTCCCCCGCACCAGCAGTTTCTTCAGGAGCGGCCAGAGCACGATCAGCGCCACGATCGCGTACACCGTGATCGAGAAGGGCGTGTCGATCAGGCCGCTCACGCTGCCGTCGCTGATCTGCAGGGCGCGGCGCAGTTGCTGCTCGGCGTTCGGGCCGAGGATGACGCCGATGACCGCGGGCAGGACGGGCAGTCCGTAGCGCCGCATGCCGAAGCCGATCAGGCCGATGATCAGCAGGATCACCAGGTCGAGGGCCTCGCCGCCGACCGCGTACGCGCCGACCGCGGCGAAGAAGAGGATGCCCGCGTAGAGGTAGGGCCTCGGGATGCGGAGCAGTTTCGCCCAGACCGGGGCCAGGGGGAGGTTCAGGGCCAGGAGGAGGACCATCCCGACGAAGAGCGAGGCGATCAGGCCCCAGACCAGGTCCGGCTCGCGTTCGAAGAGGAGCGGGCCCGGCTGGATGCCGTACTGCTGGAAGGCGGCGAGCATCACGGCGGCCACGGCCGTCGTGGGCAGGCCCAGCGTCAGCATGGAGACCAGGGTGCCCGCGGCCGATGCCGAGGAGGCCGACTCGGGGCCCGCCACTCCTTCGATCGCGCCCTTGCCCCACTCATCCTTGTGCTTGGACAGGCGCTTCTCGGTGACGTACGAGAGGAAGGTGGGGATCTCCGCGCCGCCCGCGGGGATCGCGCCGAACGGGAAGCCGATGAGCGGGCCGCGCAGCCAGGACTTCCAGGTGCGCTTCACGTCGGACTTGCCGAGCCACGGGCGGCCGACCGGGATCGCCTCACTGCTGGTGCGCCGCAGGTGGGCCGCGACCCACAGCGCCTCGCCGATCGCGAAGAGGCCGACCGCGACGATCACCACGTCGATGCCGTCGGCGAGTTGGAGCGAGCCGAAGGTCAGACGCTGCTGTCCGGTCATCTGGTCGAGGCCGACCAGGCCGAGGGTGAGGCCGATGAGGAGGGATGCCAGTCCTCGTACGCGCGAGGAACCGAGGACGGACGTCACCGCGATGAACGCGAGGACCATGATGGCGAAGTAGTCGGGCGCCCCGATGTCGACCGCGAGCTCCGCGACCTTCGGCGCGAGGGCCACCAGGAGGATCGTGCCGATGATGCCGCCCGCGAAGTGCCCGATGGCGGCGGCCGCGAGCGCTTGTGCGCCCCGGCCGGACTTGGCCATCGGGTTGCCTTCCATGGCGGCCACCACCGCCGCGCTCTCGCCCGGGGTGTTCAGGAGGATCGAGGTCGTGGAGCCGCCGAACATCGCTCCGTAGTAGATGCCGGCGAACATGATGAACGCGCCGGTCGGCTCGAGGCCGTATGTCACGGGGAGCAGGAGTGCCACCGCCATCGCGGGGCCGATGCCGGGCAGGACGCCGATGGCGGTGCCCAGGAGCACGCCGATGGCCGCCCAGAGCAGGTTCATGGGGGTGAGGGCCGTGCCGAAGCCGTCCATCAGGGAGTTGAAGGCGTTCATGTCACAGCACTCCCATCAGGGGACCGCCGGGCAGCGGCACCCCGAGCAGGTTGTTGAAGACGACGTACGTGAGGAGGGAGAGCCCGGCCGCGATGAGCGGGTCGCGGTCCAGGTGGCGGCTGCCGAGGGCGTACGCCGCGCCCCAGAAGAGCAGGGCTCCCGCGACGGGGAAGCCGAGCGGTTCGATGAGGACGGCCGCGCCGAGGAAGACTCCGGCGAGGAGCAGCACGGTGCGCCAGTCGGCGGGTTCGGACAGGTCGATGTCCTCGCCGCCCTCGGCCTCGCCGCGGCCACCGCGCAGGACGTCGATCGCGAGGAGTACGGCGACGACGAGGAGGCCGATGCCGACGGCGATCGGGACGGTCTTGGGTCCGATCGGGCCGCGTTGGGCGATCTCGACGTCCATGGTGAGGGCGTCGGTGAGGACGAGGGCGCCGAGGGCGAGCAGCATGACGCACACGCCGAGTTCGGAGTGCTCGCGCAGCCAGGTCCGGCGGCTGCTGCCGCCGCTTCCGCGCTCTGCGGGCGGGGTTCCGGTGGTGGGGGTCGGGGTCGTCACAGTCCCAGCTCCTTCAGCACGGACACCACGCTCTTGTCCTGGGCGGTCAGGAAGTCGCCGAACTTGTCGCCGGTGAGGAAGGCGTCGTCCCAGCCGTTGGTCTTGAGGGACTTGCGCCACTGGGGGGAGTCGTGGAGCTTTTTGACCAGGCCGGTGAGTTTCTTGCGTTCGGCGTCGGAGAGGCCGGGCGGGGCGACGATGCCGCGCCAGTTGGTGAAGTTCACGTCGTAGCCGGACTCTTTGAGGGTCGGCCCGTCCAGTCCCTTGACCCGCTTGGGTCCGGTGGTCGCGAGCAGCCGCAGTTCGCCGGACTTGATCTGGTCCAGGTATTCGCCGACGCCGGAGACGCCGAAGGCGACCTTCTTGCCGAGGATCGAGGCGAGGAGTTCGCCGCCGCCGTCGAAGGGGACGTAGTTGACCTTCTTGGGGTCGATCCCGGCGGCGCGCGCCATCAGCATCGGGGCGAGGTGGTCGGGGCCGCCGGGGGACGAGCCGCCGCCGACGGGGAGCTTGCCCGGGTTCTTCTTCCAGGCCGCGACGAGCTGCTTGATGTCCTTGTACGGGGAGTCCTTGGCGACCACGACGACGTCCGGTTCCTCGGTGAGGCGGGCGATCGGGGTCGTGTCGGCGAGGGTCTTGGGCGAGTCGTTGGAGCGGGCGGCGCCGACGACTCCGAGGCCCATGGACATGGCGAGTTTGCCGTTGCCGTGCTCGCCGACGAGGCGGCTGAGGCCGACGGTGCCGCCGGCGCCGGGCAGGTTGAACACCTCGATGTTGTGGGTGAGTCCGGCGTCCTCGGCGTTCTTCGCCGCGGTGCGGGCGGTGATGTCGTAGCCGCCGCCCGGCGTGTTGGGGACCATGAAGCGCAGGCCGGGGATCTGTGTGCCGGTCTCGGTGCCGCTGCCCGTGGAGAGCAGCGGCGGCCCTGCGAGCACGAGCAGCGCGGCCCCGAGCAGGGCAAGGGGTGTGCGCAGACGCACGTGTGCCACCACCTGTCGGTACGTAGTCGGGTACCTGGTCGGTACGGGGAGTCGGAGCGGCCGGGCTCCCCGTGGGGGGAGGGAACCCGGCCGCCGTCCGCGGGGACGGGGATGCCTCGGGATACCTGTGAGGTGGCCCACATGTTGCCTGCGCGTTAAGAAGCTGTCTCTCTTCCGGAATCAACGGACGTTGTGGTCGTTGTGGTCGCGCCCATAGCCTGCGGCGATGACAAGGGTGCTGGTCGTGGACGACGACTTCATGGTCGCCAAACTGCACAGCCGATACGTGTCCGCGGTGGACGGATTCTCGGTGGTGGGGGTGGCGCACAGCGGCGCGGAGGCGCTGGCGGCGGTGGAGCGGCTGCGCCCCGATCTGGTCCTGCTCGACATCTATCTGCCCGACATGGACGGCATCGCGGTGCTGCGGGAGTTGCGGGCCGTCGAGGAACGCGACCGGGACCGGCAGCCGCTGGACGCGCTGTTCATCACGGCGGCGCGGGACGCGGAGATCGTGCGGTCGGCGTTGCGGGCCGGGGCGCTGCACTATCTGATCAAGCCGTTCAACCAGGCGGCGCTGCGCGAGCAGTTGCTGCACGTGGCGGCGGTGCGGGCGCGTCTCGACGGTCTCGACGAGGCGCGTCAGGAGGACGTCGACCAGATCTTCGGCACCCGCCCGCCGGGCTCCCGCGAGCTCCCCAAGGGCCTGGCGGCACACACGGCGGACCTGGTGGAGCAGACGCTGCGGAGCCACCCCGGGGGCCTCTCCGCCTCGGAGTGCGCCCAGGAGGGCACCCTCTCCCGGGTCAGCGCACGCCGCTACCTGGAGTTCTTCGCGGACACGGGCCGCGTCGAGGTGACGCTTCGGTACGGGGGGACGGGGCGGCCGGAGCGGCGGTATCGGTGGGTGCGGTGAGCCGTCCCGTCCCGGTGCGCGAAGTTCAGGGGTGAGCCGTCCCCGTCCCGGGGCGCGAGGTCAGTGGCGGGTCGCACCGGGCCGGTAGCTCTGGCAGCAGACCAGACAGGCACCGTACGCGCCCCTCGCCTCGGCCAGCGGCTTCCGTACGGGAGTGTGGATCTCTTTGCCCTGGGCAGCGGCCTGCCGCTGCCCGTCGAGCAGCCCCGCACAGCGCGTCGTGCGGTGGAAGACCGACCCGCCTGCGGTGACGAATACGTGGGAGGGCAGCCCTTCGGGGGCCGGAGCGCACTCCGTGCACTGCTCCACCAGCATTTCGTGGACGCATCTCTTGTCGGCCATGCCCTCATGCTTCCGTCGGGCACCTCGCGTCACAAGAGTGGATCACGCCTTTCGCGCCACGCGATGCCTCCCACAACCGCCCAGCCTCAGCCCCCGGTTAGCCCTTCCTTAACCGCACCATAAAGATCGCCATCACCCCCTCCCAGCAGGCGAATCCGGGGATTTCAGCGGCTAGTTTTCTCGTCGCCGGGCCGGTTACGAACCGTCGGCGCCGCACGTGATCGGGGGGCGGCACCGGCCGTTCGCAACCGTCTCGTGTCCCCCACCCCCCTTGAACCGCCGCTGAGGAGAACCACTCATGACCGCACGTCGCAAGGTCGCCGCGATCGCCGCCGCCGGCATCGCCCCGCTCGCCCTGACCGCCCTGTCGGCCGCCCCGGCCGCCGCGCACGGTTCGATGACGGACCCGGTGAGCCGTGTCTCCGCGTGCTTCCAGGAGGGCCCCGAGGCTCCGAAGTCGGCCGCCTGCAAGGCCGCTGTCGCCGCGAGCGGCACGCAGGCCTTCTACGACTGGAACGGCGTGAACATCGCCAACGCCGCCGGCAAGTCGAAGGAGATCATCCCCGACGGCAAGCTGTGCAGCGCGGGCAACGACAAGTACAAGGGCCTCGACCTGCCGCGCGCCGACTGGCCGTCCAGCAAGATGTCCGGCGGCAACCACACCTTCCGCTACAAGGGCACCGCCCCGCACAAGGGTTCCTTCGAGCTGTACATCACGAAGGACTCGTACGACCCGGCCAAGCCCCTGAAGTGGTCGGACCTGGAGGAGAAGCCGTTCGTCGACGTCGCCGACCCGAAGATGGAGAACGGCGACTACGTCTTCGACGGCAAGGTCCCGGCCAAGTCGGGCCGCCACCTGATCTACTCGATCTGGCAGCGCTCGGACTCCCCCGAGGCCTTCTACACCTGCTCGGACGTCGTCTTCGGCAAGGACAGCGGCGGCAGCGACGCCGCGGCCCCGGCCCCGGCCGCTTCCGCGCCCTCCGAGAAGGACATCGCCGCGGGCGCCGAGAAGTCCACCGTCGAGCACAACGGCCACGGTGACAGCGACCACAAGACGGGCGCCGAGGTCACCGAGGCGGCCCCGGCCCCGGGTGGCGACACCGGCGCGGGTGACGACGCCGCCGCCAACCAGCCCGAGGTGAACGGCGGCGACGCGAAGCCCGTCGCCGCCGACGAGAACCTCGCCGAGACCGGCGGTGACAGCACCACCCCGTACATCGCGATCGGCGGCGCCGCCGCCCTCGCCATCGGCGCCGCGGCCATGTTCGGCACCGCCCGCCGTCGTACGGCGCGCCACGGCCGCTGAGTCGGGCCGGCAGGTGTGAGGGCCGCCGTCTTCCCGTGCGCCACGGGGAGGCGGCGGCCCTCTGCCGTCGCCCGCCCCACCCCGGCAACGGCCTACCGCAGCGGCGCGACCAGCCCCGCCTCGTACGCGATGATGACGAGCTGGACCCGGTCGCGGGCGTCCAGCTTGGCGAACAGCCGCGCCACGTGCGCCTTCACCGTGGCCACGGTGATGAACAGCTCGGCCGCGATCTCCGCGTTCGACAGTCCCCGGCCGACCAGCGTCAGCACCTCGCACTCCCGGTCGGTGATGCCGTCGACCGTCCGGGGCGCCCGCTGCTCCTGGACGGGCCGCGCGGCGAACTCCGCGATCAGGCGCCGGGTGACGCTCGGCGCGATCAGGCCGTCCCCCGCGGACACCACCTGGATCGCCGCGAGGATGTCCTCGAGTGCCATGTCCTTGACCAGGAACCCGCTGGCGCCCGCGCGCAGCGCCCCGTACACGTAGTCGTCGTCATCGAAGGTGGTGAGGACGAGGACGCGCGTCGACTCCATCTCCGCCGTGATCAGCCGGGTGGCCTCGATGCCGTCCATGCCGGGCATGCGGATGTCCATGACGACCACGTCGGGGCGTATGTCGCGCGCCAGTTGGACCGCTTCGGCGCCCGTTCCCGCCTCCCCCACGACCTCGATGCCGGGGGTGTCTGCCATCAGGACGCACAGGCCCGCGCGGACGAGCGGCTGGTCGTCGGCGAGGACGACCCTGACGGCGGGGGCGGTCATCGGGCGTCCCCCGATGACGCCGACGACAGCGATGACAGCGGTGGCAGCGGCAGCAGCGCCGTCACCCGGAAGCCGCCCTCGGGGCGCGGCCCCGCGGTGAACCGGCCGTGCAGCAGGGCCACTCGCTCACGCATGCCGACGAGTCCGAACCCGGTGCCGGCGGGCAGCCCGCCGCGGCCGTCGTCCTCGACCTCCAGGGCGAGTTCGGTCTCCCGCCGGTCGACGGTCACCCGGCAGGCGTCCGTTCCGGCATGCCGTACGACATTGGTCAGGGCCTCCTGGAGGATGCGGAACGCGGCCAGGTCGATGTCGGCGGGCAGCGGCCCGCGCTCCCCGCGCCACCGGATCTCCGCGCGGACTCCGGCGTCCCGCGCCGCCGCGGCGAGGCGGTCGACGTCCGCGAGCCCCGGAGCCGGTTCGCGGGGCGGCGCGGACGTGGCGGGGGCGCCGCCACGTCGCTCGTCCACCGCCTCCGGGCCCGGCTCCGGCCTGCGCAGCGCGACCAGCGTCCTGCGCAGGCCAGCGAGGGTCTCCCTGCTGGTGGCCTCGATGGTTCTGAGCGCGTTGCGGGCCTCCGCGGGCTGGGTGTCGATGACCCGGCTGCCCACGCCCGCCTGGATGGCGATGACCCCGATGCTGTGCGCGATCATGTCGTGCAACTCCCTTGCGATGCGCAGCCGTTCGGCGGTGACGGCACGGGCGGTGGCCTGCGCGCGCAGCGCGTCGGCGTGCGTACGGCGCTCGCGGGCCGAACTGCCCGCCATCCAGGCGGCGATGAGGGCGACGGCGACGAATGCCACGGTCTCGCCGTTGTTGGTCGCCCAGCCCGCGGGCCGGCAGCCGTCGGCCCGGTACAGCTCGGGGGGCCGGCAACCGCCGTCGGGCGGGAAGGCGAAGAGGGAGACGGCCTGGGTCGCGAAGGCCATGAGGGCCGCGGTGACCGAGACGCGGCGCGAGCGGGTGGCGGCGAGATAGCCGACGGCGCAGGCGCCGGCCAGCGTCTGGAGGTAGCTGACCTCGGTCTTGCGCATCTCCATGCCGGCCGCCACCGCGCCCAGGAGCAGGAAGGCCAGCGCGGGCAGTGGTCTGCGCCTGAGGAGCGAGGCGACCACGGCCGTCAGCGCGATCGACGCGAGGACCATCAGGGCGTCGAAGCCCTGCTGTCCGTGGTCGAAGGTCACGTATGTGACGGCCGGGTAGACGACGGCTCCGCTCCAGGCCAGGCCCGTGCGCAACGGCGGCCACGGGCGCCGGTGCGGGCGTCGGCCGCGCCCCTCCTCGGCCACGGGCTGACCTGGGTCGATGTCCATGCGCCGATCGTATGTTCCCTGTGCGCGCAGGGGTATTGGCCCGCGGACCTACGCCCGTGGGCTACCGGAGCCCGCGACGGGTGTGGCCCTCGGCCCGATGCCGCGCGGCCCGGCGGACGGCACCGTGGTCCGGGTGATCGAAGTCAACGAACTGACGAAGCGGTACGGCGACAAGAGCGCCGTCAAGGACCTGAGTTTCACCGTGCGCCCCGGACACGTCACGGGGTTCCTGGGCCCCAACGGCGCGGGCAAGACGACCACCCTGCGGATGCTGCTCGGCCTGGTGTCCCCCAGCGGCGGCTCCGCCACCATCGACGGCCGCGCCTTCGCGTCCCGGCCGCGCGGACTGCGCCACGTCGGCGCGCTGCTGGACGCCGGCGACGTGCACGGTGGCCGCCCGACGGTGGCGCACCTGGCCGCCCTGGCACGCGGCAACCGCATCCCGCGGGCCCGGGTCGACGAGGTGTTGCGCGAGGTCGGCCTCGCCGAGGTGGCCCGGCAACGCACCGGCGGCTTCTCGCTGGGCATGCGGCAGCGGCTCGGCATCGCCACCGCGCTGCTCGGCGATCCGCCGGTACTGCTCTTCGACGAGCCCCTCAACGGCCTCGATCCGGAAGGAGTGCTGTGGGTGCGCGGGCTCTTCCGGCGCCTTGCCGCCGAGGGTCGCACGGTCTTCGTGTCCAGCCACCTCATGTCCGAGATGGAGAACACCGCCGACCAGCTCGTCGTGATCGGCCGGGGCGAGCTGATCGCGGCGGAGAGCCTGACCGACTTCGCGGCGCGGGGCACCCGGCTGAGCGTGACGGTGCGTACTCCGGACGCCCTGAAGCTGACGGACGTACTGATCGCCGAGGGCGCTTCGGTGGAGACGGACGGCGACGTGCTCACCGTCACCGGGCTTCCCGCGGCCCGCATCGGTGAACTCGCCCTGCATGAGCGGGCCTTGCTGCACGAGCTGACGACCCGCACCGCATCCCTGGAGGAGGCGTTCATGGAACTCACCGCCGACAGCGTCGAATACCTGGCGGGAGAGACGCGATGACGACCCTCGCCGTTCCCGCGGTCGCCGAACCGCGCGCCCGTTTCCGCGACCTCGTCGCCGCCGAGTGGATCAAGCTGTGGTCGCTGCGGTCCACGTACTGGGTCCTGGCGGCCGGCGCGCTGGCGGTCACCGGGATCAACGTGAACTCCGCGCTGACGAACCTCGACTGGCTCGCACAGCGGGACGCGCCCGCGCCGACGGACCCGCGGATGCGGTTCGACACGCTGTCCACCGCGTTCGTCGACCCCGCCTGGCAGATCCTCATGGTCCTCGCGGGCAGCGTGGGCGCTCTCGCGGTCTTCGGCGAGTACACCAGCGGTCTGATCCGTACGACGTTCACGGCCGTCCCCGACCGGCGTGCGGTGATGCTGGCCAAGGCGGTCGTCATCACGGCGGTGACGGCCACGCTCGGCGCGCTCGTCTCGGTGACCTCGTTCGGCGTGACGCAGGCGATCCTGCGGGAGCACGGCGGTGTGTCCATCGGCGACCCGGGCGCACTGCGCGCCGTCGTGGCGTCCGCGCTGCTCATACCGCTGAGCGCGCTGGTGGGGATGGCCGTCGGGGCGCTCGTCCGGCACGCCACGGGCAGCATCGTCACGACCCTCGTGACGCTGGTCCTGGTGCCCGCCTTCCTCCAGGGCGAGACGTACCGGTGGGTGAAGGAGCTCGGCAACACGATGCCGATCACGGCGTGGAACGCCCTCATCGAGAACCCCGCGATGGATTACCCGCCGGACAAGTACCCGGAGACGATCACGGAGGCGTGGATCGTGTTCGCGGCGTGGCCGGTGGCCGCGGTGGTCGTCATGGTGCTCGCCGTGCGACGCAGGGATCTGTGAGGAGCCCGGTGCTACGCCGCCAGCGTTCCCGGCACGATCGCGCCCGGCCCGAACTTCGCGCGCGCCCGGTCGGCCACCGCCTCCAGCTTGCGGGTCCTGTCGTCCACCGGGTCGAACATCAGCTGGTGGGCGGCGTGTTCGGCGGGGGCGAGGCCTTCGGCGCGCAGCGAGATGCCGCGCACCCGGGCCCGCTGGAGGCCGAGCGCCTCGTACATGCGGTACGCGGAGCCGGTCAGGGCGCAGGAGTGCGCGGTCGGCTCGGACAGCGCACGCGTGCGGCTCGTGGTGGAGCGGTCCGCGTAGCGCACGGTGAGGGTCAGGGAGCGGCAGACCTGGTCCTCGTCGCGCATCCGCGCGCCGAGTTCCTCGGTGAGCGAGAGCAGCGCCCTGCGGTGCCGTGCGGGGTCCAACTCGTCGCGGGGGAAGGTGTGTTCGGCGGCGAGGGAGCGGGCGGCGGCGTTCGGCACGACGTGTGCGCGGTCGATGCCGTTCGCCTTCTCGCGCAGCTCGCGGCCCGCTCGGGCGCCGACGAGGCGCTGCAGCGTGGACAGGGGCGCGGCGGCCACCTTGCCGACGGTGTCGAGCCCGTACGAGCAGAGGGTGCGGGCGGTGGCGCGGCCGACCCCGGGCAGTTCGGCGACCGGCCTCGGCCCGAGGAACTCCGCGACGGCGTCAGGACCCGGGCCCACGAACCGGGTGATCCCGGGTGCGGCCTCCCGTGCGGCCATCCGTGCCAGCATCGGCCCCGGCCCCGCGCCGATCACGCAGTCCACCCCGTACAGGGCGAGCGCCCGCACCCGGATCACCGAGGCGAGTTCGACGGCGTCCCGCCCGAAGTAGCGCATCGCTCCCCGTACGTCGACGAGCGCGGCGTCGGGCGGCAGGGCCTCGACGACAGGGCTGAACTCGCCGAGCAGGGCGAGCAGCCGGGGCACGGCGGCCTCGTACATGGGCGTCAGCAGAAAACGTACGCAAAGAGTGCTCATCCCGCGCTCCCCGGGCTCTGGTGCCACAACTTCCGTCCGGTGGCCGCCCGTTCGCCGGGCGGCTTGAGGTCGGCCCAGGGGTGCATCTCGTACCCCGTGGACATCCGGATGCGGCGGCCGCCGTCCGCCGGGGGCGCGTCGGGCTCTCCCTCGGGTCCCGGCCCGGGTCCCGGCTCGGCGAGGCGTGCCCCCACCGCTTCGAGCCCGCCCTCTTGGCGCAGCTCGACCAGTTCCGCCAGGTTCCACGCGGCGGTGCCGACCACGCTGAGGCTGCGCGGCCCGCGCCGCTGCACCACTCCGCGGACCAGGAGCAGCCAGGAGTGGAAGACGGTGTGCGCGCAGCGTTCGTGGGCGTCGTCGAAGAAGGCCAGGTCGACCAGGCCCGTGCCGTCGTCCAGGGTGGTGAAGATGACCCGTTTCCCGGAGCGGATCGGCGGGGTCTGGGTGGCCGCCTTGGCGCCCGCGACCAGGACGGTCGCCCCGTGTTCGGCCTCCCGCAGGCGGCGGGCGCTGTGCACGCCGAGCTCCCGGAGGAACTCGGCGTGGTCGCCCATGAGATGGCGTGAGGAGTCCATGCCGAGGACGCCGAGTTCGGCGCTGAGCCGTTCGGCGTCGCCCAGGTCGGGAAGCCCGGCGGGGGCCGTCTTCCGCCCGCCGGACAAGGGGAGTTGGGCCCCGGCCGAGCCCCGCGAGCCCCGCCGGAGTTCCGTCAGGTGCAGTTGCAGGTCGCGGCGGTTGGCGCCGAACGCGTCGAGCGCGCCGACCTGCGCGAGCCGCTGCGCGAGCGGCTTGCCGGGCCTGGCCCGCTCCCAGAAGTCCAGGAGCGAGGCGTAGGGCTGTCCGGCCTCGATCCGCTCGGCCTCGGCCTCGCTGATGCCGTGGACGTCGCGGAGCGCGAGTCGCAGGCCCCATCGGTCCGGAGCCGGCCCGGAACCGGAGCCGGAACCGGAGCCAGAACCGGAACCGGAGCCGGAACCAGACACCAGTTCGATACGGTGAGCGACCGCCGACCGGTTCACGTCCAGCGGGAGGATCGGCACCCCTCGCCGCCGCGCGTCCGCGAGCAGCAGCCGCTTGGGGTACATCCCGGGGTCGTGCGTGAGCAACCCGGCGTAGAACGCGGCCGGGTGATGGGCCTTCAGCCACGCCGACTGGTATGTCGGCACGGCGAAGGCCACCGCGTGCGCCTTGCAGAAGCCGTACGAGCCGAAGGCCTCGATGATCTCCCACGTGCGGGCGATCGTCTCGGCTTCGTAGCCCCGCGCCGCCGCCTGCTGCGCGAACCAGAACCGGATGCGTCCCTGCGACTCGGGGTCGGAGAGCCCGCGCCGCACCCGGTCCGCCTCGTCGCGTCCGCAGCCGGTCATGATGTCCACGATCTGGATGATCTGCTCGTGGAAGACGACGACGCCGTACGTCTCCTTGAGCGGGCCCGCCAGATCCGGGTGCGGGTAGCGGACGGGCGCGCGGCCGTGCCGGGCCTCGATGAAGGGCCGCACCATGTCGGCGGCGACCGGTCCGGGGCGGAAGAGCGAGATGTCGACGACCAGGTCGTGGAAGGTCGCGGGCTGAAGACGCCCGACCAGGTCCCGCTGGCCCGGCGACTCGATCTGGAAGCAGCCGAGCGTCTCGGTGGACTTGATGAGCTGATACGTCGCCGGGTCGTCCTGCGGCGCCGCGTCCACGTCCACCCGCTCCCCCGTGGCCCGCTCGACCTCCCCCACCGCGTGCGCGATCGCCGACTGCATCCGCACGCCGAGCACATCGAGCTTGAGCAGCCCGAGGTCCTCCACGTCGTCCTTGTCGAACTGGGACATGGGCAGGCCCTCGCCGCTGGTGGGCATGACGGGCGTACGCGCGAGCAGCGAGGCGTCCGAGAGCAGCACCCCGCACGGGTGCATGGCGACCCCGCGCGGCAGCGCGTCCAGGGCCTCGACGAGGTCCCACAGCCGGCCGTGCCGGTCCGACTCCCCCGCCACCGCCCGCAGTTCGGGCAGTTCCTCCATCGCCGAGCGGGCGTCCCGCGCGCGGATGTGCGGGAAGGACTTGGCGATCCTGTCGATCTCGGCCGGGTCCATGGAGAGGGCGGCACCCACGTCGCGGATGGCGTGGCGGACCCGGTAGGTCTCGGGCATGGCGACGGTCGCGACCCGTTCGGCGCCGAAGCGGTCGATGATCGCGCGGTAGACCTCGATGCGGCGGGCCGACTCCACGTCGATGTCGATGTCCGGCAGGACGGCCCGCCGCGTGGAGAGGAACCGCTCCATGAGCAGACCGTGCTCGACGGGGTCGGCGTGCGCGATGCCGACGAGGTGGTTGACCAGGGACCCGGCGCCGGAGCCGCGCGCCGCCACCCGGATGCCCAGGTCGCGTACGTCGTCGACCACTTGGGCCACGGTGAGGAAGTAGGAGGCGAAGCCGTGGTGGGCGATGATGTCCAGCTCGTGGTGCATCCGCTCCCAGTACTCACGGCGTCTGTCGTAGCCCCGCAGCACCATTCCCGCCGCCGCCCGCGAGGCGAGCACGCGCTGGGCGCTGCGGCGTCCGGCGCCCACCAGGTGCGGCTCGGGGAAGCGGACGGAGCCGATGCCGATGTCCTCCTGGGGGTCGACGAGGCACTCGGCGGCGACCGAACGGGTCTGTTCGACGAGGCGGCGGGCGGTGTCACGGCGGAATCCGGCCGCCTCCACGATCCGCTCGGCGTTGCCCAGCATCGCGTCGGCGCCCTTCAACCACCGCTCCCCGCTGTCGAGTTCCTTGGTCGGGTCGACGGGGACCAGGCGGCGCGCGGCGTCGAGCACGTCGGCGACCGGGCCCATGCCCGGATCGGCGTAGCGGACGGCGTTGCTCAGGACGGGCCGGACACCCTGCTCGGCGGCGAAGCCGACGGTGCGGGCCGCGAGCCGGAGCGAACCGGGTCCGGTGCCTTCGCGGCCGTGCCACACGGATTCCAGGCGCAGCGCGTCCCCGTAGCGCTCGCGCCAGGGTGCGAGGAGGCGGGCGGCCCGGTCGGGGCGCCCGGCGGACAGTGCGCGCCCCACGTCGGAGGTGGGGCCGAGCAGGACGGTCAGGCCGTCGCCGTGGTTCTCCTCCCACGGAAGCACGGGCTGCCCCTCGCCGCTCCGGTGCGCGGCGGTGATCAGGCGGCAGAGCGCGGCCCAGCCCGTGGCGCCGTCGCGGGCGAGGAAGGTCACGCGGGGGGTCGACTCGTCGATGAAGGCACCTCCGCGCACCGGGGTCCGCCGTCGCGCGTCGCGTGGCGGTGCCGGCTCTCCCACCGCGAGCTCGGCCCCGAAGAGCGGCCGTACCCCCGCCTTCGCGCAGGCCTTGGCGAACCGGACGGCTCCCGCGAGGGTGTCCCGGTCGGTGAGCGCGAGGGCGTCCATGCCCCGCTCGGCGGCGCGCTCGGCGAGCCGCTCCGGGTGCGAGGCCCCGTACCGCGGGGAGAACCCGGAGACGGTGTGCAGATGCGTGAACCCGGGCACACGCACCTCCTGAAACCCTGAACCGATCCGACCTCACATCCCCCGCCTCCACCATAGACCAAGTTTCGAACGCGTGTACGACAGCCGAGTCGAACCGCACCCCTCTTCGCCCATTCGGCCCCGCCCACCTGCGGGAACGACAAGGGGCACGGAGCGTGGGGGCATGAGTTTCACCGATGAGTTGAAGAGCGCCGTCACCCCGCGAGCAGCCCTGCTGGTCATCGGTGTACTGGCCCTGCAGCTGCTGTTCATCGCCTCCTACGTAGGGGCCCTGCACGACCCGAAGCCGAAGGACGTGCCCTTCGGAGTGGTCGCCCCGGGACCCGCGGCCCAGGAGACCTCGGACAAGCTCGGCAAGCTCCCCGGCGACCCGCTCGACCCGCGCGTGGTCGAGGACGAGGCCGCCGCCCGGCACCAGATCATGAACCGCGACATCGACGGCGCCCTGATCGTGGACCCCCGGGGCACGACCGACACCCTCCTGGTCGGCTCGGGCGGCGGCACCGTCCTCGCCACCGCGCTGGAGAAGATCGCCACCGAGGCCGACGGGGCCGAGAAGCGGACGGTCAAGACCGTGGACGTGGCCCCGGCGTCCAGCAAGGACTTCGACGGGCTCTCGTCCTTCTACCTGGTCGTCGGCTGGTGCGTCGGCGGCTACCTGTGCGCGTCGATCCTGGCGATCAGCGCGGGCGCCCGGGCCACCAACCGGCAGCGCGCCCTGATCAGGACCGGCGTCATGGCGCTCTACTCGATCGCGGGCGGTCTGGGCGGCGCACTCATCATCGGGCCGGTCCTCGGCGCCCTGCCCGGCAGCGTCATGGGCCTGTGGGGCCTCGGCTCGCTGGTCGTCTTCTCGGTCGGCATGATCACGCTCGCCCTGCAGTCGCTGACCGGCATCGTGGGCATCGGCCTCGCCGTCCTGCTCGTGGTGATCGCGGGCAACCCGAGCGCGGGCGGCGCCTTCCCGCTGCCGATGCTGCCGCCGTTCTGGAAGGAGATCGGCCCCTGGCTGCCGCCGGGCGCCGGTACCTGGGTGGCCCGCTCCATCGCGTACTTCAAGGGCAACGCGATCACCGGACCGATGCTGGTGCTCGCCGCCTGGGCGGTCCTCGGCACCGTCGTCACCCTGGTCATGTCCGCGCTGCGCGGGGACCGCCAGCCGGGTCAGCGCCCGGCGATGGAAGAGCCGGAGACGGACACGGACACCGGCGCCCACCGCCGGTGAAGACCCGCTTCCCCCGGGCGTTGTCGGACCCGGGTGCGAGGCTTGAGCGATGATCACCACTCTCGCCGTCGAGAACTACCGCTCCCTGCGCAAACTGATCGTCCCGCTGGACCGGCTGAACGTGGTCACGGGCGCGAACGGCACCGGCAAGTCGAGCCTGTACCGCGCGCTGCGGCTGCTCGCCGACTCCGCACGGGGCGGCGCGGTCTCCGCCCTGGCCCGCGAGGGCGGCCTCCCCTCGGCCCTGTGGGCAGGCCCGGCGAAGGCGGAGGCCACCAGCCTCCGCCTCGGCTTCGCGGGCGACGAGTTCGGGTACGCGGTGGACTTCGGCCATCCCATCCCCACCTCGGGCGCCGGCGCCGAGCCCTCCCTCTTCAACCTGGACCCGGAGATCAAGCGCGAGTGCACCTGGGCCGGACCCGTGCTGCGCCCCGCCGCGCTGCTCTGCGACCGCGCGGGCCCCGCCGTGCGCACCCGCACCGCCGACGGCGGCTGGCACCGCACCCAGGGCATCAGGCCGTACGACAGCATGCTCGGCGAGCTGGCCGACCCGCAGCTCGCTCCCGACCTGCTCAGGCTGCGCGAACTGATCCGCTCCTGGCGGTTCTACGACCACGTGCGCACCGACGCCGAGGCGCCCGCCCGCGCCGCCCGCATCGGCACCCGTACGCCTGTCCTCGGCCATGACGGCGCCGACCTGGCCGCCGCGCTCCAGACCATCCGCGAGATCGGCGACCCGGCGGCGCTCGACGCCGCGGTGGACGACGCCTTCCCGGGCAGCCGGGTGCGGATCGTCGACAGCGGGGGACGCTTCGAGCTCCAGCTGCACCAGCGCGGACTGAACCGCCCCCTGGGAGCGGCCGAACTGTCCGACGGCACGCTGCGCTATCTGCTGTGGAGCGCCGCTCTCCTCACGCCCCGGCCACCCTCGCTCCTGGTCCTGAACGAGCCGGAGACGAGCCTGCACCCCGACCTCCTGCGTCCCCTCGCGGACCTGATCCTCACCGCGACGAAGGACACGCAGATCGTCCTGGTGACCCACGCCCAGCCCCTGGCGGACGCGGTCGCCAAGGGCGCGGTACGCCACCGGATCGACGTGAACTCCATAGAACTGCTCAAGGAGTCGGGGCAGACGGAGGTGGCGGGCCGCGAAAGCCTCCTGGACGAACCGCTGTGGTACTGGCCGAAGCGCTAGCAGCGCCCGTAGGGGCGCGAGCCTGTGACATATGCGGCTCCGCCGCGTGGGCGCGCCCAGCCACGTACGACCCGCAGAGGGGCCGGACCCCCAAAGAGGTCCGGCCCCAACCCTGCCCATTACTCCCGGCCGCGATTTAGCCGATCTCCGCGCCGAAGGCGCTCAGCGCTTCCGGCACCGGCTGGAAGAACGTCTCCCCGCCGGCGCTGCAGTCACCGCTGCCGCCCGAGGTGAGACCCAGCGCGGTGTCCCCCGCGAAGAGGGCGCCGCCGCTGTCACCGGGCTCGGCGCAGACATCGGTCTGGATGAGTCCGTTGACGACGTCGCCGTTGCCGTAGTTCACGGTGGCGTCGAGACCGGTGACCGTGCCGTCGTGCAGCTGCGTGGTCGAGCCGCTGCGCTGCACCTTCTGGCCGACGGTCGCGTCGCCCGCCTTGGTGATGGCCTGCGTCGAGCCGTTGTAGAGGTTCACCTCGCTCGGGTGCGCGGTGTCGCCGCTGTACTTGACGATGCCGTAGTCGTTCTCGGGGAAGCTGGAGCCCGCGTTCTCACCGATGGCCGGGCCGCCCTGTTCCTCCGACCATCTGGTCACGGCCTCGGTGCAGTGGCCCGCGGTCAGGAAGTGCGGGGCACCGTCCTTGACCACGTTGAAGCCGAGCGAGCAGCGGCTCCCGCCACCCCAGATGGCGTCGCCACCTGCGATGAAGGGCTTGTACTCCCCCTTGCTGCGCTGGAGTTCGGCCTTGGAGCCGAGCCCCTTCACGACCGCGCCGAGCTTGTCGAGGTCGGCGCCCTTGACCGTGCGGTCCGCCGTGACGACGACCTTGTTGGTGGCCGGGTCGACCGCCCACGAGGTGCCGGGGATGGACGCCTTGTCGCTCAGCGTCGTGCGGGCGCTCTTCAGCTCGGCCAGGGAGTTCTCGACGACTCTCGCCTTGGCTCCCGCCGACTCGACGGCGTCGGCCGCGCTCTCGTCGAGGACGTTCACGACGAGGTTCTTGGCCTTGGCGTCGTAGTACGAGCCTGCCGCGTCCAGGCCGAGGTCCTTGCCGAGGGACGAGGCGAGCTTTCCGGCCTTCGCGACCGAGAGGGTGTCCGGCGTGGGGGTCGGGGCACTCTCACTCGCGTTCGCAGTCTGGAAGGTGATTCCGGCGGCGATCAGTGCGGTGATGCCCGCACCTGCCACGGCGGCACGTCGCTTGGATATGCGTCGGTGCTTCAACTCACGTCCTCCTGTGGGGGGTCGGCCCGTTCGGTGTGGGGACCTGAGGGCCGGAAGGCGTACCGGCACGGAGACGCACACGCTGCGAAAGCCGCGTCCATGCCAAAGGGTGCGGCCCACTATCCCGATACCGCCAGGTAGCACACAAGGTCTACTTCAGGACGCGCACGCGACAAACACCGTGCGCCCCCCGGGTCTTCACCGACGCCGGTCTCACCACTTCGGTTCCCTCTGCAAACACCGCCTGCGAGCGGGTGATCGGCAGGGGGTAAGGACTAGTCCTGTCTGGTTTTCGACGCTCCCGGCGCGTCCCGTTCACCGGCTTCTGGATTCGGAGCACCGAAATCCGGCAGCGCGACGACGGGGGATTCGGTCACCGCGGCGGGTGACTCGGTGACCGCGGCGGGAGGACTGCCCCCGGTCGCGGCCGGCTGCTGCGCCTGCTGGGCCCGCTCCAGGAAGCGCAGGAGTTCCACGGGGAAGGGCAGGACGAGGGTCGAGTTCTTCTCGGCGGCGACGGCCACCACGGTCTGCAGCAGCCGCAGTTGCAGCGCGGCCGGCTCCTCCGCCATCTCATGGGCGGCCTCGGCCAGCTTCTTGGAGGCCTGCAGCTCGGCGTCCGCGTTGATCACGCGGGCCCGCCGCTCACGGTCGGCCTCGGCCTGCCGGGCCATGGAGCGCTTCATGGTCTCCGGGAGCGACACGTCCTTGATCTCGACCCGGTCGATCTGCACGCCCCACCCGACCGCGGGAGAGTCGATCATCAGCTCCAGGCCCTGGTTGAGCTTCTCGCGGTTGGAGAGCAGATCGTCCAGATCGCTCTTGCCGATGATCGAACGCAGCGACGTCTGCGCCATCTGCGAGACCGCGAAGCGGTAGTCCTCCACCTGGATGACGGCCTCGGTCGCGTCGATCACCTTGAAGTAGATGACCGCGTCCACGCGCACCGTGACGTTGTCCCGGGTGATGCCGTCCTGCGCCGGGACCGGCATCGTCACGATCTGCATGTTCACTTTGCGGAGCCGGTCCACGAACGGCACGATCATCGTGAACCCGGGACCGCGCACCGAGCGCTGCAGCTTCCCGAGCCGGAGCACCACGCCCCGTTCGTACTGTTTGACCACACGCGCCGCGGCCATCACATAGACCGCTCCGGCACATCCGACGGCCACTCCCGCCGCCACCAGCTCCTCGACCATGCCGGCCCCCCAGGGTCCGAATTGGGCGTGTTGGGCGTGCCCTTCGAAGGTAACGCCGCACGGCGCACAAAGGGAGACGGGAGACAGGAGAGAGCCCCCGCCCGGACTGCCGGACGGGGGCTCTCCTCAGCCGCTGGCTGCGAACTGCCGTACGTGGATCAGTTCTGGCCGTACGTGGATCAGTAGACGCTCACGCCGTACCGGCTCAGCGCCTCGGTGACCGGCTGGAAGAAGGTCGTGCCGCCCGAGGAGCAGTTGCCGCTGCCGCCCGAGGTGAGGCCGAGGGCCTTGGTCCCCGCGTAGAGCGGACCGCCGCTGTCGCCGGGCTCGGCGCAGACCGTGGTCTTGATCATGCCGTAGACGACATCACCGCCGCCGTAGTTGACGGTCGCGTTCAGGCCGGTGACCCTGCCGCTGTGGGTGCCGGTGGTGGAGCCGCGCCGGGTCACGGTCTGGCCCACGGTGGGGTTGCCCGCGCTGGTGATGTCCTGGCTGCCGACCGTGCCCGACTTGGTGACACCGGTATTGGTGTACCGGACGATGCCGTAGTCGTTGGTCGGGAAGCTGGAGCCGTGCGTGCTGCCGAGCACCGTGGTCTTCGCCGAGTTGGACCACCAGGTGCCCGCGCCGTCGGTGCAGTGCCCGGCGGTGAGGAAGTAGTAGGTGCTGCCGCTGCGGACGTTGAAGCCGAGCGAGCAGCGCCAGCTCGACGCGTAGATCGCGTCGCCGCCGGAGATCAGCTTGCTGAACTTGCCGGGAGTGCGTTCGACCTTGAGGGCGCCCGCGTTGCTGCCCGCCGCCTCCTTGATCTTGGCGATCTCGGCCTTGGAGACGGTGCTGTCGGCGGTGACGACCAGACGGTTCGTCGCCTTGTCGACGCTCCACGCGGTGCCTGCGACATCCGCGTCGAGGACCGCGTCGCTCGCCTTGGTGAGCTGCGCCGAGCTGAAGGTGGTGACGTCATTGGCGTTCGCAGCGGGGACGGCGAGCGCGCCGGCGGCCACGAGTCCGGTGGCCACGGCGAGCAGACGAGTACGTCTCGCTATGCCGCTGCGGGGGGTGGTGCGCTTGTTCCTCACTTGTTGTTCCTCCCGAGGGGAAGTCAGTGGGCCCGGTGGGTTGGGGCCCGTGAGGCGCAGCCAATGGACAAAAGGCAAGCCGGATTCCGGTTACGCCGTGCCCCTGACAAGCGCTGCTCGGGAGTATTCGGGCCACGGACACCGCGCACAAGGGCGCCTTTCGGCCGTCGCCGGGCCCATAGCGGTCAGCGGCCGAGCAGGTTCCGCTCGCCCGCGGCGATGTCGGCGCCGAGGGTGTTCCCCGGGGGCGGGAAGGGGCAGATGAAGTGGTCGGCGAAGGCGCACGGGGGAAGAAGCGCGCGGTTGAAGTCCACTGTCGTGCGCCCTTCGGCGTCCGGAGCGGCGGGCCGCAGGAACCGGAACCGGTAGCTGGAGACCCCGCTGCTCGCGTCGGCGAAGACCGCCCAGAGTGAGCCGTCGCCCTCCACCGACACCTGGAGCGTGTGGTCCTTTCCGGCCAGGACGAAGGCCAGCTCACCGCCGAGACCGAGCCCCCGCTCCACCCCGTCCGCGTTGCCGACCCGGACGGTGCGCACCCCGTCGGTGGTGGTCTCGGGGGCGTACGGCGTGAACCGCCCCGGCACGGCCCAGCGGTCGTCGTACTCCGCGGCCTCGATGCCCCGGAAGGCGCTGCGCGCGGCGGACTCCGGGTCGAAGTCGCGTACCGCCCAGAGGCCTTCGCGGCGCAGCACGACCAGGCGGCGGTCGCCGTGCCCGACGCGGGCCTCGGCGACCGGTCCGGGGTCGGCGGCGAGGCGGGCCTCGCCGCCGAACGGCTGTCCGTCCAGGGTGAGCCCGTCGTCGGCGTCGGCGGTCAGGACGATCTCGTCGCCCGCCTCGGTCCAGCGCCCGGGGATGTCCGGAAGCGATCCATCCGGGTAGTCCGCGAGCCAGTGGGTGCCGGTGAGGGAGAGCGGGCCGTAGGGCGCGGACACCGTCCGGGTCCGCTGCTCGTGCCAGTGCTTCCAGTCGCGTGCTGCGTCCGTCGATGCGTCCGTGGTCATGTGATCAACCCTTCCACACGGGCTCGCGAGAACCCGGCCGGTCGCGTCGGTCGCGTCTACAGACCGCAGTCGCAGCAGGAGCAGCACTCGCAACAGGAGCAGCATCCGCTGTCGCCGCAGTTGTTGCAGCAGCCTTCCCGCTTCTTGCGGGACCAGGGGCCCTCGTACGAATCGGCGCAGCACAGCTTGCAGGTGCAGCAGAGCCCGATGGCGACCGCACATCCCGCCCAGAAGCCGCGCTTGCCCGGCTTCGGCGGCTGCGGCTCGAACCCGGGCCCGCCCCCGAACCCACCGGGGCCACCCGGACCTCCGGGACCACCCGGACCTCCGGGGCCGGCCGGCCCACCGGGCGCCCCGCCCCCGTACGGATTGCCGCCTCCGTACGGATTGTTGCCCCCGTACGGATTGCCGCTGCCGTAGGCCCCACCCTGCTGGTCGTAGGGTCCGCCCGGCGGGGGCCCGAAGGAGCCGCCCTGATGGGCCGTCACCTCATGGGTGTGGCCGCACGCGTCGGTCCCGAAGGCGCGGTCCACCGAACGCCCCAGCTCATGCGCGAGCAGCATGTGGGCGAGCTTGCCGTCGGTGAACTCGGCGTCGCGCAGCGCGAGCCGTATGCCGTGCAGGGCGTCGTCGGCGAGGCGTCGGGCCTCTTCGAGGCCGGTGCCCGTGGCCGTCAGGGGGTTCCAGGCGCCCGACGCGGCGTCAGCTTCCTTGTCCTCCACGGCATCCAGGAGATGCGCGAGCCTGCCGAAGAGCCGCCCGGCCTCGGCCAGCGGCTCGGCGTTGCCCGGCCTGCCCGCGATGACGGCGGTGTGCGCGAAGGCCGCGGCGGTCGCGGTCTCGGTGGGCTCGGTGACCGTGAGCAGGGAGGTGCCGGGGCCCGCCAAGCCCTCGATGCCGACCTGCCGTTCGACCGCGTCGAGCAGGACCGCCGTGTCGAATCCCACGTCGGCGCCGGTGCGGGCGCCGGCTCGGTCCCAGCTGCGTGCGACCTTGCGGGCGGCGGCGGCCACCGGCCTGCGCGCCAAGAGGCCGTCCCCGTCGACGACGTGGTCGCGTACCTTCGCCGACGCGAGCACCAGCGAGACCGCGGCGGCGAGCCGCGCGCCCTCGCCCTGCGCGACGGACGCGGTGCGCATGCCACGCAGCGGACAGGGGCCCGCGGTGCGGCGCCAGCCGGTCGACTTCTCGGCCTGAGCCTCCGTCAGAACCGAGATGATCAAACCGTCGTAGTTCGTCACGACCCGGGCGAACTGCCCGTGATCACCGCGCAGCGCGAGGCAGAGGCCGCAGAGGTGTGCCATCCATTGCGTTTTGAGGCCTTCGCCCAGACGATGGCTGCAGGGCCTGACGATTCCGAACATGCGACTCCCCCGTGAGCCTGTCTTCGATCAACTCGGGCATCGTATCGAGGGGTCCGTTCACCCGTACGCACCGGTCGTCACCCATACGCCGTGAAGAATCATATTTCACTCACTGTCAGCAGCCGTACACAGCTGGACCCTTGGGGAATCACGCGTCACGGCGTGTTGACTCTGCACCAGTACCGTCACGAAAACCCCGCGCGGCGACTATCCACTTGGCGCACTATCCGCATCATGGACGAACATGGGGACAGGGAACGCAGAAAGCCCGCTGTGAGAGGAGGCGTCCATGGGATCGGTGCGCAAGGCGAGTGCCTGGCTTGGCCTCGTCGACGACAACAACAATGACGAGCGTTACTACGACGGCTACGACGACGACGGGGCCGAGGGGCCCGGCGAAGCCTGGGTGACCGACCCGCGGGTGCGGGTGGTCGCGGAGGCCGCCGAAGAGGAAGGGCGCCGGATCGGGACCGTGACCCCGGACAGCTTCCGGGACGCGCGCGGCATCGGCGAGCTCTTCCGGGACGGCGTCCCGGTCATCATCAACCTCACGTCGATGGAGCCCGGCGACGCCAAGCGCGTCGTGGACTTCGCGGCGGGCCTGACGTTCGGACTGCGCGGCTCCATCGAGCGCGTGGCGACGCGGGTCTTCCTGCTCACCCCCGCCGACACGCACATTGTCAACGGGGAGGCCACGAGCCGTCCGACGGACGGCTTCTTCAACCAGAGCTAGCGGGCAAGGCCGCTCACCGGAAGGCGTCAAGACCGGTGAGCGCCTTGCCCAACACGAGTTGATGCATCTCGACGGTGCCCTCATAGGTGAGCACCGACTCGAGATTCGTCGCATGCCGCATCACGGGGTACTCGAGCGAGATCCCGTTGGCGCCCAGGATCGTCCGGGACGTGCGGCAGATCTCGATCGCCTCTCGCACGTTGTTGAGCTTGCCGAAGCTGACCTGTTCGGGACGGAGCCTGCCCGCGTCCAGGCGCCGGCCGAGGTGATGCGCGAGCAAGATGCCCTTGTGCAGCTCGACCGCCATGTCGGCGAGCTTGGCCTGGGTGAGCTGGAAACCGCCGATGGGCCTGCCGAACTGCTCGCGGGTCTTGGAGTACTCGACGGCCGCCTCGAAGGAGGAGCGGGCGGCGCCCATGGCTCCCCAGACGATGCCGTAGCGCGCGTGGGACAGACAGCTCAGCGGGCCCTTGAGCCCGGTCACCTCGGGAAGCACCGCGTCTTCGGGCAGCCGTACCTCGTCCATCACCAGCTCACTGGTGACGCTCGCCCGCAGCGACCACTTGTGCTTGATCTCGGGCGCCGAGAAGCCGGGGGTCTCGGTGGGGACGACGAAGCCCCTGATCCCGTCGTCGGTGTGCGCCCAGACCACGGCGACCCCGGCCACCGAACCGTTGGTGATCCACATCTTGCGGCCGGTGAGCACCCAGTCGGTGCCGTCCTTCTTGGCGAAGGTACGCATCGAGGCCGGGTCGGAGCCGTGGTCGGGCTCGGTCAGGCCGAAGCAGCCGATGATCTCGCCCGCGGCCATGCCGGGCAGCCAGCGCTGCTTCTGCTCCTCGGAGCCGAAGCGGTGGATGGCGTACATGGCGAGGGAGCCCTGCACGGAGACCAGCGAGCGGATGCCGGAGTCGGCGGCCTCCAGCTCGAGGCAGGCGAGCCCGTACTGGACGGAGCTGGCCCCCGCGCAGCCGTAGCCCTCCAGGGACATGCCGAGCGCGCCGATCGAGCCGAGTTCCCGGGCGAGCTCGCGGATGCCGGGCAGCTCGCCCTTCTCGTACCAGTCGGCGATGTGCGGCAGGACGCGGTCGGCCGCCCAGGTGCGGACGGTCTCGCGGATCGCGAGGTCCTCCGGCTCCAGGAGATCGTCGATGCCGAGCGGGTCGGTGGGGTCGAAGGGCGGCAGGGGCGTGCGGCTGCGTGCGGACATCTCGGGCCTCCGGCGGCGCAAAAACTAGCAGTGGTAGTTACTTACGGCTCGCGTTGACGTTACGACGCGGGGTCACGCAGGAACAAGGGCGGACGGGTGGGGGAATTCCCCGGCCGAAGGCGGGAATTCCCCGGCCGAAGGCCGGAGAAGCACGTCAGCGGACGGATTCCGCCGGGACCGCGGCCTCGCCCCGAGGGGCAGGCACCCCCTGGTCACGCTGCGCCGCGGGCGTCCCGCACTCCATGGTCCGCGGCAGCTTCAGCGCCATCAGCGCGCCGAGCAGCAGCAGCCCGGCGCTGACGAGCAGCGTCACGTGCAGCCCGTGCACGAAGGACTCGCGCGCCGCGTCACGCAGCGCCGCGCCCGCCCCGCCACCGAGGCTCGAAGCGACCTCGTACGCCTCGCCGAGCGAGTGACTGGCGGCGGCACTCTCCTTGGCGGGCACGCCCTGGACGGACGAGAGGCCCGGCGCGTACGCGGCGTTCATGACGCTGCCGAGCAGCGCGATGCCGATGCCGGCGCCCAGCTGGTAGGACGTCTCGCCGATCGCGGCGGCGCCGCCCGCCTGCGCCTGCGGCGCCTCGCTGAGCATCGACTCGTACGAACCGAAGAGCGTGGTCTGCAGACCGAGGCCGAGCAGCACGAAGCTGACGAGCAGGAGCGGGTCGTTGGGCTGGTCGCCCATCCCGGTGAGCACCACCACGGCCGCCGCGGTCAGCGTGAAGCCGGAGGCGACCATCGTGCGCGGGCCGAAGCGGTGCAGGAGCTTCGATCCGGCCAGGCCCGCGGCCATCGCGGCGACGGTGAGCGGCACGAGCCGCATGCCGGTCTCCAGCGGGGAGAGGCCGAGCACCAGCTGCAGATACTGCGCCGCGACCAGTTCGAGGCCCACCAGGGCGAGCATCGCGAGCACGATGCAGCCCAGCGAGGTGCTGAACGCGGGCCGCGCGAACATCGACAGGTCTATGAGCGGATGCTTGCGCCGCCGCTGCCTGCGGACGAAGCCGACCAGGAGGGCCGCGCCCAGGAAGAACGAGAGAAGGGTGGTCATGCCGAACGGCGACTCGCCGCCGCCCGCCCGCTTCACCGCGAAGACGATGCCGAAGAGGCCGCCGGCGGCCATCAGCGCGCCGACCACGTCCCACGGTCCGTCGCGGTCCCCCGTCGACTCGGGGAGCAGCAGGCGCCCGATGGGCAGGCTGACCAGCATCAGCGGGATGTTTATCAGGAAGACCGAGCCCCACCAGAAGTGCTCGAGGAGGAATCCGCCGAGCAGCGGGCCGCCCGCCGCGCCGATGCCGGCCACGGCGCTCCAGACACCGATGGCGACGGCGCGCTCACGCCGGTCGGGGAAGACCTGGCGGAGGATCGAGAGAGTCGCGGGCATGATCATCGCGCCGCCGACGCCGAGCAGGGCGCGGGCCGCGATCAGCACCTGGGCGTTGTCCGCCATGGCCGCCACGGCGGAGGCCACGCCGAAGAGCGCGTACCCGAGGAGCAGGACCCGTCTGCGGCCCACCCGGTCACCGAGCGTGCCGAAGAGGATGAGCAACGAGGCGCAGACCAGTGGATAGACGTCCACGATCCACAGCAGCTCGATGCCACCGGGCTTCAGGTCCTCGGTGACGGCGGGCACCGCCACGTGCAGGACGGTGGCGTCGACGGCGACGAGCAACAGGCTTACGCAGAGGACGACGAGCACCAGCCAGCGGTTGGCGCCGCCCTGCGACCCGGGTACCCGACGGCCGGAAGGAGCGGTGGCCGTGGTTGAACCCGACATGTGCGATACCTCCCAGTGATCCCTCGCATCGGCGGCCCCGCGGGACGTGATCTCCCAGCTGGCGGCAACGAAAAGGCGAGTGAGCCGTCAGAGTACGCGAGTTCACGGCTGTGGCGCGTGGCGGACCTCTCACGGTTGAGCGGAGACGGTGTGGCATACGCCACGCTGCCCACGCATGGACCACGCCCCCGGCAGGGTGGCCGGTTCCCGCCAGCGCCGATAATCGAGCCCGTGACCGACCTGGACCAACGCCCGCCCCCGCCGTCCCTCGGCGCCCGTGCGAGCGCCGCGCTGCGCCGTGCGGCGCCCGCGCTGCTCGCCTATGCCGGGGTGCGTGCCCTGGGGCTCGCGGTGCTCGCCGTGTGGAGCGCGGCCTCGGGCAAGAGCGCCCACACGCTGCTCACCGCCCGCTGGGACTCGCTCTGGTACACCCGCGTCGCCGAGCACGGCTACGGCTGGGAGGTGACGCTCCCGGACGGCAGCGTCCACTCGAACCTCGCGTTCTTCCCGCTCCTGCCCTGGCTGGAGCGCCTCGTCTCGGCGGTCAGCCCCTTGTCGTACGCGGATGCCGGCCTGGTGGTGAGCTGGCTCGCCTCGCTCTGCGCCGCCGCTGGGATCTTCGCGATCGCCGACCATCTGTACGGGCGCCGGGCCGGTGTCTGCGCGGTCGTGCTGTGGGCGGTGCTCCCGGTGGGCGTCGTGCAGTCGATGGCGTACAGCGAGTCACTGTTCACGGCGCTCGCGGCCTGGTCGCTGTACGCGGTGCTCACCGGACGCTGGGTGTGGGCAGGTGTGCTGGCCTCCTTCGCGGGCCTGACCCGGCCGGTCGGCGCCGCGGTGGTCGCCGCGATCTGGGTGACGGCCGCCGTCCATCTGTACCGGGAGCGCAGGCAGGACCGGGAGCGCAGGCCGGACCCGCGCGTGATCCTCGGGGTGGTCCTCGCCCCGCTCGGCGCCGCGGGCTATGTCCTGTGGGTCGGCCACCGCACCGGCGACGGCGTCCTCGGCTATCTCGACGTACAGGCCGGCTGGGGCAACGGCTTCGACTTCGGCTACGCCTTCGCCCGCTTCGTCGCCGACAAGTTCACCGGCTTCCCGGGGGCCCTCGCGGGGGTCGGCCTGATCGTCGGGGTCGCCCTGGTGGTCTGGCTGTACGTCATCGGCGTACGGCGGAAGCAGCCGCTGCCGCTCCTCGTGTACTGCGGGATCGTCGTGGCGCTCGCGCTGTGCGCCGCGGGCTATTTCGGCTCGAAGCCGCGCCTCCTGCTGCCCGCCTTCCCCTTGCTGCTGCCCCTCGCGGTGGTGCTCGCCCGGCTGCGTACGTCCAGGTCGGCGCCGGTTCTCGGGGCCGTGGCGGCGGCGAGCGCGGTCTACGGGGCGTTCTGGCTGAACGGCTCGGGTCCGCCATGATCGTTTCCGGGGGCTCCGGTGAGCGGCCGGGAAATTCCGCACCAGCCCCCGGTGAACGAATTAATAAGGGCCATAAAACGGCCACGCCAATGATCAACGAATTCGGTATAGGCCTGATCTCGGAATAGGTAAACCGCAGGAATAAACCCCCGCCTGAGATCAATGCCACATCACATCGTCATCACAAAGCCACTGATTCGGCCTAGTCCCGCACTCACTCGCTGTAACGTCGATTGGGTGCGTACCGAACGAAACCTCACCCGTCTGGACCGGGTCTTCGCCCGGCTCGACCGTGAGCCGGAACGACCGGCCGGCCTCGATCTGCCGAGGATGAGCAGGCACAGGATCGTGCTCTTCAGCGCGACCCTGGCCTTCTACCTCGCGATCGTGGTCGCCGTGCTGACCACGTCGTGGCTGGTGCGGTTCGACTGGCAGGTCATGTTCTTCCGGCCCTACCAGCAGTGGCCCGAGATCCACGCCTTCCTCGACTACTGGGTGGTCCTCGGCCAGCGCGGCCCGACCGCCGTGATGGTCGCGGCCTGGCTCGGCTGGCGCTCCTGGCGTCAGCACACGATCCGCCCGCTCCTGACGTTCGGCGCCGCCCTGCTGCTCCTGAACGTCACGGTCGGCGCCGCCAAGATCGGCATGGGCCGCCTCGGCCCGCACTACGCCACCACGATCGGCGCCAACGAGATGTGGCTCGGCGGCGACATATTCCCCTCAGGACACACCGCCAACGCCGTCGTGACCTGGGGAATCCTGGCCTATATGGCCTCCACCCCGCGCACCCGCCGCTACCTCTCGGCGCTCTCCGCCGTGGTCTCCCTCAGCGTCGGCCTGACCACCGTGTACCTCGGCACGCACTGGCTGAGCGATGTCTTCCTCGGCTGGGCCGCGGGTCTGCTCGTCCTGCTCGCGCTGCCCTGGGTGGAGCCGCTGCTCACCCAGGTCGAGGGCTGGATCTTCAGCCTGCGGGACCTGTGGCGCTCCCGTCGCGCCGGACTCGCGGGACCGGCGGCCCCCGCCCCGGCCAGGGTTCCGCAGCCCACGCCCGCTCCCGCCGACGAGCCCCCGCTCCGCGAGCCGGTCGGCGCCGCGCGCCCCGCCCGCGCCCCGGCCTACCTCGCCCCGGGCCCGCACACACCGCGCTCCGAGCGCAGCCCGGTCACCCCGGCGGGCAGCCGCCGCCCGCCGCACTCCGAGCGCGCCACACGCGCCGCCACGTCGCCCCGCCCCGTCGCGGGCGGCTAGCCCCAGGACAGCGGGGGCCGGTACGCACAACCATCCCCCGCATCGCGAAGGCCCCGGTTCCGTCCAGGAACCGGGGCCTTTCGCCGTGCCGTGGTCACGCCTCGCCGGGGGTCAGCCCTTCCAGCAGCGGATCACGACGCCTTCCTTGACCTCGAAGTTGAGCCGCCCCGCGAGGTACTCCATGGTGATGATCGCGCCCGGCGGCAGCGACCTGACGGTGGACCAGCCACGCTCGCGGGCCTGCCGCTCGGCGCCGTCGGCCGCGAGGCCGACGTAGGCGTCCAAGCTGTCCTGGGGTTCGGCGGGAGGGGTCGGTATAGGTGCCATGGCCGCCACGTTAGGCGGCTCGGCGCGGCCACGGAAGGCCGTAGCCGGACACCATGCGTCACCGGTCCCTCTCCGGTCACGCTTCTGTCACAGGATCACGACGCCCGTTTCCCCTTAACTCCGTCACACGTACGGGCGGTTGTGGAGTTGTTCCCCTGCCATTAGCGGATTTCCGGCGGGCCCTTCGGCGGGGCCCCGATACCACCTCAATAGCGCGGCGAACAGATCGCCGACTCGCCTTTTTCGCACCTCCCTCATTTCCGAATGCAGGGCCCTCGGCGAGAGGTGACGACGCATAGGGAATTCAAGATTCCAGCACAGCGGGCCCGTACGCCCCCTGTCGGAGCCGGGTGCGACGCGAGCATCATGGCGGGTGCTTCGAACAGGACCGGTGGCGTGACGGCGAAGGGGCGAGCGATGGGGACTGAGACCGCAAGCGCGACGGCACCGCCGGTCCGGCAGAGGACTCCGGGCCGGGTGCTCGTGGACTGGCTGACCACCACCGACCACAAGAAGATCGGTCACCTGTACCTGGTCACGTCGTTCGTGTTCTTCCTCGTCGCGGGTCTGATGGCACTGATGATGCGGGCCGAGCTGGCCCGTCCCGGGCTGCAGCTGATGACCAACGAGGAGTTCAACCAGGCGTTCACCATGCACGGCACGATCATGCTGCTGCTGTTCGCGACGCCGACGTTCGCGGGCTTCGCCAACGAGATCATGCCGCTGCAGATCGGCGCCCCGGACGTGGCCTTCCCGCGGCTCAACATGCTGTCGTACTGGCTGTTCCTCTTCGGCGGCCTGATGGTGCTCGGCTCGCTCCTGGTGCCCAGCGGCCCCGCCTCCTTCGGCTGGTTCGCCTACGCGCCGCTCAACAGCATGGAGCGGACACCGGGAGTGGGCGCCGACCTGTGGATCATGGGCCTCGCGCTCTCCGGGTTCGGCACGATCCTCGGCTCGGTGAACTTCCTGACGACCATCATCGGGATGCGGGCGCCGGGGATGACGATGTTCCGGATGCCCGTCTTCACCTGGAACGTCCTGTTCACGTCGATCCTGGTGCTGCTCGCCTTCCCCGTCCTGGCCGCCGCGCTGCTCGTCCTGGAGGCGGACCGCCGCTTCGGCTCCATGGTCTTCGCCTCGGAGAACGGCGGTGCGCTGCTGTGGCAGCACCTCTTCTGGTTCTTCGGGCATCCCGAGGTCTACATCATCGCGCTGCCGTTCTTCGGGATCATCTCCGAGATCATCCCGGTGTTCAGCAGGAAGCCGATCTTCGGCTACCTGCCCCTGATCGGCGCGACGATGGCCATCACCGGCCTCTCCGTCGTCGTGTGGGCGCACCACATGTTCGCGACGGGCGCGGTGCTTCTGCCCTTCTTCTCCTTCATGTCCTTCCTCATCGCGGTCCCCACGGGCGTGAAGTTCTTCAACTGGACGGGGACGATGCTCAAGGGGTCGCTGTCGTTCGAGACGCCGATGCTGTGGTCGGTCGGCTTCCTGGTGAGCTTCCTCTTCGGCGGGCTCACCGGCGTCATCCTGGCCTCGCCGCCCCTCGACTTCCATGTCACCGACACGTACTTCGTCGTGGCGCACTTCCACTACGTCGTGTTCGGCACCGTCGTCTTCGCGACCTTCGGCGGCTTCTACTTCTGGTGGCCCAAGCTCACCGGGAAGATGCTCGACGAGAGACTCGGCAAGATCCACTTCTGGACGCTCTTCATCGGCTTCCACGTGACGTTCCTCGTCCAGCACTGGCTGGGCGCCGAGGGCATGCCACGGCGTTACGCGGACTACCTGGCGGCGGACGGCTTCACGGCGCTCAACACCGTCTCGTCCATCGGGGCGTTCCTGCTCGGCATGTCCACGCTGCCGTTCCTCTACAACATCTGGAAGACCGCCAAGTACGGCAAGAAGGTCGACGCCGACGACCCGTGGGGCTTCGGCCGCTCCCTGGAGTGGGCCACGGCCTGCCCGGCGCCGCGCCACAACTTCGTCACGCTGCCCCGGATCCGCTCGGAGTCCCCGGCGTTCGACCTGCACCATCCGGAGTACGCGGCGTTCCATCCGCCCCAGTCGCAGTATCCGGACCCGCAGACCGAACACCCCGGTCCAGGGCCCGGCTCAGGAGGTCCCTCGCCGAGCTGATCCGCTCGGTGAAGTCCGCCGGCTCGACGACCTCGAACTCGAAGCCCATCAGGAGCACGTGGATCACCATGACGTCCAGGCTCATGGCGCCCGTGCGCAACAGACAGCTGTGCCGGGTCTCGGCCTCCAGGGTGCCGTCCGACGGGGTGACCCGCTGGGCCGCCTCCTCCAGGGGCACCAGGAGCCGGAACACCGCCTGGGCGGCGTACCCGCGGGTGGAGACGCCCTTGGAGACGTACGCGGCGAGGTCGTCGGCGGGCGGGGTGCGCGGCGCGAAGCGCGGTCCGTGCGGCGGCCTCGGCGTGATGCGGTCCGCGCGGAACGTGCGCCAGTCGTCGCGGTCGACGTCCCAGGCCACGAGGTACCAGCGGCGCTCGGTGCAGACGATGCGGTGCGGTTCGACGGTGCGGCGGGTCGAACTGCCGCCGTGGTCGAGGTAGTCGAAGCGCAGCCGCTCCGCGTCCCGGCAGGCGTGGGCGAGTTCGGTCAGGACGGAGGGGTCGACGGTCTGCTGCCGCGGGGTGCGCAGCATGGGCACGGTGAACGCCGTCAGCGCTGCCACCCGGCGCCGCAGCCTGCTCGGCAGGACCTGCTCCAGCTTGGTCAGGGCGCGTACGGAGGTCTCGCCGATGCCCTCGATGCCCTGCCCCGCCGCGGTGCGCAGGCCGACGGCTACCGCGACCGCCTCCTCGTCGTCCAGGAGCAGCGGGGGCAGCTCCGCGCCCGCACCGAGCTGGTAGCCGCCGCCCGTGCCGGGGCTGGCGTTGACGGGGTAGCCGAGCTCGCGGAGCCGGTCCACGTCGCGCCGTACGGTGCGCGGGGTGACGCCGAGCCGGTCGGCCAGGTCCGCGCCCGACCAGTCGCGGTGGGCCTGCAGCAGCGAGAGCAGGCGGAGCAGCCGTGCGGAGGTCTCCAACATGGGGCCGATTGTGCCCGGCGTCGCGGACAGCCACGGTCCGCGAGGGCTCCGGCCCTTGGAGACATGTCCCCTGGGTCAGCCCTCGGCCGTGTTCGCCTCGCGGACGCGGATCGAGAGGTCGTTGTCGTTCGTGTAGTACGGCCCCGCCTCCAGCGGGCCGTGCTCCGCGGTGTCGAGCCGGACCGCCGGGTAGGTGAAGATCTGCTTCTTGTCCGGGATGTCGTCCAGGAGCCGGGCCAGCCGGATACGCGGGCCGCTCTCCCCCGCCGGACGCAGCCAGAGGTCCCAGGGGCCGACGCCGCTGTCCGCGAGCACGTCGCACCGCAGCTCGAAGCTGAACTCCGCGCCGTTCGAGGTCAGTTCGTAGCGCTCGGCCTTCTCGGGCTCGGCGCGGCGGGTCGCCTCGGCGTACGCGGCGCCGGTCAGCGCGGTGCCATACACGCGGCCCTGCACGGTCACCGCGACACCGGTGATCTCCAGCTCGCCGATCTCCGCGTGCGGGGCGCGCAGCCAGCTGCGCACGGAGAGGTTGCCCTGCTTGGTCGCGTACGGGATGCGGACGGCGATGTGGCCGCGGGCGCCGCTGGGGGCGCGGTCCACCAGCGAGCGCAGGTCGTTGACGCCGGGCGCCAGGCGGCGCGGGGTGGCGCCGCCGACCTCCGCGTAGGCGTTCCAGCGGCCCTCGGCCAGCTCGACGCTGCTGGGCAGCGCGGCCCGCAGCCGGCCGTCGGCGGCCGGGGAGAGCGGCAGGCGTACGTCCTCGTCGGTGGAGGCGGCGTCGCGGCGGCGCAGCAGCAGATAGGCGGCGCCCTCGCCTCCGGGGTCGGTGACGTCGAAGGTCAGACCGCCCGCGGAGTCGGCTATGCAGTCGGCGCGCGGGGTTGCGGCGACGTCATGATCGGCACCGGTGCCGCAGGGCGATGAGGCGTCCGAGGTGGCCAAGGCCGTCATGCGGTGGATCCCTTCGTCTGTATGCCGCTGGTCGGTACCCCGTGTCCGATGTCGCGTACCGCGTAGGCGCCGTTCAGGAGCGCGCCGCGGGTGCGGTGCAGTGTGCCGCGCATCCGGCCGCCGAAGGAGCTGCCGCGGGCGATCATCCCGGTGAACATCGCGTCGTAGCGCTCGGCGATGCGGGCCGGGTCGAAGCGCTCGGAGTCCTCCAGGGCGGCGTCCGCCATCTGCCTGCGCAGCGTGTCGTTGTTGATCAGTTCGAGCAGTCCGCCCGCGATCGCGTCGGGGTTGCCGACCTCGACGAGGCGTCCGTCGACACCGTTGTCGATGATCTCGCCGGGACCGTGCGGGCAGTCGGTGGCGACCACGGGCAGCCCGCAGCGCATCGCCTCGACGATCGTCATGCCGAAGGACTCCAGGCTGGAGGTGACGGCCGCGATGGAGCCCTTGGCCCACTCGGGCTCGATGGGGTGGGCGGGTCCCATCAAGAAGACGTGGTTGTAGAGGCCCAGTTCGTCGATCAGGGCGCGCAGCTTGTCCTTCTGCTTGCCGCCGCCGTATATCCGAAGCCGCCAGTCGGGGCGCTCGGCGCGCACCTGGTCGAAGGCCCGTATCAGCAGGTCGTACCGCTTGACGGGGGCGAGCCTGCCTGCCGCGACGACCCACTTCTGATTGCCGTCGGCGGGCTCTATGCCGGGCGCGGGCACGGGGTTGGGCACGGCCTGGACGTGGACTCCGGGCAGGCGCATCTTGCGGCGGTAGGCGCGGGCGTCGGCCTCGGTCGTCGTGGTCAGGACATCGAGGCGGGGGTAGACGCTGCGCAGCTGACGGCGCAGTTCCTTGGAGTGGCTGTCGAGGGTGAGGTGCTCCTGGCCGACCCGCAGCGGGCCGCGCGCGGTCTCGCGCGCGAGGTGCACGTTCAGACCGGGACGCGTTCCGACCACCACGTCGGCGCTGACCGAGGAGAGATGCTCGGCGATGCGCCGGTCGGTGAGGGCGCTGTACTGGTCGTAGCGCCCTTCGGCACTGGGGAAGGTCCTGGCGGGCCGCAGGGCGTCGGCGGCCTCCCCCTCGTAGCCGGGGCTTTCCTTGCGCATGTCGACGAGGTGGCTGAGCCTGACGCGGGAGTCGGGCGCGAACACGGGTTCGTCGCGGTGCCGGAAGACGGAGACGATCTCGACGTCGTGTTGCTCGGCGAGTGTGTTCGCCAAGTTGTACGTCGTCCGGATCGTCCCGCCGATGCCGTACGCGTTGTGAATCAGGAAAGAGATGTGCATGCGTCCCCGTATCCCACGCTTCCCCGCGGACAGTCCTTCTCGTCCGCCTACCGCAGGGTTAGACGGGGATTACGGCCACAGGGTTGGGTTTCATCATCATCTTGTTCTTGAACAGTTGTGCCATCGGTATCCGCTTTCGGGAACTCTCCTGCTAGGTACACGCATCATGGCTGGTAGGAGAGCTGCGGCACGTCGAAGCAGTTGTCGTCCATGTCTCCCTGTGTGACCCAGCCCTCACCGTCCTTCCAGCGGGCCACCGACACACACGTCCTACGGGTGTCGGGCGGCCGCGCCCGCTCCTCGTACCTCACCGGGAGCAGCAGCCCACGCGCCGTGTAGGACTCGCCGCGGTTCATGAAGCGGTCGACACATGCGCGCGTGACGTCGCCCCGGCACGACTTCGCCGCGTCCGTGAACCACATGGCTGCCGCCCACCCCTCCAGTTGCCACTGCGACAGATCCTTGTGCCCCTTCATGGCGTCGCGGAACTCCCGTACGGCAGGTTGGCCGGTTTCCTCGTAGTTCCGGCTCGCGCCGGTGGCCCACAGGGCGTTGCGGCAGCGCGGGGCGTCCTTGTAGTCGTCGGCGACGGCCGAGGTCCAGTTCTGGACGTTGGTGACCTTGGCGGTGACGTCGGCGCCCACGTCGTCCATCGCCTCGCACAGCTGGGCGTTGCCGTGCGTGTCCATGGCGTCGAAGACGAGGTCGGCGCCCTGCTCCTTCAGATCGGCCGCCGCCGCGCGGAAGTTGGGCAGCGCGAAGTCGACCTGCTCGGTGACCACCTTGTAGCCCTCGGCCTTCAGGCCCCGGGTGACGAGCCGGGCGTACGCGGCGGAGGCGGCCTGGTTGTAGGAGACGACGGCGGCCGTCCGCGCCCCCTGCTCCCGCTTGAAGTAGCGGTAGACCTCGGTCCCGCCGATCAGCTTGCCGCCCCAGCCGGGCTTCCCGTCGCGCGGGGCGAGGCTGCCGTAGATCCCGTACAGATGCGGATAGGTGTCGTACGCGGACCCGATCGGCTGGCCCCCGACGTCGGGCACGCGCGCGCGGGAGACGCGCGAGGCGCCCGCGTAGTCGAGGGAGCTGGTGGCGACGAGCGCGACGACACGCTCCTCCTCGACCAGTTTGTCCACGCACTCGTTGTTGCCGACGCCGCTGCCGCCGTCGTCGCACGTGCGCACCTCGACCTTGCGTCCGTCGATCCCGCCCCGCGCGTTCAGCCGCTCGAAGTACGCCTTGGCCCCGTCCCGGGGCCCGGTGAAGGCGGAGCCGCCGACCGGGCTCGTCGCGCTGGTGATGATGCCGACCCGGACCGGCGCCCCCGGCGGGGCGGGCGCCGTGCTCCTGCCCTCGAAGTCGCTCTCGGGGAGCCGGCTGCCGCACCCCGCCACCGCCACGAGCAGCGCGGCTACGGCCAGCGCCTCAACAACCCGGGCCGGGCGACTCATTGCCGCTCAGCTTCACCAGGGCGCACAGAGTCTTGACCGACACCTTCCAGGTGTCGTCCTGGTTGACGGAGGTGCCCGAGGCGTCGGGCAGCGCGGTGGCACCCTTCAGGGTCAGGGCGTACGTCACGTCCGCCTCGGTCGCCGAGCTGAACTCGACCTTGTTGACGTCGGCGCTGACCTGCTTGCCGCGCTCGTCGCCGTTGAAGCTCTCCAGGACGCCCCGCATCTTCGCCCCGTCCTCCAGGACGGCCTCCTTCTCCTTCAGGGGGACGGCAGGGTCGAAGAACTTCTCGAAGTTCTCCTTGACCTCCTTCTCGGCCGCCGCCGGATCGGCGGGCTCGTCCTCCGCGGGCTCCTCGGTTTCGTCCTCTTCGGGCGCCGGTGAAGAGGCCTCCTGGCTCGTCCGGTCCGTGGACGGCTCGGGCGGATCGCTGTCGCCGCCCCCGCCGCTGTCGTCACCGCATGCCACGGCGGCCGGCGCGAGCAGCAGGACCGCGGCTGCCGCGAGGGCCGCGCTCCGCACCCTTCCCCGCCTGAGATCGCTCCCCCGCTTGGGGCTGGTCCAGAAAACCATCTGGCTCACCACCGGTGTCGGTCCGGGCCGCCCGGGCCCGGAGCTTTCAGGGTCAGCTTGCAGAAGGCATAGTGCAAGCCATCGGCTGACATGGACAGCCCACCGACGCTACGAACGTGTCCCAGGGGGCGCAGATGCGGGCGGCTCAACCGGATCAGACAGACCGTTCGGCCCGGCTCCGTGCCGTGCGCCCCGTCCTCTGGGTCGCCTTCGCCGCCCTCGCCGCGGGCGCGGTGCTGTGCGTGGTCGGCTGGTACGGAACGTCCGGCGAACGCTTCGCCGAGCGGCAGCTCCCGTATCTCGCGTCGTGCACCGTGCCCGGCGCGGCGCTGATCGTCGCCGGGGCGGTGCTCTTCGCGCACGGCAGAAGCACGCTGGCCAAGGCCCGCGTCGAGGAACTGTACGAGCTCCTGGTGACGGCGGGTTCGTCCGCCGCCACGACGGAGCGAGCGGCCCCGGTGGCGAGCAGCGGCGACCTCCTGATGATCCCCGGCGGCACGCTCTGGCACCGCGCGGACTGCCCCCTGGTGGCGGAGAAGCCGGAAGCGGTCCCCGCGGACGCCCACATCCTCGCGACCGGCGACCTGAGCCCGTGCCCCATCTGCGAACCGCGGCCGACCCCGATCACGCCGTCTCCCCCGCCTCCCGCGTCTCCCCCGTCTCCCCCGTCTCCCCCGTCTCCGGAGCGATGATCCGGTGGCCTCCCTGAGCTACGACCTGACGCTGGCCGGGCTCGCGGTCGGCAGCGCCGCGGCACTCACCGGCATCGGCCTGATCGTCACGTACCGCGCGACCGGCGTCCTCAACTTCGCCCACGGCGCGATGGCGATGCTCTGCGCGTACGTCCTGCGCCAGTTGACGGTGGAGTGGGACTGGCCGCTGCCCCTGGCCGCCGCGGTCACGCTCCTCCTGATCGCCCCGGCCATCGGCCTGCTCCTGGAGAAGGCGGTCTTCCGCCCCCTGTCGATCCTGGGCAGCGACCCGGCCCAGACCCTGGTGGCGTCCATCGGCGTCTTCGTCCTGCTGGTCGGGGGCGCCGCGCTGGTCTGGGGGCCGGGAGCGAAGGCGGACGCGCCGACCCTCGTGCCGGGGGACCCCTGGGTGCAGTTGGCGGTGACGGTGGCGCTCGCTGCCTCGGTCTGGGCGGTGACCCGCTGGACCCGCTTCGGCAGCGAGCTGCGGGCGGTGGTCGACAACCGCCCCCTCGCCGTCCTCAGCGGCATCGACGCGGACCGGGTGGCGTCGGCGGGCTGGGCGTTCGGCGCCTTCACGGCGGGGCTCACCGGCGTGCTGCTGGCCCCCTTCGTACGCCTCGACCCCTACGGCATGCCGCTGCTCGTGATGGAAGTGGTGGCGGTGGCGGTGGCGGCCCGTATGCGGAGCCTGTCCGTCGCGGTCACGGTGGCCCTCGGACTCGGCGTGGCGCAGAGCCAGTTGACCCGCCTGCACCCGTCGGGCTGGGCGGAGCCCCTCCTGCAGTCCCTGGGAGCGAACCTCTTCGTCGTCGCTCTCCTCGTCGCGGCCCTCGTGCTTCCGGGCGTCGGCTCGCACAGCACGCTTCCCCGCACGGCTACGGCGCGCGTTCCCACGCCGCCGGGCGCGTGGATCGTGGCCGCGGTCCTCTTCCTCATCCCCCTGGGCTTCGCGGGCTCGGACCTGACGACGTCCGTGCAGGTGCCGGCGCTCGCCGTCGTGCTCCTCTCCCTGGTGGTCGTCACCGGCAGGGGCGGCCAGATCTCCCTGGGCCAGGCGGCGTACGCCGGTCTGGGCGCGCTCTTCACGGCGCTCCTCACTGCGGGCCGCTTCCCGGGCCTGCCCGAACTCCCCCACCTCCCCGCCCTGGCCGTGGCCGTCCTCCTGGTGGCCCCCCTCGGCCTCCTCACCGGCTGGCCCGCGATCAGCCGCCGGGGCCTCGCGCTCGCCCTGGCGACGTTCGCGGTCGGCGTGGGCGTCAGCCGCTTCGTGTTCGCCCAGCCGTACGCGACGTCGGGCCTCGCCCTGGACCGCCCGGCGGGTTTCGTCAGCGACCGCGCGTACTACGTCCTGGAACTGCTCCTCCTTGCCGCGGCGTTGCTCTTCGCGGCCGGGATGCGCCGGGGCCGCATGGGGCGCGCCCTCGCCGCGATGCGGGATCACGAGGCGGGGGCGTCGGCCGCGGGGGTGCCGGTACGGGGCCTGAAGCTCACGGCGTTCGTGACCGGCGCGGGTCTCGCCGCGCTGGGGGGCGGGATGCTGGGCATGGGGTTACGGGCCTTCGACCCCGCCGCGTACGACCCCGTGCGGGGGCTCCTGTGGTTCGCGGCGGTGGTGGTCCTGGGCGCCGACAGCCTCCTCGGGGCCCTGCTGGCGGCGGCGCTTCTGGTGGGCCTGGACGCGGGGACGCGGGGCGGTGTGGCCGCCGCCCTGATCGGCGTCCTCGCGGTCCTGACGGGCCGCTTCCCCGGCGGCCCCTACGAAGCGCTGCGTTCCCTCACCGCCCGCCTGTCCCGCCGCCCCACACTGACCCCCTTGGGCCACCAAACCCGAACGACCCTGCCCCCAACTCCCCCCGCCCTCACCCAATCCCCCCGCAACAAACAGCAACCCATCCCCCACCCACTGAGATCGGCCCCCAGCGGGGCACTGGCCGGCCTCACCCAACGGCTCCCCTGGCGGAAAGCCCTCACCCGACCGTCCGAGCGGTCGCCCCACGGTGAGCAGGCGAGCCGTCAGAGCGTCCCCGGAGCCGCGGAAGGTGGCGCCAGGGCGCAGACGCCTCTTTCGTCGGAGGAGGCGGTTGCGGAGGTTCGTCCCGAGCGTGGTTCGCGGGGCTTCGGAGCCGCGGCAGCCGCGCGTTCGCCTTCGGACGGCGGGGGCGGGCGATCCGAGGCCGCCCCGCGCCCCAGCCGGACCCGTCACGGAAGCCCACGCCCGCAGCGCGCCCTCACCGCCCACCACATCACCGCCACCTACGACGACGGCTTCACCGCCCTCGGCGGTGTGTCCCTCTCCGTGCCCCCGGGTCACATCACCGCCGTTGTCGGGCCCAACGGCGCAGGTAAGAGCACCCTCTTCCATTGCCTGGCCGGCACCCTTCGCCCCGCCGCGGGCCGCATCACCTTCGCGGGCCGGGACATCACCCGTGCCCCCGCCCACACCCGGACCCGCCTTGGCCTGGCCCGCACGTTCCAGCAGGTGGCTGTGTTCCCGTCCCTGACCATCGCGGAGAACGTCCAAGTCGGAGCGGATCAGCAGAGTTTCCCGTACCCCCGGACCAACACCGCCGCCACCGCCCAAGCCCTGCGCCTCCTCGCCCTCCACTACCCCACGACCCGTCACCACCCCGCCGCGGACCTCCCCACCGGCACCCTCAGGCGCGTGGAACTGGCCCGAGCCCTCGCAGGCCGCCCCCACACCCTCCTCCTGGACGAACCGGCAGCGGGCCTGGACACCGCCGAGGTGGCCGCGCTGGTCCGCGTACTGCGCGCCCTGGCCGCCGACGGCATGGCCCTCCTCGTGGTCGAACACGACCTCGACCTCATCGCGGACCTGGCCGACACCGTGCACGTCATGGCGGCAGGCCGCATCGTCACCTCAGGCCCCCCGGCCGAAGTCCTCCACAGGGCGGCCCCATGAGAAACGGCATCGAACTCCACACGGCCCGGGTCCGCTACGGCCCCCTCGAAGCACTGCACGGCGTGACCCTCGCCGCCCCCGCCCCCGGCCTCACCGTCCTCCTGGGCCGCAACGGCTCGGGCCGCACCACGGCGTTGCGGGCCCTGGCAGGCACCGCGCGCCTCACCGCCGGGGCCGTCACCTGGGACGGAGCCGACGTCACCCGGCTCACCGCTCACGAACGCGCGACGCGGGGCCTGTGCTTCGTACCGGACGGACCAGCCGTGTTCAGCCACCTCACGGTCTCCGAGAACCTCGGCCTGGCGGGCCCCGAGGCCGCCCCCGACCTCACCCCGGCCCTGGACGCGTACCCGGAGCTGCGCCCTCTCCTCTCCCGCCGCGCGGGCACCCTCTCCGGCGGCGAGCAACGCATGCTGGCGCTCTCCCGCGCCCTCCTGAAGCCCCACGCCCGGATCATCCTCATCGACGAACCCACCCAGGGGATGTCCCCCTCCGTCGCGTCACGTACGTACGACCTCCTGGTGGGCCTGAGCGCGCACGCCTGCGTCCTGACCGCCGAACAACGCCTGCCGCCCGGCCTGCGCGGACACGCGGGACGGACGGCAGTGGTGGTGCACGAACTACGCCGTGGCGAGGTCGTGTTCAGCGGCGAGGCAACCGAACTCAGCCGCCGGAGGCGGTCCTGACGGGCTCAGGGCTCGCGGCAGGCTCGGGCTCCGAAGCCCCCGTGGACTTGGGGGGTTCCGAGGCCTTGGGGGTCTCTGAGGCCTTGGGGGTCTCTGAGGGCTGGGGGGTCTCTGAGGGCTTGGGCGTCTCCGAGGGCTCGGGAGTCCCTGAAGGCTTGGGGGTCTTCGAAGGCTCGGCAGTCTTCGAAGGCTTGCTCGACCCGGCCGGCTTCGTCGGCTCGGCAGGCTTCGAAGGCTTCGCCGGCCCCCCGGGCTTCGCGGTCCCCCCAGGCTTCGGCTTCGCCGGGGACTTCCCCGGGATGACCAGCCTGGTACCGACGCCCAGCCTGTCCGGCTCGCTGCCCACCACCTTGCGGTTGGCTTGATACAGGGCTTGCCAGCCGCCCCGCACCTCGTACCGCCGCGCGATGGAGCTCAGCGTCTCCCCCGCCTTCACGACGTGCACGGCGAAGTAGCCGTCCCGGACCTCCTTGGGGATCTTCTTGGAGCAGACGGGCCAGGCATTCCACCCCTGGTTGCGCACCACGGCCTCGGCGACCTTGATCTGCTCCTTCTTGGTGGCGAGATCGGCACGCGGCGCGTACTTGAGCCCGCCGTGCTCCTCCCAGGTGGACTGCCGGAACTGCAGCCCTCCGTAGAAGCCGTTCCCGGTGTTCACATGCCACCGGCCGGTGCTCTCGCAGTGTGCGAGGCAGTTCCAGGGGCCCTTGGTCCGGGAGCATTCGAGCGCCTCGGCGGCGGCCCTGGGCCCCGGCAGGGGCGCGGCCGGAGCCGGAGCGGCCTGCGCGGTCGCGGGCGCGGGCAGCAGCAGTGAGGTGACAGCGGCGATGACCAGACCAGCGGGCCACAGCGACCGAAGACTCTTGATCGGCATCGGGTACATCCGCCCAAGCTAGGCAGCGCCACCGCGGCGAGAAGCCGTGCCGCGCCGCCACAGGCGAGGCCCCACCCGGTCGGACGACCGGGCGGGACCACGCCCCGGGAGGGGCGGAACTCAGAGGTCGAGCCGCTGCCCGGGCAGGATCACGTTCGGATTCCCGCCGATGACCGCCTTGTTGGCGGAGTACACCTTCTGCCAGCTCACGCCGTGCGCGGCCGCGATCCGGCTGAGGGTGTCCCCCTGCCGAACGGTGTAGTCACCGCGTCCGGATCCCCGGCCGACATGACTCGGCGTACGGTTCTGCGGCTTCGCGGGCTGCTCGGCCGCCTTGGGGGCCTGCGGAGCCTTGGCCGCCTTGGGGGCCGCCGGAGCGGCCGCCGCCCCCGGCGCGCTGCCGGACGCACCCGCCCGCGCCGAGCAACTGGGCCAAGCGCCCCACCCCTGGGCCCGCTGGACCTTCGTGGCGACAGCGATCTGCTGCGCCTTGGACGCCTTGTCGGCGGTCGCCGCGTAGGCGCCTCCGCCGTACGCCCGCCAGGTGGACGCGGAGAACTGCAGCCCTCCGTAGTAGCCGTTCCCGGTGTTGATGCTCCAGTTTCCGCCGCTCTCGCACTGAGCGATGCGATCCCACACTCCGCTGTCCGCCGCTGCGGCCTGGCCGGTGGCGGTGAGCAGTCCCAGCGGGGCGAGCAACGCCGCTCCGCCGATCACTGCTGTCCTGCGAACGCACTTGGGACGTGCGGACATGAATATCCCTCTCGAAGGACCCGGGGTCCCCCAGGTGGCCCGGACCTCCGCGCGCATCTGGCGCCGGAGGCCCGTCCACCCCGTCCGCCGGAGTTCGGCACGTTCGTGCCGTGGTGCTTGAGCTGGCTGCCTGGTGCGGCCGGCGGACGTACCCGAGCGGTGCTCGCTGCACACGGCGGTGGAATCTAGGCGCCTCCTCGCCCCGATATCAACCAACTCCTTGTCATTCCAGGCCAGTTGGCCGTTACCCGGAGTATCGGCGAATTCAAGCCAGCCGCTTAATTCACTGATTTCACGATTTGTCGACCTGTCAGCATGACGATCTGTGACCCAGCTCACCGGCACAACTTGCCTGTACGCGGCAGATGTTGGCGCGGAGTGACGGATTCCGTCGGGCGATTCACCCTCCGCTGCGGATGGTTCGATTCCGTTCGCCTTCGCGCGTGACTTGCGCCACTGATCGCCCGTTGTCTTCTTATGAGCCGGGCACCCCCGGTCCGCACGCAACGATTCCGAGGAGCCCCCCGTGCCGCGCATGCTCGACGTCGGCGACGACGTACGCGCCGAGATCGGCGACGAAGAAGCAGACCGGCTGCTCGCCGGAGAGAACGCCCCGGGCAGTTACGACTGCACGTCCTGCCGGACCCCGGGCGACACGGAGCAGGAACGCACCAGCACCGTCCTGTTCATCGGCGACGAGACCGCCGTACTCGCCTTCGCGCACGCCACCTGCCTGCCCTCCCAGATCGTCCAGGTCTCCGAGGAGCAGTTGCAGGGTGCCGTGCGCTCGATCACCGGTGAGGAGGGCACCGGCCTCGCCGGTGTCGCGGGACCCGGCCCCGCCGAAGGAGTGCCCGACCAGGCGGTCCTCGGCGTGACCAGCGGTCTCGTCCTCATCGACGGCGAGCTGTATCCCGCCCTCGTCGTCGAGCCGACCGGCGCCATCGCCCGCCCGGGGTCCGCGCCCGGCGGCGGCGACGACTTCCTGCAGCTCCTGGTCGAGCAGGGGTTCACCCCGGCGGCCTCGCTGGACGACGTGCCCCCCGTGCTGCACGGCTGGTCGGTGCTGCTCGCCGCGGGCCAGCTGCACGCGGTGCTCCAGCCGGCCGCGGGCGGCGGCGCCCCCGTCGCCTGGTGGCAGGCCCACCACCCGCTCCAGGTCACCGACGCGTGGCGGTCCGCGGCGAACAAGCTGCAGTCGGTGCTCCTGTTCGCGGCGCCGGTCGGCTCCATCGGCCGCCAGCCCCGCGAGGACCTGCTGCGCGGCGCCCTGGACAAGGCGGCGACGCACGGGCGTCTGGTCGCGGCCGCGATGCCGCTCGCGGGCACCTGAGCCCGTGCGGGCCGCGCCGGCACCCCGAACCGGGGCACGAGCGCGCCGGGCACGCTCCCGGCGCCCCGTGAAAGCGGCGCGGCCCCCGCATCCGTACGAGCACGGGGTCGTTGGCACATACGTGCACACATACGACCCCTCCCGCCCACGGCCGGCGTACCAGACCCCCATCCCGTCGATGCGTTCGGCGCCGCAGGACACGGGGGGCGAGTACTCGGCCACACCGATCTACGACGCGCTCTACTCGGAGTACCGCAGGTCGTTCAAGGCCCTTCCGGGAGACCGGACCGGCGAGGAGGACCTGGGCTTCACGTCGTTCGGCGGCATGTCGTACGGCATGCACCGTGCCGGTGACCGGCACGACCCCCGGAACAACACCTTCAGCCAGCTTCACGTGTCCCGTCACGGTCACGAGCAGCACGGCACGGTGCACCAGCAGTTCCCCGCGGCGCTGCCGCCGGGGCCGCGCCGGGGGCTCTGAGCAGCCCGCATCACCGCCAATGGGCCGGGCCCCGCCTTCTCCTCGAAGGCGGGGCCCGGCCCATTGGTCCATCCGTGCCTACTTCTTGCGGCCGCGCTTCTCGCGCACGCGCACCGAGATGTGGATCGGCGTGCCCTCGAAGCCGAACTCCTCACGGAGCCTGCGCTCCACGAAGCGGCGGTAGCCGTGCTCGATGAAGCCGGAGGAGAACAGCACGAACCGCGGCGGCTTCGTGCCCGCCTGCGTGCCGAAGAGGATGCGGGGCTGCTTGCCGCCGCGGATCGGGTGCGGGTGGGAGGCCACGAGCTCACCGAGGAAGGCGTTGAGGCGGCCCGTCGGGACGCGCGTCTCCCAGCCCGCGAGGGCCGTCTCGATCGCCGGGACGAGCTTCTCCATGTGGCGGCCGGTCTCGGCGGAGACGTTGACCCGGGGGGCCCACGCGACCTGGAGGAGCTCGGTCTCGATCTCCCGCTCCAGGTAGTAGCGGCGCTCCTCGTCGAGGGTGTCCCACTTGTTGTACGCGACGACGATGGCGCGGCCCGCCTCGACGGCCATCGTCACGATGCGCTGGTCCTGGACGCTGATCGACTCGCTGGCGTCGATCAGGATGACCGCGACCTCCGCCTTCTCGACGGCGGCCGCCGTGCGCAGGGAGGCGTAGTAGTCGGCGCCCTGCTGGAGGTGGACGCGCTTGCGGATGCCCGCGGTGTCCACGAACTTCCAGACGACGCCGCCGAGTTCGATGAGCTCGTCGACCGGGTCACGGGTGGTGCCCGCGAGCTCGTTGACGACCACGCGGTTCTCGTTCGCCACCTTGTTGAGCAGCGACGACTTGCCGACGTTCGGGCGGCCGATGAGCGCGATGCGCCGCGGGCCGCCGATGCCGCCGCCGAAGGACTGCTCGGGCGCCTCGGGAAGGGCTTCCAGGACGGCGTCCAGCATGTCGCCGGTGCCGCGGCCGTGCAGCGCGGAGACGGGGTACGGCTCGCCGAGGCCGAGCGCCCACAGGGCGGTGGCGTCGGCCTCGCCGGAGGGTCCGTCGACCTTGTTGGCGCACAGGACGACGGGCTTGCCGGACTTGCGCAGGAGGCGCACGACGGCTTCGTCGGTGTCGGTGGCGCCGACGGTGGCGTCCACGACGAAGACGACCGCGTCGGCGGCCTCGATCGCGTACTCCGCCTGGGCGGCCACGGACGCGTCGATGCCGAGGACGTCCTGCTCCCAGCCGCCGGTGTCGACGAGCTTGAAGCGGCGGCCCGCCCACTCCGCCTCGTACGTCACGCGGTCGCGGGTCACGCCGGGGCGGTCCTCGACGACGGCCTCGCGGCGGCCGATGATGCGGTTGACGAGGGTCGACTTGCCGACGTTCGGGCGGCCGACCACCGCGAGGGCGGGCAGCGGGCCGTGGCCCGCCGCGTCGATCGCGCCTTCGACGTCCTCGACGTCGAAGCCCTCCTCCGCGGCGAGCTCCATGAACTCCGCGTACTCGGCGTCGCCAAGCGCCCCGTGCTCGTGTTCAGCCGAGCCTTCGGGCTGGATCTGGTCGTTCATGAAGTCCGTACCTCTGTCGTATTCGTGATCGGTGGACCGTCTCGCGACCATCCACTACTGAAAGTCTCGCTCAGCGCCCGGTCAGGCGCCTGGCGTCGGCCAGGTGGGCGGTGAGCCGCTCCTGGATGCGCACGGTCGCCTCGTCGAGGGCCTTGCGCGTACGCCGACCGCTGTCGTCGCCCGCCTCGAAGGGGTCGCCGAAGATGACGTCGACCCTGCTCCGCAGCGGGGGCAGCCCCTTCCACAACCGTCCGCGCTTCTCCGTGCTTCCCAGCACCGCCACCGGGACGATCGGCGCCCCGCTGCGTACGGCGAAGTACGCGAGGCCGGCGCGCAGTGAGGCGAAGTCGCCCTCGCCGCGTGTGCCCTCGGGGAAGATCCCGAGGACGCCGCCGTCGTCGAGGACGCCGAGGGCCTGGGTGATCGCCGTGCGGTCGGCGATCTCACGGTCCACCTTCACCTGCCCGATGCCGCGCAGGAAGCGGTCCAGGGGGCCTATGAAGGCTTCCTTCTTGATGAGGAAGTGCGTCGGCCTGGGCGCCGTGCCCATCACCATCGGGCCGTCGACGTTGTGGGAGTGGTTGACGGCCAGGATCACCGGGCCGGTCACTGGGACCTTCCAGGCGCCGAGGACGCGGGGCTTCCACAGGCCGTACATGAGGCCGACGCCGATGCGGCGGCCGACCTCCGCACCCCGCTGAGACGGCGCCGCGGTCACTTCGCCGCCCGCTTCTCCTCGACGAGGGTGACGACGCACTCGATGACCTGCTGCAGCGTGAGCTCGGTGGTGTCCACCTCGACGGCGTCGCCCGCCTTGGCGAGCGGCGACGTCTTGCGGCTGGAGTCGGCCGCGTCCCGCTTGATGAGCGCCTCACGCGTCGCGGCGACGTCGGCGCCCTTGAGCTCGCCGCTGCGGCGGGCGGCGCGGGCCTCGGGCGAGGCCGTGAGGAAGATCTTCAGGTCGGCGTCGGGCAGGACGGTCGTACCGATGTCACGCCCCTCGACGACGATGCCCTTCTCGGCGGAGGCGGCGATGGTGCGCTGCAGCTCCGTGATGCGGGCGCGCACCTCGGGGACGGCGCTGACGGCGCTGACCTTGGAGGTGACCTCGGTGGTGCGGATCGGCCCCGCGACGTCCGTGCCGTCGACCGTGATGGTCGGGGCGAGCGGGTCGGTGCCGGAGATGATCTCGGGCTTGCCCGCGACCGCGGCGATGGCGGTCGGGTCCGTCAGGTCGATGCCGTTGTGCACCATCCACCACGTGATCGCGCGGTACTGCGCGCCGGTGTCCAGGTAGCTCAGGGCGAGCTGGGCCGCGACGGCCTTCGAGGTGCTCGACTTGCCCGTGCCGGAGGGCCCGTCGATGGCGACGATCACTGCTGCGGGCGCCGGACCGGCGGTTTCCACGGTTTCCACGGGGTGCGAAACCTCTCTCAGGACGCGGGGACGGGGTAGCGGGGCGCGGACACGCCCCGCACAAGGTTACTGGCTCCCGCGCGCACCTCTTACTGCCGGATGCCCCGGGCCTTCACTGCCGGATCGCCCAGCCCCGCTCCCGCAGGGCCGCCGCGAGCACCGGCACGGCCTTCGGCTCGACGAGGAGCTGCACATGGCCCGCCTGCTGCCCGGTGGCGTGCTCGATGCGGACGTCCTCGATGTTCACCCCGGCCCGCTCGGCGTCGGCGAAGATCCTGGCCAGCTGTCCCGGCTGGTCGTTGATGAGCACCGCGACGACCTCGTACGCGGTGGGCGCCGCCCCGTGCTTGCCGGGCACCCGGACCTGTCCGGCGTTCCCGCGCCGCAGGACGCTCTCGACGCCCGCGGCGCCCTCGCGCCGCTTCGCGTCGTCCGCCGACTGGAGCGCCCGCAGCGCCGTCACCGTCTCGTCGAGATCGGTGGCGACGGCGGACAGCAGATCGGCGACGGGCCCCGGGTTGGCCGACAGGATGTCGATCCACATCCGCGGGTCCGACGCGGCGATGCGCGTGACGTCACGGATGCCCTGGCCGCACAGGCGCACCGCCGTCTCCTCGGCGTTCTCCAGACGGGCGGCGACCATGCTGGAGACCAGGTGGGGCATGTGCGAGACGAGCGCGACCGCGCGGTCGTGCGCGTCGGCGTCCATGACGACCGGCACGGCACGGCAGAGGGCAACGAGTTCCAGGGCGAGGTTGAGGACCTCGGTGTCGGTGTCGCGGGTGGGCGTGAGGACCCAGGGCCGTCCCTCGAAGAGGTCGGCGGTCCCGGCGAGCGGGCCGCTGCGCTCGCGCCCCGACATGGGGTGCGTGCCGATGTACGGGGTGAGGTCGACGCCGAGCGCTTCGAGCTCACGGCGCGGGCCGCCCTTGACGCTCGCCACGTCGAGGTAGCCGCGGGCCGCGTCGCGCCGCATGACGTCGGCCAGCGTGGCGGCGACGTGCGCGGGCGGCACGGCGACGACGCACAGGTCGACCCGCCCCTCGGGTGCTTCGTCGGTCCCGGCGCCGAGCGCGGCCGCCGTGCGGGCCTGACCGGGGTCGTGGTCGGCGAGGTGCACGGTCACGCCGCGCGACGCGAGGGCCAGGGCGGCGGAGGTGCCGATCAGGCCGGTGCCGATGACGAGGGCGGTTCTCACTGGGCGATGTCCTTGCGCAGGGTGGCCGCGGCGCCGAGGTACACGTGCGTGATCTCGGCGCGGGGCTTGGGGGACTCTATGTGCGCGAGGACACGGACGACCCGGGGCATGGCGCCGTCGATTTGCAGCTCCTGCGCGCAGATCAGCGGGACGTCCACGATGCCGAGCTTGCGGGCCGCCGCCGCGGGGAAGTCGCTGTGCAGGTCGGGCGTCGCGGTGAACCAGATGCTGATCAGGTCGTCCCGCGTCAGCTCGTTCCGCTCGAGGATGGCGGTGAGCAGCTCGCTGACCTGCTCGTCCATGTGGTCGGCCGCGTCCCGCTCCAGTTGGACGGCGCCCCGGACCGCTCGTACCGCCACTGTGCTGCTCCTCGCTCGCGTGTCTCTGACTGCTGTGCGGACCAAGGGTAGTCAGCGCCCGGGGGGCGGGTGCGCGGCGCCCGTCTGCCGAGACGGACGCCGCGCGCCTCAGACCATGTCAATGTCACCCGAATCGCCCCCTGTCGCCACTTGGCCCGATTGGTGGCCGTTCAACTATGGACGCCGGGGGGCACGGTCCGCTTGCATGGAGGGGCCGGCAAGGCCCACGCCTCGGGGGAGGCCGCATGAAGCGCTCAGGACCGCTCTACACGCTTCTCGGGGGGCTGCTGCTCGCCCTGTTCATGCTGTCGCTCAACGCGACGACCGGGACGGGCAACTCGTCGTACGGAGGGGACTCGCCCGGCGGCGCGGCATCACCCGCGCCCACCTCCGCGAAGCCCACCAAGAGCACGCCCGCGCCCACCAAAAGTCCGTCGAACAGCCCGTCGAAGAGTCCCGCGAAGAAGCCGGCCGGCAAGTCCGAGTACGCGGGCCGCACGGCCGACGACGCCGCCGCGATCTCCATCTCGATCCGTGACGACAAGGCCATCGCGTACTACTGCAACGGCCGCGACGCGGAGTCCTGGCTGAAGGGGAACGTCGAGGACGACGGCTCCATGCGCCTGACCGGCAAGAAGGGCGCGAAGCTGGAGGGCACGCTCGCCGGCAACGCGGTCACCGGCACGGTCGAGGTCGGCGACCAGCCACGGGACTTCACCGCCGCCAGGGCGAAGAAGCCGTCCGGTCTGTACCGCGCGACCACCGAGGTGCGCGGCGCCGAGATCGACGGCGGCTGGATCGTCCTGCCCGACGGACGGCAGGTCGGCATCGTCAAGCGCGACGGAACGCCGCGGCCGGCCCCGCGCCTCGACCCGGAGACCGGCGTCGTCGTGGTCGACGGCGACCGTCTCACCGCCCGCCCCGTCGAGCCCTGACCAGCACAGGAGCCACCATGAGCGTCGATCCGAACGCCGCGACCCAGGGCGGCTTCGGCCCGCCCCCGGGAGCGGGTGAGCACCGCCGCCCGCACCCGGCGCGCTATCTCGTCCCCGCCCTGGTCGCCGGGGCGGTCGCGGTCGGCCTCGGGGTGTACGGCAAGTCGCACGACCCCGAGGGCACCGCCTTCAACCTGGCCGGGTTCAGCAGCACGAGCGCGGTCAAGGCCTGGCTCGGCACGACGGCGTTCGCCTTCGCGCTGGTCCAGGTCGTCTCGGCGCTCATGGTGTACGGGCGCCTGCCGGGGCCGTCCTGGTCGTCGGCGCTGCACCGCTGGTCGGGGCGGATCGCGTTCCTGGTGTCGGTCCCGGTGGCGGTCCACTGCCTCTACGCCCTGGGCTACCAGACGTACTCGTCGCGGGTGATGTGGCACTCGCTGCTCGGCTGCTTCTTCTTCGGGGCGTTCAGCGCCAAGATGCTGCTGCTGCGCTCGGAGAAGCTGCCGGGCTGGCTGCTTCCGGTGATCGGCGGTCTGGTGTTCGTGGTCCTCACGGTGGTCTGGTGGACGTCGGCCCTGTGGTTCTTCCGTACGTTCGGGGTGACGACATGAGCGGCGCAGCGCCGTCACGGCGCACCGTCCTCGCCGCGGGCGGCGTGGTCGCGCTGACCGCCGGGTGCAGCAAGTACGGGGACGAGGGCGCGGAGCCGGAGCCGCCGAAGTCGGAGGCGGAGGCCACCTCTGCCGGGCCCTCGAAGTCCGGCGGGAAGGACGGGAAGGACGAGCCCCCGCCCAAGGCGGAGGAGTTGGCCAAGACCTCCGACATCCCGGTCGGCGGCGGCAAGGTGCTCAAGGACGAGAAGATCGTCGTGACCCAGCCCGAGGAGGGCGACTTCAAGGCCTTCTCCGCGGTCTGCACGCACTCGGGCTGCACGGTCAGCGACGTCGCGGACGGCACGATCAACTGTGCCTGCCACGGCAGCAAGTACCGCGTGGCGGACGCCTCGGTGGCGGGCGGCCCTGCGCCACGCCCGCTCGCCCCGGAGACCATCAAGGTCACCGGAAATTCGATCACGCGCGGCTAGCCGGTGGCCGTACGCTCCCGGCATGCACCGCCCCACGGACACCGACCTGGACCTCGTACGCGACCACACCGTCTACGCCTGCGTGATGGGCTCGCGCGCCTTCGGCCTGGCCACGGACGGCAGTGACACCGACCGCAGGGGCGTCTTCCTGGCCCCCACGCCGCTCTTCTGGCACTTCGAGAAGCCGCCCACGCACGTGGACGGCCCGGCGCCGGAGCAGTTCAGCTGGGAGCTGGAGCGCTTCTGCGAGCTGGCCCTGCGCGCCAACCCGAACGTCCTGGAGTGCCTGCACTCCCCCCTCGTGGAGCACGTGACGGACACCGGCCGCGAGCTCCTGGACCTGCGCGACGCGTTCCTGTCCCGTCAGGCCCACACCACCTTCGTGGGCTACTCGCTCGGACAGCACAAAAAGCTGGAGGCGGACGTACGCCTGCACGGCGCACCCCGCTGGAAGCACGCCATGCATCTCCTGCGCCTTCTGACGAGCTGCCGCGACCTTCTGCGCACCGGCAGGCTGACGATCGACGTCGGCGACGACCGCGAGCCGCTGCTCGCGGTCAAGCGCGGCGAGGTGTCCTGGGCGGACGTCGAGTCCTGGATGCGGCGCCTCGCGGCGGAGGCCGACGCGGCAGCCACCCGCACCCCGCTCCCCGCCGAGCCGGACCGGGAGCGCGTGGCGGACTTCCTGTTCCGTGTGCGGCGCGCTTCGGCGGCAGCGGCCTAGGTGATCTGGGCGCCATCGCCGTCCCAGAGCGCCCCGAGCTCCAGCAGCTCCCCCCGGTACTCGATCCGCTCGGCCCACTCGGCGGGCCAGGCGTCCGCGCCCAGGTGGGCGCCCGCGAAGGCCCCGGCCAGGCAGGCGATGGAGTCGGAGTCGCCGGAGGTGCAGGCGGCCCTGCGCAGGGCGGTGAGGGGCTCGTCCACGAACTGCAGGAAGCACAGCAGGCCCGTGGCGAGCGCCTCTTCGGCGATCCAGCCCTCGCCCGTGGCCAGACAGGGGTCCGTCTCCGGGTTGGCGTCCCTCAGCGCGGCCTCCAGGCGTTCGAGGACGGCGAGGCACTCGTCCCAGCCGCGGGCGATGAACATCCCCGGTGTCGGGTCGTCGTCCCGCGTCCACAGCTCGCCGAGCCAGCGCGCGTGGTAGGTCTGCCGGTTCTCGTAGGCGTACGAGCGCAGCAGCCCGACCAGGCCCGTCGGCTCGGCGCCCTCCGCGAGCAGCCGCACGGCGTGCGCGGTCAGGTCGGACGCGGCGAGGGCCGTCGGGTGGCCGTGGGTGAGCGCGGACTGCAGCTGGGCCGCGCCCGCCCGCTGCTCGTCGCTCAGGCCCGGGGCGAGCCCGATGGGCGCGACGCGCATGTTGGCGCCGCAGCCCTTGGAGTGGATCTGGCTCGCCTCCTCCCAGGGCTTGCCGGTCTTCAGGAGGTAGCAGGCCTTGAGGCAGGTGTTGCCGGGCGCGCGGTTGTTCTCCGGCGACTGGTACCACTCCACGAACTCCTCGCGCACCGGCCGCTCCATCCGCTTCGGCCCGAGCAGTCCCCGGTCCATGGCGGTCCGCAGACCTCGGCCGAGCGCCAGCGTCATCTGCGTGTCGTCCGTGACGATCGCGGGCCGGGGCAGTTCCATCTCCCGCCAGGGCCCGCACTTGGCGAGGATCGACGGCACGTCGTTGAACTCGGTCGGGAAGCCGAGCGCGTCCCCCAGGGCGAGGCCTATGAGGGATCCGGTGGCGGCACGCTTCATGAGGGCTTTCCTTCCGAGGGGACGGTCGAGGGGCGCAGGAGGGGCGGGTGCAGGGCGGTGGCCGGGCCCGCCCGGTAGACGGCCGCAGGTTTGCCCCGGCCGCCGGTCAGGCGCGCGGCACCGGGGACCGCCTCGACGAAGCCGGAGGTGCCGAGCACCTTGCGCCGGAAGTTGGCCGGGTCGAGGTCGGCGCCCCACACCGTCTCGTAGACCTGCCGCAGCTCGCCGAGGGTGAACTCGGGCGGGCAGAAGGCGGTGGCGAGGCCGGTGTACTCGAACTTCGAGCAGACGCGGTCATGGGCGTCGGCGAGGATCCGGTCGTGGTCGAAGGCGAGCGACCCCTCGGTGCCGTACGGCAGCCATTCCGCGCGGGCCGCGTCGCTGCCGGCGCGGACCGCGGGCGGATCGGGGACGAGGGCCGCGAAGGCGACCGAGACGACGCGCATCCGCGGGTCGCGGTCCGGTTCGCTGTAGGTGCGCAGTTGTTCCAGGTGGAGTCCGGCGCTGTCGGTGATGCCGGTCTCCTCGGCGAGCTCGCGTCCCGCCGCGGTCTCGGCGGACTCGTCGGGGAGCACGAATCCGCCGGGCAGTGCCCAGCGTCCGGCGTACGGCTCCTGTCCGCGCTCGACGAGCAGCACGTGCAGGCGGCCCGCGCGGACGGTGAAGACGGCGAGGTCGACGGTGACGGCGAACGGGGCGTAGGCGTGAGGGTCGTAGCCGTCGGGGACGGGGGTGGTCATCGCTTCTCCGGGAGAGGTGCGGCGAAGTCCCAGCCGGTGGCGAGGTGTTCGTCGACGGCGGCGACGGCTGCGACGAGCCGCGCCTCGGGCGGTCCGGTCATCTCGATGAACCGGCGTCCGGTACGGGTGAGTTCGGCGCGGAAACGGTCGGTCATCCAGGGGCGCAGCTCCTCGCCGTCGCGCAGTCCGTCGTCCTCGAAGGCGACGCCCTCGTGGTCGGTGAGCAGCCACAGGTGGTGGTCGACCCGGTCGGCGATCTCCTCGACGAGGGGGTTGCGTCCGCCGACGTACCGCTCGTGCCAGACGGTGGTGGCGAAGGAGTCGGTGTCGCAGAAGAGCACCGGGGACCCGGCGCGGGCGGCGGCCTCCTCGCGGCCGTTCTGGGTCTTCGCGATGAGCGGGAAGTCGTCGGTGGTGAAGGTGACGTCCTCCCAGGCGGCCCCGGGCCACCGTCCGCGCAGGTCGGCGAGCTTGTCCTCGCTGTACTCGCGCCCGTACTCGGCGACGTACCCCGTACGTGCCCACACCCCGCCGCGCGCCCGGTAGTGGGCGGCGAGCGCCCGGGCGAGGGTGGTGGTGCCCGTGGACTCCGCGCCGAGGACCACGACGCGGCGCGCGAGGCCGGCCCGTACGGGCGGCTGGAGGAAGTCCCAGCAGCCGACGGGGTCCTTGCGCACGGCGGTGCCGGAGACCGGGAAGAGGGTGCGGTCGGGATCGACGAGCACGGAGGCGGCGCCGAAGCGGCGGCCCAGCTCCTCCCCGTACGCCTCCGACGTGAAGACCGCGTCCACGCGCTCGGGCACGGCCGCCCTGAAGACAGTCATGTGCGCGTCCCAGACCGCCGGATCATGCACGTCCATGTGCGTGTCGTCGACGGCGCCCACCACCGTGACGTCCGGGTGGATCTCGCCCATCCAGGCGACCCGGTCCGCCAGAGGGACGGACTCGACGGAGGCCGCGCAGACG
>NZ_JBSGUA010000010.1:0-356095 GCF_053607685.1 Streptomyces sp. NPDC055099 | reverse complement strand
GACGACCCAGCGGTGCGGGCGGATGTAGCGGTACAGCGCCCGCCAGGTCTCCCCCGCGGAAAGCCGCTCCTGCCCCGGTCCCTGTGGCGCCGGCCTGTGGTGGGCCGGCTGCTCCTGCTCGTTCTTGGTCACGTGGGACAGGACGCCGACGACGGCCGATCTGCCTGAGCGGCGGCCCGGACCTTCGCCCCGTGGTCCGCCCCGTAACCCAGATCGGGACGCGGAGTTAGAGGATCTGGCGAATTCATTGCAGAGACGATTCTGCAGGGCAGTGTGGCGTGGGGCGGGCAGACGGGCTCGCGGCATGGAAGGGCCCGGGCATGAAGGGGATGACAGGGCGAGTGCGTGTGCGCGGGGGTGGCCTGCTGGGCCGGGCCGAAGAACTGTCGGAACTGCGCGGCCTGCTGGCCCGGAGCAGGCTGGTGACGGTGACGGGCGGCGCGGGAGTCGGCAAGAGCGCCCTCGCGGCACACGCCGCGGCGGCGGTGAGCAGCCAACTGACGGACGGCGTGATCGTCGTGCGCTGGTGGGACGGCGGCACCGCGCGGGGGCAGTCGGTGGCACGGGCGGTGATCGAGGCGATGGACGGGGAGCCGGGGGGAGTGCAGGGCTGGGACCCGGGTGACGAATCGGGCGGGGTGCCGGGTGGCGAACCGGGCGGGGTGCCGGGTGGCGAACTGGGCAAGGTGCCGCGCTTGCAGGGCAGAGAGCCGGGCTGGGAGCCAGGTGGAGAGCCGGGTTGGGAGCCAGGCGGAAAACCGGGCGGGGTGCCGGGCGAAAAGCCCGGTGGAGAGCCGGACGGTGGACCGGACGAGGTGCCGCGCGGCGTGCAGGGCGGAGAGCCGGACCGGGAGCCGTACGAGAAACCGGGCGAAGGCTCCCGCGACGCGCAGGACCGAGAGCCGAACCGGAAGCCGGACGGGAAACCGGGCGAAGCCCCGCGCGACGTGCAGGGCCGACGGCCAGCCGGAAACCCGGGCGAAGCCCCCCGCGGCGCGCAGGGCCGAGAGCCGGACCAAGAGCCCGGCGGGGAGTCCGGGGCCGCTGGGTGTGGGGATGGTGTGGTCTCTGCTGGAGGTGGGCGGAGGGTCGGGGCGGCGGGGCCGGTCGGTGAGGCGGAGCTTATTGCGCGGCTTCGGGGTCGCCGGGTGCTTGTCGTGCTGGATGACTTCGATCCCGTACGGGAGGAGTGCGTGCGGCTCGTGCAGTCGTTGCTGCAACGTGCGCCGGGCGTACGCGTTCTCGCCACGGGGCGGCAGCCGCTTGGCCTCGGCCAGGAGTTGGTGCTGCACCTCAGGCCGCTTCCCGTAGGCGTAGGGGTAGGCGCACCCGGTACGGATGAGGGGCCCGGGCCCGCGGTGGAGCTTTTCATGGAGCGTGCGCGCGGAGTCCGGCGCCGGGCGGAGACGCGGTCGGCTCCGGGCACCGGCGCGCCCTCCTCGCCCCCTCCCGCCCCACCCGACGAAGCCGAACTGCGCGCCGTGAGCGACATCTGCGCACGGCTCGAAGGCGTACCGCTCGCCCTGGAACTCGCCGCCACGCAGACCCTCCTGCATCCGCCGACGCGCCTCGCGCACATGCTGCGGCGCACCCAGGGCTGGCTCGGCGGGCCCCAGGCTCCCCTACGCCGCCACCGGTCCTTGCGGGCCGCCGTGGGCGCGAGTTACGCGCTGTGCGGGCAGGACGAACGCAGCGTCTGGGCGCGGCTCAGCGTGTTCCCGGGCGAGTTCGACGAGGACGCCGCCGTCCACGTGTGCGCGGGCGGCGGACTCGACCCGGCGCGGGTGGCGTCCTGCCTGGCCCGCCTCGTCCTGGCCTCGGTCCTGGAACCGGTGCGTGACCCCGGTGGCGTGCTGCAGCCCCGCTACCGGCTGCCCGCGGCGGCCCGCGGCTTCGGCGCCGAACGCCTGGAGTCCGCGGGCGAGTCCGCCGCGGCGGCGGCCCGCCACCTCGACTGGTACCGCACCGTCGCCGCCACCGCACACCAGCTGTGGAGCACCGGACGGCACGAGCAGGCGACCCTGCTGCTGCGCGACGAGGAGCCGAACCTGCGGACCGCGCTGGAACGAGGTCCGGACAGTGCCGACCGGGGTGCGACCGCCCTCGGCATGGTCGTGGACCTGTGGTTCTGGTGGGCGGTCTGCGGACACGCCGCCGAGGGGCGCGAGCACCTGCGGCGGCTGCTGCCGCTCGGGCGCGCGGACACCGTGGCCGGGCCCGCGGACACCGTAAGCAGCGGCCAGGCCCTGTGGCTGGCCGGCTGGCTCGCGGCCTGCACGGGCGCGCCGGAGGCCGAGGAACTCCTCGGCCAGGCCTGGCGGGCCGCCATGCTCTCCGGGGACGACGCGACCATCGGCCGGGTCGCCCACGTACAAGGCGTCATCGCGTTGCGCGACGGCGAGACGGAGCGCGCCATCGAGCACTTGCGGGAGGCCGCCCACACCGTCCCGGTCCACGCCGACCACGGCCCGCCCGCCGCGGTCAGCTGGGCGGGGCTCGCCGTGGCGCAGGCCCGCGTCCGCCCGGCCGACGCCCTGCACAGTGTCCGCCGCGCGTCGGCCGGCACGCAGACGCGGCACGACATATGGGCGCGCTCCATGACGCAGTACGCCCACGCCCTCGTCGAGCATCTGCGCGGCCGGCACAGCAGGGCCTGGCGCCGGGCGCACAAGGCACTCGCCGGAGTCGTCTCCGTGGCCGGGCCGGTCGGTGCCGCCTCCGTCCATCAGTTGATCACCGCGATCGAGCACGGCCCCGCGCTGGGCGCGGTCGAGTGGACACCGCCGTGCGGGTGGGAACCACCGGGCACGTGAGGCACTTGGGTCAACTTATCCAAAAGACGCCTGTTCATCTGATTCGTTCATCTTCACGCGGTCTACACATGGTTCGACCAGGAAGCGAACCCCCGCGCAGCCGGGTCCGAGCGGAATTCAACGGACAGATGGAGAAATGAAGTTGACCGTGAACCGGTTGAAGCTGAAGTACACGTCGGTGAAGTACACGGCGGTGGCGGGAATCGCGGCTCTGGCCGTTCTGGCGGGTCCCGCGGCGGCCGGTGCCGGCGCCGTGAGCCCGCACACCTCTCCCGCGCCCGGCGCCGCCGCGACCGCGGCCCCGCGTCCGACACTGACGGCGAAGTCGACCACGGCCAAGGTGCGCGCGTGGCAGAACTTCTACATCTACGGAGTCGGCCGCAACATGAAGCCCGGTACGCGCGTCACGCTCCAGCAGAAGCAGGGCAAGCGCTGGGTGTCGCTGCCCGCGTCGGTCTACACCGCGCGCAACGGGACCTACAAGATGCGGGTCAAGCTCGGCCTCAAGGGCCGCAACGCCCTGCGCATCGTGGGAGGCCGCGCCATCTCGCCCGTCGTCTTCGTGAGGGTGCGCTGAGCGCGGACGCACGCGGGACGGGCCCTCCCACGGATGGGGAGGGCCCGTCTCCGTTCATGTCAGGGCCGGGCCACGCCTGCCCAGACCGGCTCTCGGCGCGAGCGCGAGCACGCCGACCTTTCCCGTGTGATGGTTCGTCTGGACGAGGCGGGCGGCCTCGGCGGTGTCCTGGAGGTCGTACGTCACCGACAGCGCGGGCCGGATGTGACCGAGGTCCAAGAGGCGGGCCACCGCGGCCTGCTCCTGGAGATTGGCGCCGTGGCTGCCGATGACGCGCTTGAGCCGCATCCAGAGGTAGCGGTTGTCGAACTCGTGGAGGTAGCCGGTGCTCGATCCGCAGGTGACGACGGCGCCGCCCCGGCGGACCACGAACACGGAGACCCCGAAGGTCGCCCTGCCGACGTGCTCGAACACGATGTGCGGGTCCTCCCCCGCCTCGGCGCGTATCCGCTTGCCGAGCCTCTTGCCGACCGCCGCCGGATCGGCCGGAGCGGTGCCGGTCAGCCCGATCTCGGCGCGGTTGATCACCGCGTGACAGCCGAAGGCACGGGCGCGCTCCGCCTTCTCCTCGCTGCCGACCACACCCACCGCGATGCCGCCGCCGTTGCGCACGAGCTGCGCCGCGTACGCGCCGAGGCCGCCCGCCGCGCCCCAGATCAGCACGACGTCGCCCTGGGTCATCCGCGCGCCGCGGTCGCTGACCAGCATGCGGTAGGCGGTGCCCGCGCACAGCGGGTTGGCTGCCGCCTCCTCCCAGGTCAACCGGTCCGACTTGCGCAGGAGTTGACTGGCGCGGGCCACGCAGTAGTGGGCGAGGCCGCCGAAGTTGGTCTCGAAGCCCCAGGCGAGCTGCGCGTCGCCCAGCATGCCGTCGGCGTGGGTCGCCGGCTCCTCGTCGTCCACGTAGGCGGGGCTGACCACGACCTCGTCGCCGATGTTCCAGCGGCGCACCCCGGCCCCCGTACGGACGATGACACCGGCCGCGTCCGAACCCACCACGTGGAAGGGCCGGTCGTGCCGCTCCGCCCACCCTCCTTTCGCACCGAAATGCCGCAGGAAAGAGAATGTGGATAACGGCTCGAACATCGCCGACCACACAGTGTTGTAATTGATTCCGCTCGCCATGACGGCCACCAGGACTTCGTCCGGGGCGAGTTCCGGCATCGGCACCGGGCCGACATGAAGTGTCTTTCGGACATCCTTGTCCGCGACCCCCGTGAAACTCTCCACGTCTTCCCTCCGCAGATGCGCGGCGGTGAATTCGGCGGGTACGGGAAGTCGGCGCAACTCGTCCGCATCGGCTCCCGCGACGACCGCTTCTGCGAGCACATCCATGAGGTTCCTCCTTCGGCACAGTTGTCCAACGGGTCCATACAGTGCGGCGGAACATGCGCCTTCCACAAGCAGATCGGCCGCAATTCATCGGGATCGCTAATCAAGCCCAGGCTCTGTCATCACTTTCCGAGTAGAGGCCTCCGTAATTCCGTCGCTAATGTCCGGCTCACCCGCACTGAAAGCCCGCGCTGAAAGGTGAGAAAATCTCATGGAAGAAGAGAGCGTGAACGCCGTCCAGGGCGAACGTATGGGCACTGCGGACCGGGTCGTCGTGGGGGTGTTCGTCGGAATTCCCTTCGTCGCGGTGATCGCGTCCGTCGTCGTGCTGTGGGGGTGGGGGGTCACCTGGCACGACCTGGTGATCGGCGCGGTGATGTACGCCGTCGCCGTGCACGGCATCACCATCGGCTACCACCGCCTGTTCACGCACAAGGCGTTCAAGGCCGCCCGCCCCCTCAAGATCGCCCTCGCGGTGGCCGGGACGATGGCCGTCGAGGGCGACGCGATCACGTGGTGCGCCGATCACCGCCGCCACCACCGGTTCGCGGACCAACCGGGGGACCCGCACTCCCCCTGGCGGTTCGGGACCTCCGTACGCGCCCTGCTCAAGGGCATGGTCTGGGCGCACGTCGGCTGGACCTTCAACAACGACAAGACGGACCAGCGCAAGTACGTCCCCGACCTCCTCGCCGACCGCGATCTGGTCATGGTGGCGCGCTGGCAGCCGTTGATCGTGCTGTTCTCGTTCGGTGCGCCCGCGGTGGTGGGCGGTCTCTGGGGTGAGGGCGCCTGGGACTCCGGCGCCGCCTGGTCCGCCTTCTTCTGGGCGGGTCTCGTCCGCATCGGTCTGCTGCATCACGTCACCTGGTCGATCAACTCGATCTGCCACATCAGCGGGGACCGCCCCTTCCGGGCCCGGGACCGCTCGGGGAACGTCTGGTGGCTCGCGCCGTTCTCCGGCGGCGAGTCCTGGCACAACCTCCATCACGCCGACCCGACGTCCGCCCGGCACGGGGTGCTACGCGGCCAGATCGACTCCAGTGCCCGGCTGATCCGCCTCTTCGAGCTGGCCTCGTGGGCGAGCGCGGTGCGGTGGCCCGACGAGCGGCGGCTCGCCCGCATCTCCGCCGACGTCAGGACGCCCGCGCGGGCAGCCCAAGGCCCGCCGCCAGCGTCGGCCAGGAAGCCTTGAACTCCCGTTGCCAGGACGGCCAGGCGTGGGAGCCCCCACGGTAGAAGTTGACCGTCGCCGGGACGCCGGCACGGTCCAGCTTCCGCGTGAACGCGTGCGCCTGGCTCCACAGCGTGCCCTCCAGGATCGCGCCCTCCAGGTTGCCGAAGTCGCTGCTGGGGATGCCGCTGCCCTGCGAGACGTAGAGCCGGGTGCCGGCCAAGTGCTCGGCGAGGGCGGCGGGGTTGTGGCGGTTCCAGTTCTCGCGGTGCAGGAAGGGACTGCCCCAGAGGGCGGAGGGCAGTTGGAGCTCCCGGGCGACGATGGCGTTCATCACCGTCGGCATGCCGAGGGCCGTGGTGTCCAGGACGCCGCTGTACGAGGCGGCCGCACCGAAGGTGCCGGGGTGCCGGGCGGCGAACGCCATGGCGCCGTAGCCACCGGTGGAGACTCCGGCGACGGCGCGGGTGCCGTTGGCCCGGTAGGTGGCGCGCAGAAGCCCCGCCAACTCCTCGACCTGGAAGGTCTCGTAGTCGGGGGCGGTGGGGCTGCCGTGGTTCCACCAGTCGGTGGGAATGCCGGTGGGGCCCGACGCCGGGATCACGGTGAGGACGTCCTTGTCGGCCAGGAACTCCTCGACGTCCGTCTCGCGGGTCCAGGACGTGTAGTCGTCGTGAGCGCCCTGGAGCAGGTAGAGCACGGGCCAGGTGCGGTCGGGCTGTTCCTTGAAGCGGGCAGGCAGGATGACGCGTACGGGGAGCTGCTTGCCCACGGCGGGTGAGTGCACGGTGAGGTCGACGGTGCGGGAGTCGATCCACTTCTCGCCGACGACGTGCGGGCCGTCGGCGGCCCGGACCGCCACCGGGGCCGCGGTGGGCGCCCCCAGGGCGGTGGAGGTACCCAGGGCTCCGCCGGTGGCGAGGAGCGCGGTGGCCGCGGCGACGGCGGCCAGTTTCTTGCGTGGTCTGCGGTGTTTCTGCGGCATGGGCGCGGTCCCTTCTCGGACGGGCAGGCGGTGGGAGGTGCGAGCGGTCAGGCGTCGCGCAGGTCGCGGGTCAGGAACTCCGCGAGGGTGTCCACGACCGGCGGGTCGAGCAGGGAGAGGTGGTGTCCCGGCAGCGGGGTCACCGTGAGGTCGGTGCAGTGGGCGTCCCACCCGAGGCTTTCGTCGTCCCGCTCGTAGCGGATGTCGCGCACGGTGTGCGGGGCCGGTTCGGTCGCCCGGTAGAGGAGGGTACGGCCCGCGTACGGTCCGGGACTGTGGCGTTCGCCGCTACGGAGGTCGAGGGCCGAGGTGCGCTGATGGTCGAGGACCGCCTGGGGAAGGTCGACGGCCTGTTCCAGGAGTTTCATGACGAGGGCGATCTGCTCGGCGTCGTCCCGGCGCGCCAGCTCCTCGTAAGGCAGGGCGAGTTGGGCGCGATAGGTGCGCTCGATGTACGCGGCGAAGTCGGCGTAGCGGCGCTGCGCTTCCTCCACCGGGGTCAGGCCCGGGGGCACGGGCAGAGGAAGTACGGAATCGAGGAGTACCAGGGCGCGGACGGTGCCGTGCGGCGTGAGGAGCCTCGCCGCCTCCTGGGCCAGCAGCCCGCCGTAGGACCAACCTCCCAGCAGCCATGGCCCGTTGGGGCTCATGGCGCGGATACGCTCCGCGAACTCCGCCGCACGGGGCCCGACGTGCTCCGGGGTCTCCAGCCGGTCGAAGCCGTACACGGGGCGGGAGGCGGACAGGCGGTCGGCGAGGCGTGCGTACACCTCGGAGGTGCCGCCCGCGGCGTGCGCCAGGAAGAGGGGGGTGCCGGGCCCCGTATCGGCCAGCACGCGAAGGGGGCCCTCCCTGCGCCTTGGCCCGGGTTCTGCCCGAACCCGAACCCCCCTGATGCCGCGCCCCTGTGGCAGCACCTCCGCGACCCCCCTCAGCGTCGCCTGCCGCAGCAGTACGCCCGGCTCCAGCTCCACCCCGAACTCCCGCTCCACCGCGGTCCGGATGCGCGCCGCGCTGAGCGAGTCGAGCCCCAGGTCGGTGAGGGGCGTGTCGGCGTCGATGCGGTCCGGGGTGTAGCCCATGACGTCGGCCACACAGCCGCGGAGACGGTCCAGCGGGCCCACGGCGCGGGTGCGGGGTACGGGACGTGGCATCGCGTGCGGGCCGGGTGCCTCCCCCGCCCAGAAGCGGCGGTGCCGCCAGCGTGGCGTGGGGACGTCGACGACGCGGGCACCGGGATGCAGGTCCTGAAGTGGCGCGGGTCCGCCGACACCTCGTACGAGCAGCGTGGCCAGCGAGGTGCGGAAGGTGAGCGCGTCGTCGGTGCCGCGGCGCAGGGTCGGCAGGATCAGCGGGTCGTCGGCGCCCGCTTCGCGCAGCGTCTCGGTCAGCGGGTGCAACTGCGTGGGGTGCGGCGCCACTTCGACGAACAGGCGGTGGCCGTCGTCGGCTGCGGCGCGTACCGCCTGGGTGAAGCGGACGGGACGGCGCAGGTTGGCGATCCAGTAGCCGGCGTCGCAGGGTGCCGGGTCGCGCGGGTCGGCGAGGACGGTGGAATAGCGACGGCAGCCGGGCCGCGCGTGGCGCACGGTGCCGAGCTCCCTGGCGAACTCGCCGAGCAGCGGGTCGACCTGGGGCGAGTGTCCCGCCCCGGAGACGCGCAGGGAGCGGGCGAAGCCGCCTTCCCCGGTGACGTGGTCGATGAGTCCGCGCACATCGTCCGCGGAACCGGTGACCACGCTCTGTACGGGCGACGCGTGCACCGCGACCTGGAGCGTACGGAAGTCGGCGGCCAGCGCTTCGACGTGCTCGCCGGGCCGGTCCACCACGGCCATCGCGCCGCCCGTGAGCCCGGCGAGGAGCCGCGAGCGGATCGCGACGACGCGCGCGCCCGTGGCCGTGTCGAGGGCGCCGCAGGCGACGGCCGCGGCGATCTCCCCCATCGAGTGGCCGATCACGGCGGCGGGTTCGAGGCCGTACGACCGCCACAGCTCGGCGAGGGCGACCTGCAGACCGAAGAGGGCGGGCATGACGACGGCGGGCGAGGTCAGATCGGCGCCGGGGTCCATGCAGTCCCGCAGCGAGATGCCGGCCTGGTCACGCAGCAGCGGCTCCAGACGGTCGACGGCGGCGGCGAACTCCGGCTCCGTGGCGAGCAGTTCGCTTCCCATGCCGGGCCACTGCGACCCGTATCCGGAGAACACCCACACGGCCCCGGGGTCGGCACCGGCCGCGGGCGCTCCTGGGCCGGGCACCTCCAGGACCACCCGCGCGTCGGGCTCCCGCCCGGCCAGATGAGCCAGTGCCGTGGTCAGCTCCGCCCGGTCACGGGCGACGACCGCCGCTTTGTGGCGGCCCCTCCCCACGCGGCCGGACAGGGTGCGGGCCAGGTCCGCGGGGCGGACGGTGCGGCTGTCCGGACCCGCGAGCCACTGGGCCAGCTCCCCGGCGTACGCGCGTACGCGGTCCTCGGTGACGCCGTCGAGCAGGGCGACGGCCGCTCCGGTGGCCGCCGCGCGTGGGCCGCGCGGCACGCGGTGTTCGGCGAGGACGACGTGCGCGTTCGTGCCGCCGAAGCCGAACGCCGAGACTCCCGCGCGTGCAGTGCCGGAGTAGCGGGGCCACGGCTCGGGACCCGTGACGACGCGCAGGCCGAGCGCGTCGAGGTCGGCGTGCGGGCCCGGGGCGGTGAAGTGCAGGTGGGGCGGGATCTCGTCGTGGTGCAGGGAGAGCACCGTCTTGATGAACCCGGCGATGCCCGCCGCCGCCTCAAGATGACCGATGTTCGTCTTCACCGAGCCGATGAGCAGCGGCTGGTCGGCGGCCCTCCCCCGGCCCGCGCCGAGCGCGGCCGAAAGCGCCGAGGCCTCGATCGGATCGCCCAGCGCCGTGCCGGTGCCGTGTGCCTCGACGTAGTCCACCGAGGCGGGCGAAGCGGAATGGCACTGCTCCAGGAGCCTGCGCTGGGCATCGGCACTGGGGGCCGTGAGTCCGTTGGAACGGCCGTCCGAGTTGACCGCGGTGGACTCGATCACCGCGAGGATTCGGTCGCCGTCACGTTCGGCGTCGGCGAGACGCTTGAGGACGACGACGCCGCACCCCTCGCCGCGCACCATCCCGTCGGCCGACGCGTCGAACGCCTTGCACCGCCCGTCGGCGGCCAGCGCTCCCGCGCACTGGAAGCCGAGCGTCACCGCCGGGGAGAGCAGCAGGTTCACCCCGGCGGCGAGCGCCAGGTCGCTCTCCCCCGCGCCGAGGCTGCGTACCGCGTGGTGCACGGCGACGAGCGAGGAGGAGCACGCCGTGTCGACGGCCATGCTCGGGCCGCGCAGGTCCAGGAGGTAGGAGAGGCGGTTGGCGGCCACGCTCAGCGCCGCGCCCGGCGGGGTCCAGGCCCCGATGGACTCCGGGTCCGCGGTGGTGAGATGGGCGTATTCGTTGCCGCTGATGCCCACGAAGACCCCGGTACGGGTGCCCGCGAGGGACGGCACGGACAGTGCCGCGTGGTCGACGGCCTCGCGGGTGACCTCCAGGAGCATGCGCTGCTGCGGGTCCATGGCGGTGGCCTCGTCCGCGCCGATGCCGAAGAACTCGGCGTCGAAGCCCGCCACGCCCTCGATGCTCCCGTCCCCGAGGAAGCCGCCGTGCCTGCTGAGGTCGTCCGGCAGGCTCTTCCCCGCTCGGACGAACGGCGCCCAGCGGTCCTCGCCGACCGTGCCCACGGCGTCGCGGCCCTCGCTCAGAAGCCGCCAGAAGGCGGCGGGCGAGGTGACCGCGCCGGGCAGCCGGCAGCCGATGCCGATGACCGCCACCGGTGCGTCGCCCTGCGTGGCTGACGCAGCGATACCCGCACCCGCCTGCTTCGACGGCGCACCGCCGTGCTCCGGTTCACCGCGCGCCACCCGCTCGGTGAGCGCGCCGATCGTGGACGCCTCCCAGAGCAGCGTCGCGGGCAGCCGAGTGCCCGCCAAGTCGCTCAGCCGTGCCGTCAGGACGACCGCGTCGCGTGAGGTGAGACCCAGCTCCGCCAGCGGGCGGTCGTCCGCGATCTCCTCGGCCACGAGGCCGTACCAGGCACTCAGGCTCTCGACGATCGCGGCCCGGATCTCCGCCTGGCCCGCCTCCCTCATCGCGCGTCCTCCGCGCCGCTCCTGCCGCCCTCGCCGAAGGCGCCGCGCAGATGGCGGGCCCGGGCCGCGGCTCTGGCGACCTTGCCGCTGCTCGTCCTCGGCAGTGAGCCCGGCGGGATGAGGAGGAGTTCGGCGAGGCGCAGTCCGTGCCGGGCCGAGACGGCGGCCGTGGCGGTGCGCAGGGCGGCAAGCGCTTCCTCTTCCGTGGGTTCGGCGCCGCGTCGGTGCTCGGCGACGACGACCAGGACTTCGGTCTCGGTACCCGTCCAGGGGGCGCAGAACGCGGCGAGACGGTCCCTGCGGACGAGGTCGACGGCCGACTGCACGGTCTCCTCGATGTCCTGGGGGTAGTGGTTGCGGCCGTCCACGATGATCAGGTCCTTGAGCCGGCCGGTGACGTGGAGCAGTCCGTTGTGAAGCGCGCCGAGATCGCCCGTGCGCAGCCAGCCCGCCTCGCCGTCGTCACCGTCGTCGCCGCCTTCGCCGCATTCGCCGTCAGGTGGGCGGAAGCCGAAGACCTCCTCCGAGAGGCCGTTCCGCTTCCAGTAGCAGAGGCCGATGTTGGGGCCGCGCAGCATGATCTCGCCGACCTCGCCCGGCTGGAGTGCGGCGCCGGTCACCGGGTCGGCGATACGCAGCTCCTGTCCTGCCGGGGTACCACAGGCGACCAGGCGCGTTGCCCCTGGATCCGTCACCTCCACCGCTTCCAGGCGCCCTTCGGACAGGGCAAGCGGATCGCATGCCACGACGGCGGGCGGCGCGTCGAAGGTGTCGGTCGTCACGAACACGGTGGCCTCGGCGAGGCCGTACGCCGGACAGTGCGCCTCGGGTGCGAGCCCCGCGTCGGCGAACGCGTCGCGGAAGCGGTCGACGGTGCCGGGGCGCACGGGTTCGCTGCCGTTGATGAGGACCTTGACCCGGTCGAGGCGCAGCTCGGCGGCCTCGTCCCGGTCGACCCTGCTGGCGCAGTAGTCGTACGCGAAGTTGGGGGCCGCGCTGATCGTCCCGGGATACGCGGCGAGGAGCCGCAGCCAGCGCACCGGGTGTTCGAGGAAGGCGACCGGGTCCATGAGGACCGAGGGGAATCCGCCGACGACGGGCGCGGCCACGCTCAGGACGAGGCCCATGTCGTGGAAGAGCGGCAGCCAGCCGACCGTCGTGTTGGCCGCCGCGTCGGCCGCGAAGGCGTCGATGGCCTGGCGGGCGTTGGCCACCACGTTGGCGTGGCTGATCACGACGCCCGCCGGACTGCGCGTGGAGCCCGAGGTGTACTGGAGGTAGGCGATGTCGTCCGGTTCGAGCCGCTCGGGCAGGGCGGCCTGCGACGTCTCGCCCGGCCGGTCCGCCAGGAACACGGGAACGGGCGGCAGCCCTTGCACGGACATGAAGCGCTCGACGCCGGGAGCCGTCGCCGCGTCGGCCAGCACGCACGCGGGTTCGCAGTCCGCGAGGACGGCCGCCAACCGGCCCTCGTGGCCCGGCAGTTCAGGGCTGAACAGAGGTACCGCGATCACTCCCGCGTAGAGACACCCGAGGAACGCCGCCGCGTAGTCGAGACCCTGCGGAAGCAGAAGCGCCGCCCGCTCCCCGGGGCCCGCGATCGCCGCGATACGCCCGGCGAGCGCGCGCGCCCGCACGTCGAGCCCCTGCCAGCCGAGGGTGTGATGCAGGCCGGGGGACGACGGCTCGGGAAACTCCACGTGAGTGAAGGCGCGTTGGTGGGGCCGGGCGGCGGCCCAGTGCGCCAAGTGGTCGGTCAGCAGCGGGCCTTCGGGCGGCTGGAGGGGCTGAGTGGTGGACATGGCGGCTCCAACTGGACGGCGCGGGGCCGGGGGGCGGGCCTCGCGGGGACCGGGACGAGCGACGTGCGGGACCGGACGAGTGACGGTGAGAGACCTGAACGAGCGACGTGCGGGACCGGTACGAGCGGTGCACCAGGTTCCGCCCGGATGTGACCCATGAGTAAGACGGGTTGCTGACAGATCGTCTGACACCCTCTGTCACTTCACTGACAAGCCGCCGCACCCGATTCGGCGTCGCGGGCAGCAGCGACGGCCGTCGCGGGCCCGGAGAATCCCCCAGCGAACGGCATCGCGACCGAGGGGAGCCGCACGTGGGCCGTGGCAGGCTGACCGCTCTGCTGGCGATGCTCGCCCTCGCGGGTTTCATCACGACGCTCGACAACACCGTCATCAATGTCGCGCTGCCCACCGTGCAGCGTGAACTCGGCCTGAGCGTGACGGACTTGGAATGGGTGGCCACCAGCTACGTGCTGAGCTTCGGCTCGCTCCTGCCGGCCGGGGGCCGGCTCACCGATCTGCTCGGGCGGCGGGCGGTCCTCGCGGCGGGGATCGTCGTGTTCACCGTGGCCTCGCTGGCGGCCGCCCTCGCGGACAGCGGCGGGACGCTCATCGCGGCGCGCACTGTGCAGGGTGTGGGCGCTGCGCTCGTCATCCCGGCCTCGCTCGCGGTGGTCGCCGCCGATCTGCCCGCCCGCAGGCGCGCCATGGCGGTCGGTCTGTGGACGGCGGCGCTCGCTGTGGCGCTCGCGCTCGGGCCGGTGGTGGGCGGCTTCGTCACCGAACGCTGGGACTGGAGCTGGGTGTTCCTGCTCAATGTCCCCTTCGGTGTCCTCGCCCTGTTGCTGGTGCCCGCGGTGCCGCGGACCGTCACACGCGTGCGCCGCGGCCTGCTGCCGCTCCTCGATCTGCCGGGCGTCGCACTGTCCACGACCTCGCTCTTCCTCCTCACGTACGGCCTGGTCAAGGGTGGGGAGCACAGCTTCAGCACGCCGCCCGTGCCGCTCTGTCTGTGGCTGTCGGCGGCCACAGGCATCGCGTTCCTCGTCGTCGAGTCGCGCACGTTCCTGCCGCTGGTGGATCTGCGTCTGCTGCGCAGCCGCTCACTCAGCGGCGGTGCGGCGGCGCAGGTGCTGTGGGGCATCGGCGTCAACGGCGTGTTCTTCTTCACCGCGCTCTACCTCCAGCGTGTGCTCGGCTTCTCCCCCACGAAGGCGGGTCTCGCCTTTCTGCCGCTGGCGGGCGCGCTGCTCGTGACGACGCCGTTCGCCGAGCGTGCGGCGAAGGCCGTGGGGGCGCACTGGTCGATCGCAGGCGGGCTCGTCCTGGTCGCGGGCGGGCTCGTGTGGGTCTCGGGGACGGGGCTGCACGCGCAGTACTGGGATCTTCAGCCGGGGCTGCTCCTGATCGGCGCGGGGTCCGCCCTGACGACTCCGCTGACGGTACGTTCCGTCGCCGATGTCCCCGCGACGCGCACCGGCATGGCTTCGGGCCTGGTGAGCGCGGCCCGCGAGATCTCCGGGGTCTTCGGGGTCGTCCTGGTCGGCGTGGTTTTGACCCGTACGGAACGCACCGCGCTGCGGGACGGCGCCGATCCGCGCAGCGCCTTCCTGGACGGCTACGACACCGGGCTTCAACTGGCCGCCCTGTGCGTCCTGTTGGGTGCCTTCGTCACCGCGGTCACGTTGCGGCGGCCCGCCCGGCACCGGCGGCCGGGCGCGCCTGCCGGTGTCAGGCGGGACCACCGTCCGGTGCGTCGGTGAGGGGTTGATCGTCGGTGGGAGGCTGGTCATCGGTGAGGGGCTGATCGTCAGTCAGGTGCCGTTCTGCGGTGACGTACTGATGCAGAAGGCCCGATGCGGCCAGCATGGCGGTCGAGCGCGTGGCGACGCCCGCGAGGCGCCCGGCGATGGCCGCCCGGAGCGCGTCGGGGCTGCCCGTCTCACGCAGGCCGTCGAGCACGGCGTGGATCTGCGGCAGCGGGTAGTGGCCCTGTCGGAGGATGCTGACGATGCGCGCGTCGCGTACGTCGACAGGGCTGAACCAGCGGTAGTGGGTGCCCGGTTCCCGTTGCGGTTTCAGCAGGCCCGCCGACTCCCACACCCGTAGCGCGGAGGTGCGCACGCCGAGGCGGGCGGCCACCTCGCCGATACGCAGGTGCGGTGGCGGCGCGGGCGGCGCGGGGTCGTCCGGCGTCTCCTTCGCGACGGCTTCCAGGGCCTCGCCCGCCGCCCGCAGGGAAAGGCGCTGCTGGTGCAGGTCGGCGTGACCGGCGTCGACGAGGGACAGGGCCAGCGGGATGTCTCCCGCGTGGACGGCCCTCATGACCGCCTGCGCGGTGTCGAGGCCGTACCCGGGCACGAGCGCGCGATAGGTGAGCAGGGCGTCGCGGTGGCGTGTGTCGAACCTGCGGTATCCGGCGGGCGTGCGCGGCGTCGGCGGCAGGATGCCCGCATCGGCGTAGTTGCGGATCTGCTGGGTCGAGACACCGGCCGCACGCGCCAGATCGACGGGGCGCAGCGCCGTCTTGGCTCGACTCATGAAGGGCCCTCCCTGACGTGCGACGGAACCTCGGAGTTGAAGGTTATCCGAGCCGACGCACGGGACAACGGGCCTCCCCTCGCGCAAAAGTCTCAACAAGCACTTCAATGGAACACTTGAAGGCATGGATGCCATCACAGCCAAGGCCGATGCGATCCGCGTCAAAGGCGCACGCCTGCACAACCTCAAGAACGTCTCGCTCACCGTCCCCAAGAACCAGCTCGTCGTGCTGACCGGCCTCTCCGGCTCCGGCAAGTCCACGCTCGCCTTCGACACCCTGCACCGGGAGGGCCAGCGGCAGTACCTGGAATCGCTCGGCCTGGTCACCACCTTCGCCGGAAAGCCCTCGGTCGACTCGATCACCGGTCTGTCGCCGTCGATCAGCGTCGACCAGCATCTGACCAACCGCAGCCCCCGGTCGACGGTCGGCACGGTCACCGAGGTCTTCACGTATCTGCGTCTGCTGTGGGCGCGCATCGGCCACCGTCCGTGCCCGGCGTGCGGTGAGGACGTCCCGCCCGCCTACCACGTGAGCGGCGACGAGCTCTGGGACGACGAGCCGTCAGGGACCGAACCCGGCGCCGAACCTGGCACCGACGCCTCGCCCGACGACGACCGGCCCGCGCTCCCCTGCCCGCACTGCGGGGCGCCCGTGCCGGGCATGGTGATGGGCACGTTCTCCTTCAACAAGCCCGCCGGTGCCTGCGCCACCTGCACCGGCATCGGCACCGTCTTCCAGGCCGACGTGCGCCGCCTGGTCGACGAGGACCTGAGTGTCGCCGGGGGCGCCGTGCTCGGCTGGCTCCCCGCGCTGGCCGAGCGCAACCTCACGATCCTGCGCGCCGCGGGTGAGCACTACGGCTTCACCTTCGACGCGGAGACTCCCGTACGCGAACTCCCCGACCTACAGCAGGACTTGTTGCTGCACGGCGTGGACAGCGATCGGTTCCGCCGCCACTTCCCGGACGCGGCACCACCGGCGACGGTCGGCCGCGGCCGCTTCGAGGGCGTGGTCACGAACGTGCTGCGCCGGTACGCCGAGCGCATCGATGACGCCGCCTACCGCGCGAGGACGGAGAAGTTCCTCGTCAACGACGTCTGCCCGGACTGCGACGGCACCCGTCTGCGCCCGGAGAGCCGACGGGTCACCGTCGCCGGGCTGACCATCGTCGACGCCTCGCGCCTGCCGCTCGACGCACTCGCCGGGTGGATCGCCGGCCTGCGCGAACACGTCACCGACAGCGAGGCCTGGCACGTCACCGAGCCGATCGTGGACGACCTGCGAGAACGCGTGCGCCGCCTCGTCGACGTCGGCGTCGGCTATCTGACCCTGGAGCGCGCCACACCCAGCCTCTCGGCGGGCGAGACCCAGCGCCTGCGCCTGTCCGCGCTGCTCGGCTCGGGCCTGACCGGAGTGCTGTACGTCCTGGACGAGCCGACCATCGGGCTGCATCCCGCGGACACCGCCCGCCTGATCGACGTCCTGCGCCGCCTGCGCGACCTGGGCAACACGGTCCTCGTCATCGAGCACGACCTCGATGTGCTGCGCGCGGCCGACCACGTCGTCGACGTCGGGCCCGGCGCGGGCCGCGCCGGCGGGCACATCGTGGCCGCCGGTACACCCGACGAGGTGGCGGCGACCCCCGGTTCGGTCACCGGTGACCATCTCTCCGGGCGCCTGACGATGCCGCTTCCCGTACTCAGGGCGCCCGCGTCCGGTGCCGGGCTCGTCATCCGCGGGGCGCGGGCGCACAACCTCAAGAACGTCACCGCGCGGCTGCCGCTCGGGCGCCTCGTCGCCGTGAGCGGCCCCTCGGGCTCGGGCAAGTCCTCGCTGGTGCTCGACGTCCTTGGGCGTGCCGCACGGCAGCGTTTCCACGGCGCGAGCGACACCCCCGGCGCCCACGACGCCATCGAGGGCTGGGAGCACGTCGACAAGGTCGTGACCATCGACCAGCAGGCGATCAGCCGGGTGCCCCGGTCGAACGCGGCGACGTACGCGGAGGCGTTCACGCCGATCCGCGAGGCGTTCGCGGCGAGCGACGGCTCCCGTCAACGGGGGCTCACCGCCGGGCACTTCTCCTTCAACGTGGCGGGTGGCCGCTGCGAGCGGTGCACGGGCGCGGGGGTTCTCACGGTGCAGATGCACTTCCTGCCCGACGTGGAGGTGCGCTGTCCCGCCTGCCGCGGGCGTCGCTTCAAGCCCGACGTGCTCGCCGCGCGGTACGGCGGCCACGACATCGCCCAGGTCCTCGACATGACCGTCGACGAAGCACTGACGGTCTTCGAGGCAGTGCCGGGTGCGGCGACGCGGCTCCAGCGGCTGTCCGACGTCGGCCTCGGCTACCTCCAGCTCGGCCAGCCCGCGACCACCCTCTCCGGAGGCGAGGCCCAACGCGTCAAGCTCGCCGCGGAGTTGGGGCGACGCGCCACGGGCCGCACCCTCTACCTCCTGGACGAGCCCACGACCGGCCTGCACGCCGCCGACACCGCACGTCTGCTCGGCGTCCTGCAACGCCTGGTCGACGCGGGCAACACCGTCATCACCATCGAGCACAACCTGGACGTCATCCGCGCCGCCGACTGGGTCATCGACATGGGCCCGGAAGGGGGCGAGGCGGGCGGTGAGATCGCGGCCGAGGGGACGCCGAAGGAGATCGCGCGGGCGAGCGGCTCACGGACGGGGGCGTTCCTGGAGATGTGACGCGGAGGCCCGGAGATGTGACACGGAGGCCGGGAGATGTGACGCGAACGCCGGGGCATCCTCGCGGTCCCCGGCGCCAGGGCCGCCGATGACGGTCACATAGCCGTCCGGACTCAGGACCGCGATGTCGCCCGTACGCAGCCACCCTCCCGGCAGCAGCCGCCGCGCACTCTCCGCCGGTTCGCCCCAGTAGCCCGCGCACACCTGCGGCCCCCGGACCAGGAGTTCACCGGCCTGCCCCCGGGGCAACTCCACGCCGGGGGCGCCCTCCTGGCCGATGCGGACCTCCGTGCCGGGCAGGGGCAGGCCGGAGGTGCCGGGGCGGGCGTTGGCTCCGCGCGGGTTGGCGATGAAGGAGCCCGCGGTCTCCGGGATGCCGTGGCCCTCCACGAGCACCGCGTCGACCGAGCCCCGGACACGGTCGGCGGTCCCGGCGTCCAGGGTCCCGGTCAGCCAGGTCCGCACCGTGGCGAGGGCCTCCAACTCGTGGGCGGGGCGCCGGAGAAGCCGTCGGCAGTCGGCGGGTTCGGCCGCCAGGAGGGTCACTTTCCGGCGGCGCGCCGTACGCAGCAGGACCTGTGCGTCGGGGTCCGGCAGGAGGACCGTACGTGTCCCGGTGAGCAGCGGGGCGAGCAGGCCGAACAGCAGGCCGTGCGGACGCCAGAGCGGTGTGACGGCCAGGGCGGTCTCCCGCCCGTGGCGCAACTGCGGGTGCCACAGCCCCAGTTGATGGGCGGCGGCGACCAGGTTGGTGTGCGTGAGCATCGCCGCGGGCCCGTCGGCGGTGACGTGGGCGAGGACGGCGAGATCGCCGGGCCGCGGCCCCTCACCTCCCGCCGCAGTCCGGGCCGGTCTGCGTACGCGGCCCCGACTCGGCCACTCCCCGTCGACCGGGACGGTGATGACATCCCGTACGAAGGTGTCCCCGCGGACGGCGTCGAACCGCTCCCTCGCCGCTGCGCCGGCGATGACCAGCACCGCTCCTGAGTCACCCAGCTGATGCCTGAGCACTTCGCGGGGCGCCGAGGGGTCGAGTGCCACCACGACCGCCCCGAGCCGCAGCACCGCATGCCACGCCACGGCGAACCAGGGGCAGTTGGGCAGCGCCAACGCCACCCGGTCGCCGTGCCGGATGCCCAGCGTCCGCAGCGTGTCGGCGCATTCGCCGACGGCAAGATGCAGCCCCCGGAAGCCGGACCGGCCACCGTGGCGCCGGGCCGCGGCGTCGAGCAGCTCGGGGAGCGTGACATCGGGGACGTGCAGGCGGTGCGGTACCCCGGCGGCGTAGAAGCGCAGCCACGGTCGTGGGTCCTGGGCCGTCATCTGGGGCTCGGTCATGCCCCTGATCGTGGCGCAGGAGGGCGCGCCGCCACTTGTCCCCGGCGCACAGTTCCGGTCCGGCGGGCTGTGGCTCCGCTGACTATCTGCGCCGGATTACCGCTTCGTAACTTCACGCGTGCACAGCTGTCCCCCGTCCTCCCTCTCTCGAAACGAACTCGAAGCGAACCCAAACGAAGGAGCGCCCGTGCGCAGGCCAAGAGCGAAACGTAGGAAGAGACTGGCGGCGCTGTCCTCGGCCGTCGCCCTGGCGGGCCTCGGTCTCGGTGTGCCGACCCTGACGGCGGGCGCCGCCGCGGCCCCGGACGCGTCGGCGGCGTGCGACGCCACGGACGAGCGGATCTACCAGGTGCCGGGGTCCGTCCCGAGCGATCCCGGCAGCGTCATCGCCTGCCGGCCGACCGCGCTCCCGCACGTGCCGGGCAATGTGCCGATGCGTGCCTGGAAGGTCCAGTACAGCTCGAAGGACAACACGGGCAAGCCCGTCGCGGTCTCCGGGACCGTCGCCGTGCCGCAGGCGGAGTGGAAGGGGCCGGGCAGCCGGCCCGTCGTGGCCTTCAACCCCGGCACGCTGGGGCTCGGTTCGCAGTGCGCCTTCTCCAAGCAGCTCGCGGGCGCCTTCCAGGACGAGTACGAGGGCGAGAACATCGCGGCGCTCCTGAAGGCCGGGTACGCCGTCGCCGCGACGGACGGCGCCGGCTACCTGGACGGCCAGACCCACCCGTACGTCTCCGGCACCGACGCCGGGCACGCTCTGCTCGACATGGCGCGCAGCGCCCCCGCGATCCCCGGCAGCGGCCTCGACCCGAAGACGAAGATCGGCCTGTGGGGCTACTCCGAAGGCGGTGCGGCCAGCCTGTGGGCGACACAGCTCGCGGCTTCGTACGCGCCTGAACTCGACATCGTGGGAGACGCGTCCGGCGGCGTGCCCGGCGATCTGAAGGTGGTCGCCAAGTCCCTCAACGGCGGCCCGTTCGCGGGATTCCTGGTCGACGCCGTTGTCGGTCTGTCGGCCGCGCATCCCCAGATGCCGTTCGAGGAACTCCTGAACGACCAGGGCAAGGAGACCGTCAAGAAGGCCAAAGCGCACTGCCTGGCAGGCACGATCGCGACCCTCGCGGGCCAGAAGCTCGAGAACAACACCAAGGGCGCCCTCGGCTTCGAGCAGCTCTACGCGCTCAAGGGCACGGACGGCAGGACGTGGGGTCAGGTCGTCGACGCGCAGAAGCTCGGCGTCGGCATCGGCCGCCCGGGATCAGGAGCCACGCACGAGATCGACTTCCCGGTCCTGCAGTACCGCGGCGCGCTGGAGGAAGTCGTCCCGATCGAGACGGAGGACGCGACGCGCACGGCGTACTGCAAGGCGAAGATCACCACCCGGTGGAAGGTCTATCCGGGCGAGCACCTGACAACCGATCAACTGGCGAAGGACGACACGGTCAAGTGGCTCGGCGACCGGTTCGCGGGCAGACCGGAGTTCGGCAACTGCCCGCTCACGTGAGCTAGTTCGCACTCGCTGCCTCTTGTCACGGGGGTGACGGGAGGCAGCATCATGTCTGTCCGTCCTCGACGGTCCGCCACAGCCCCGTGGCGGCATCTTCACCAAACCTTTGTCCCCCCGTGCACACAGGGAGCACCCAAGGTGAACGGTTCTACGCTGCCCGCCGGCATACCCCAGCCAGGCACCCCCGCACCCGCGGGCACCCCGGCAGAGGAGTCGTACGCCGCGTTCAGGGCCTTCCCCTCGGGCCTCCACGATCACATGAGGCCGTACCTCGACGACATCACGTCGGAGGTGGTGCGGGCGATCCGCACGGAGATACCGGAGTACGCACGCCCGACCGACGACACGTACATGCATGTCGTGAACCGCGGTGTGGAGCAGGCCCTGGAGGGCTTCCTGGCCCGGATGGCCCACCCGGACACCGACTGGGTCTCGGTGAAGGCCACCTACCAGAACATCGGCAGGGGCGAGGCCGACGAGGGCCGCAGCCTCGACTCCTTCCAGTCCGCGCTGCGCCTCGGCGCGCGCGTCACCTGGCGCCGGGTCAACGCCCTGGTCGACGCCGACCTGCTGCCGCGGCATGTGCTCGCCGCCTTCGGCGAGGCCCTCTTCCTGCACCTGGACGAGATGGCCGCGGCAACGACAGCGGGCTACACGGAGGCCAGGCTGCACGCCGCGGGCGAACTCCAGCAGCGCCGCGCCCGCCTCATCGACCTGCTGACCGCCGATCCTCCCGCGTCGGCGGAAGCCATCGCCGATCTCGCGCAGGCCGCCCAGTGGTCCATTCCGCGCGAGGTGGCGGTGGTCGTCATCGACCACACCCTGACCCCGGAGACCGTCAGCCCCATCGTGCCCCCGGAGTTCCTCGCGCGCTTCACCGAGCAGCCCGGCCGCATCGTGGTGCCCGACCCGGAAGGGCCGGGGCGGGCCCGCTCGATCGCCGCCGCGTTACAGGGCCTGCGTGCGGTGATCGGCCCCACGGTCGCACTGCACGAGGGCGCGCGCTCGCTGCGCTGGGCGCTGGACGCCCTTGACCTCTCACGGCGCGGCATCCTGCCCCGTGCGGGCCTGCTGCACTGCGCCGACCACCTGGCGACGCTGCTGCTCTTCCAGGACGAGGCGCTGATCAACGCGCTCGCGCAGCGGCATCTGCTGCCCCTGGAGGAGGTGCGTTCACCGCAGCGCGAGCGCCTCGCCGAGACCCTGCTGTGCTGGCTGCGGTGCGGGCACAACGCGAGCGAGGTCGCCACGCGCCTCGCCGTGCACCCGCAGACGGTCCGCTACCGCCTGCGGCAGTTGGACGAGGTGTTCGGCGACCGGCTGCATGATCCGGCGGCCCAGTTCGAGATGCAGTTGGCACTGCACGCGCTGAGCCTGCGGCCGGCCGCGGGTGAGGGGAACGCGGCGCGCTGAACCGGCACGCGGCGGTGCGCCGCGCGCGCCATCTCCTACGTCACCCGGACGCGCCGCGAGGGCGGCCGCTCGCGGCCGTTATCGCACCGTAATGTCCCCTTCGCCCCAACTCCCAGGCGAAGGAGAGTTCTTACGTGCGTGCCCATCCCAAGGCCGTACCCGACGTAACCGGCGCAGGCGCCGTGCCCGACGCGCCCGCCGCCCCGACCACGAAGCAGCGGTCCCCCCGGACCTCCCGGATGCCCCCGCGCTTCCTCCCCCGCCTCGTCGTCCTTTTCCTCCTCCCCCTCCTCACCACCCTCAGCGGCACTTTGCTCGCTCCTGCGCACGCTCACGCGGACGCCCTGGTGCGGCACACCCCCTCCGCCACCAGCCTGCTGGCCCCGCCGCCCGCGGCCGAGGAGCCGTGCACCAGCAAGGACCAGGCGGTCTGCCTGATCCGGCAGATGAGCCCGGAGGAGCGGGAGCGGGCACGTGAGGTGCGGCTGCGTTACCACGAGCTCCTGGACAGCATGGAGCGCGTGGCGGACCGTATGCACGAGGAAGGCCACTCCGACGAGGAGATCGCCCGCGTCCTCGTCGACATGCGCAACGAGGCCAAGGACATCACCCGCGCCGGGATGACCCCCGAGGCGGTGGAGGCCCTGGAGCAGCGGAACATGAAGAAGTACGGCAATCCTCTGGGCCCGACCGCCGACCAGCAGTTCGCCAAGTACGGCAGCTGGGCCGCGGTCATCAAGGCGGCGACCCGCACCAGCGCCGCCGTCGACCGGGAACTCGGCATTCCGCCGCGCTCGTGATCACCTGACGTCCATGCTGCTCCAGGACTACGACCACCATGGCCGGGCGTGGGCCCTCGATCCCCGCACGGGGCTCCTGTCCCCCGCGTCCGGCCGCTGCCACGGCTTCGTCCACCTGGGCGAAGCAGGGACGGCGGCGCTGTACGCGGACCCTTCCGACGAGGCGGCGGCCCTCTGGCTCCAGGTCGGCAGGCGCCGCTGGGACTGCGACGCGGTGACCGTCCGGCAGTCCACGGGCCCCGCCGCCACCCGCCGCTTCACGGTCGAGGACGCACGGGGCTCGGCCCTCGAACTCCTTTACCCCGCACCGGACCCCGGCCCCTTCGACCCGGCGTACGACTGGATGGACGCGGAGGCCGACGACTTCTTCCTCTGGGCCGCGGGCCGTCTGACGGATGCGGACACGTCGGCGCGCACCACACTTCTGGCGCACTTCCGGGCCGGTTTCATCCCCACCTGAGAACCCGGCCAGAGACCACAAACAGCCCTTCGGAGCGATGAGTTGGGGTCGGTCGCGGGGTCTTAATCCATACAAGGAAGAACCGAGAAGAGACCGGGCCGCGCGCAAGGTTCGCGACCCCCACCCGGAGGTACACCATGTGCGCCCACCAGCCCCAGTGCCCGCCCGCCGACAGCCCCGACCACCTCGCGGCCAGGATCCTCTCCGCCCACCCCGAACAGGGCTGGAGCCTGCTGTGCAACGGCACGATCGTCTTCGACGACGCCGGCGAACTGCTCCCCGACGGACGGGTGGTGGCCGCCGCGAGGCCCCTGGCCATGGCGGCCTGACCGCGGTCCCCCTCAGGGCGCGATCGCGCCGAGCAGCGCCCTCGCGCACAGGTCCCGCACCTGCGCGCGAGGCAGCAGTTCCGGCTCCTCGAGCCACTCCAGGCAGACCGTCACCATGAAGGCGAGCCAGCCGCGCACGGCCAGGCGCAGGGCGGGCAGTTCGTGCGGGGTGGACGCAGCCTCGGGGTCCGCGGCGAGAGCCTGGAGGATCTGGTCCTCGTGGGCCGCCAGGCCTTCGCGGTAGATCCTGCGGACCGTGGCGTCGCCCGTCTCCTCCGCCCGATGGAAGGCGCGGAAGCCCTCGGCGTGCGACTCGACGTACGCGAGGAACGTGTCGAGGCCCGTGCAGATCTGATCGCGGACGGGGACTCCGGGCACGGCCGCGGTCAGACGCAGCATGCGCCTGCTCTCGCGCTGCACCACGGCGGCGAAGAAATCGCTCTTGGTCGGGAAGTAGTGGTAGAGCAGGCCGCGCGACACTCCGGCGATCTCCGCCACGCGCTCGACCCAGACGTCGTCGTACGGATTCTGGGCGAAGAGCCGCGCCCCTGCCGAGAGGAGCTGCTCCCTGCGCTCCTCGGTGCTGAGTCTGCGGCGCGTGCGCTCCTGCGGGTTCGCGGCCATGGGAGCACCTTACTTGACGTGGATTCAATAGCGGCACCAGACTGATGACCCTTATTGAATCCGCGTACAACAGGCTCAACGGGTCTGCGGCTCAAGGGAGATGGCACACATGGCGCAGATGTCGCAGACATCGCAGGTGGCGGAGGGGGCCGGGACGCCGCCCAAGGGGTTTCGCAGCGCCGAGCTCGGATGGCCGCGGCTCGACCTCATACCGCATCCGCCGCGCCGTCTGCCCCTGATAGGCGACGTCCTGGGCGCCCATGTCCGGACGCCGGTGCAGGATTCGATGCGCATCGGCAGCGGCCTCGGGCCCATCTTCCGCCGCAAGGCGTTCGGCAAGGAGATCGTCTTCGTCTGGGGCGCCGGGCTCGCGGCCGAGCTGGCCGACGAGTCGCGGTTCGCCAAGCACGTGGGTCTCGGCGTGGCCAATCTGCGGCCGGTCGCAGGTGACGGCCTGTTCACGGCGTACAACCACGAGCCCAACTGGCAACTGGCGCACGACATCCTCGCGCCGGGCTTCAGCCGCGACGCGATGGCCGGTTACCACCCGCTGATGCTGGACGTCGCCCGGCAGCTGACCGCCCGCTGGGACGCGCGCGAGGAGAGCGGCCGGGCCGTGGACGTGCCCGGCGACATGACGAAACTGACCCTGGAGACGATCTCCCGCACCGGCTTCGGGCACGACTTCGGTTCCTTCGAGCGGTCCCGGCCGCACCCCTTCGTGTCGGCCATGGTCGGCACGCTCTCCTATGCCCAGCGTCGCAACGTCGTGCCGCCCGCGCTCGCCCCGCTGCTGCTGCGCGGCGCCACCCGGCGCAACGCCGCCGACATGGCCTACCTCAACCGCACCGTCGACGACGTGGTCGCGGCCCGCCGCGCCGCCCCGGGCCCCGGCGACGGCGACCTGCTCGACCGGATGCTGGAGGTCGCGCATCCCGAGACCGGCGAGCGGCTCTCCCCCGAGAACATCCGCCGCCAGGTCATCACCTTCCTGGTCGCGGGGCACGAGACGACTTCGGGCGCCCTGTCGTTCGCCCTGCACTACCTCTCGCGCTCTCCCGAAGTCCTGGCCCGCGCCCAGGCGGAGGTCGACGAGGTCTGGGGTGACGCGGCGGAACCCGCGTACGAGCAGGTCGCCAAGCTCCGCTACCTGCGGCGCGTCCTCGACGAGTCGCTGCGGCTGTGGCCGACCGCGCCGGGCTTCTCGCGCCAGGCCCTGCGGGACACGACGCTCGGCGGTGTGCACCCGATGCGCGAGGGGGCCTGGGCGCTCGTCCTCGCCACACTCCTGCACCGCGACCCGGCGGCGTGGGGCGAGCGGCCCGAGGAGTTCGACCCCGACCGGTTCGCCCCTTCGGCGGTACGGGCGCGGCCCGCCCATGTCTTCAAGCCGTTCGGCACGGGCGCGCGGGCCTGCATCGGCCGTCAGTTCGCGCTGCACGAGGCCACGTTGGTGCTCGGCCTGCTCCTGCGCCGCTACGACCTGCACGCCGACCCCGCCTACCGCCTGCGGGTCGTCGAGCGCCTCACGCTCATGCCGGAGGGCCTCACGCTGCGGCTCACCCGCCGCGCCGCGACCGCGTAGAGCCCGATTGTCAGACCCGTGCGCAAGAGTGGAGGGTCCACCGGTGCGAGCCATCGGTCCTTGTGACCCCGCGCAGAGGAGCTCTCGACATGACCAGCACGCCGACCCCGGAACTGGCCGCCGCCCAGGCCTGCTTGCGGCTGCTGCACACCGCACGTGCCGCCCTGTCCGGCCCTTCACCGGCAGCGGCGGCCTCGATGCTCGCCGGGCCCATGGCCGAGGCGGACGAGGCGTTGCGCCGCGCGGGCCTGACGGGCAACGAGGCCGAGCTCCTGAACCGGATCTACGACCTGGAGCCCGACCGCCCCGATCCCCGGACCTGCCCCGCTTCGGCCGGTTCGGCTCCGTCGGTTCCTTAGGCTCTCCGGGGCCTGTCAGGCTCCCCGGGTCTCGTCAGACTCTGCGGGTCTCGTCAGGCTCGCCGGGCCCCGTCGTTTCCTTCGGTTTCCAGGTGAACTTGTCGCCGCCCACCCAGCGCACCTGATCTGGGTCGTCCACGTCGTGCACGACGTGACCCGCCTGAGCGGCCACCTCCAGGACGTCGACAAGTTCCCTGGCCTCACCGACCACCTCGCCGTCGAGCTCGACGATGCGAAAGGGCGGCTGGCCGGGGTTGACGCCAAGGACCGTGATCCGAGGACTCGCCATGTAGAGGTATGCGCTTTCGGTCATAGGTGGAGGCTTCCACGCTCCGGCTGCCTCATGACCATCACGACCTGCGCGTTCGGCCGCTCGGGCTACGGACCGGTCGCCTCCGGGCGCCCGACGAGCCGCTCGGCCGCCGAGCGCGCCGAGGCGAGGGCTCCCCTGCGGTCCGCGCCACGCTGACCGAGCACGACACGGGTGCTCAGGCCGTCGAGAAGGGCGAGGAGTTCGCCCGCCCGCCCCGCGGCGTCGTCCACCACGAAGGCGTCCTTGTCCGCGCCCTGGGTGAGCAGGGCCTCCAGATCCGCCTGCCAGCCGCGGTCCAGATCGTCCTGGGCCGTGCGGAGCGGTTCGTTCGCACCGGCCCGCGCCCACAGTTCGATCCACAGCATCCAGCGGGGATCACGCGGCCCCTTGGGCAGATACATCCGCAGGAACCGGTCGAGCTTGCGGGCGGGCGCCGCGCGGCCCGCGAGCAGCACGCGCCGCTCCTCGCTCAGCGCGGCCTCGCTCCAGGTCAGCGCCTCGAGGAGCAGGCGGTCCTTGCTGCCGAAGTAGTACAGGATGTGGCCGCCGCTGGTGCCGAGCCGCTCGGCGAGCGCGGACATGGTGAGCGCGGCGAGGCCGTCCTCGGCGATCGCCGTCATCGCCTCCTCCAGCATCCGGTCCCGGGCGACCTGTCCGTCCCGCCGTCGTGCCACGCCTGCTCCCGTTCCGGTCCGCGCGTCCTGCTCCACCCGCCGACCCTATCCCCGCCGCCCGCGACCGATTTCCCGCAGGGTCTTGACGGCACCGAGGACCGTGGCGCATTTTGAATGCCGTTCTAGGTCATAGAACGGCATTCAAAGTCTGGGTGCCGGAGAGTGAGGTGCCCGCATGACGCGAGAGGCCCCGGTTTCCCCCGGAACGACCTCCGGGAGAACCACAGGAACGACCACCGGAACGACCACCGCCGGGATCGGCACCGGCGTCACCAGCGACGAGGTGTTCCGGGTCGAGACCCACGGCATCGACCCGATCCCGGACGAGGACAGGCACGGCAGCGCCAAGGACCTGTTCTGGCTCTGGTTCGGCTCCAACCTGACCTTCACCTACGTCATCAACGGCGCCCTCGCGGTCGGCTTCGGCCTCAGCTTCTGGCAGGCCACCGCCGTGGTCGTGATCGGCGGGCTCTCCTTCTTCGTCATCAGCGCGGCCGGGCTCAGCGGCATCCGCACCGGCACCGCGACCCTCGTCATCTCCCGCGCCGCCTTCGGCGTCCTCGGGAACTTCCCCGCCGGGCTGCTCAACTGGGTGGTCTCCATCGGCTACACCATCGTGAACACCGTGGTCGGCACGCTGGCACTCGAAGCCCTCTTCGCCGACCTCGGCTGGGCGGGCGGTGACGCGGCACGTGCGCTCGCTCTCGCGGTGACCCTCGCGATGACCTTCGCCGTGGCGATGTGGGGCCATGCCACCGTGCAGCTCGCCGAGCGCTGGATGGCGTACGTGCTGGCGGCCGGCTTCGGGGTGCTGCTCGTGTTCGTGCTGCCCGACGCCGAATTCGGTGCGGCCGCGGGCGGTGGCGCGGGCTTCTCCGGCTGGACGCTCGCGTTCGTGGTGATGCTCGCGGGGCCGTTCTCGTATCTGCCGATGCCCGCCGACTACACGCGCTACCTGCCCCGGGACACCTCCCTGCGGTCTCTCACCGTCGCCGGGGCGCTCGGCGGTCTCGTCTCCTCCGTGGCGCTCGGAGTCGCGGGCGTCGCGGCCGCCACGCAGGCCGACATGACGGACGCGGTCGCGGGGGTGGAGAAGCTGCTTCCGGGCTGGTTCCAGCCGGTGTTCCTGCTGCTCGTGCTCGGCGGCTCGGTCACCAACTCGATCCTCACGCTGTACTCCTCCAGCCTCAACCTCCAGGTCCTCGGCATCCCGTGGAGCCGCGCCAAGGCCATCGTCATCAGCGTCGTCGTGACGGGGCTCGGCTCGCTCGGCGCGCTGTTCCTCACCGACTTCACCGAGTCGCTGCTCAGTTTCCTCTCGCTCCTGATCATCGTGTTCGCGCCCTGGGGCGGAGTGTTCCTCGCCGACATGCTGCTGCGCCGCTGCCGGTACGACACCGCGGCGCTGCACACCACCGGCCGCGAGGGGGCCTACTGGTACCGGGCCGGTTTCCACCCCGCCGGAATGGCCGCCCTCGCCTCCGGGATGGCCTTCGCCGCTCTGACCTGCGACTCGGAACTGTGGACGGGGCCGCTGGTCGCTCCGCTCGGCGGCGGTGACCTCACCCTGCTCGGCTCGCTCGTCGCCGGGCTCACGTACTGGGCGCTGGCCCGGCGCAGCGTTCACGCGTCCCTGCCGGCCTCCGCCTGAGCCGCCCCCCGGCCCTTCTCGCCCGACCCGAACCACCCATACGTATCGCCCCAGGAGTTCACCCCTCATGACCAGCACCACCCCCAGGCCCGCGGATCTCGTCCTGCGCAACGCCCGCATCCACACCGTCGACCCGGATCTCCCCTCGGCCGAGGCGCTCGCCGTCCTCGACGGGCGCATCGCCTGGCTCGGACCCGACGCGGACGCGGAGGCCTGGACCGGCGCGGGGACACGGGTCGTCGACGGCGCCGGGCGCCTGGTTCTGCCCGGCTTCATCGACGCGCACAATCACGTGCGCCTCGGCTCCGACGACGCCTGCGTCCAGCTCGCCGGTGCCCGCACCCTCGACGAGATCCACGACCGCATCCGCTCCTGGCGCGCCGCGCATCTGGACGCCGAGTGGATCGAGGCCGAGGCGTTCGACTACTCCGCCATCCCCGGCGGCCGCATGCCGGACGCCGCCGACCTCGACCCCGTGACCGGCGACACCCCGGCCTTCGTCCTGAGCTACGACGTCCACACCGCCTGGCTCAACTCGGCCGCCCTGCGCCGGCTCGGCGTCGACCGCGACCGTACGTCGCTGCCGTTCGGCCGCGCCGAGACCGATCCTCAGACGGGCGAACCCACCGGGTTCATCAAGGACTTCGCGATCAGGGGTCTCTCCCGCGACGGACACCGGGCACTGCGCGAGCTCGGGCTGCCGTGGGCCTCGCCCGACCGGCAGTACGGGCGCCTGGCCAAGAGCCTGGACGACGCGATCGGCTACGGCATCACCACGGTCGTCGAACCGCAGAACTCCCTGGACGACCTGGAGCTGTTCAGCCGCGCCCGCGCGGAGGGGCGGCTGCGTTCACGCGTCGTGGCGGCGCTCTTCCATCCGCGCGGCACCTCCGACGCGGATCTGGACGACTTCGCGGACGCCGCGCGGCGGTTCGCGGACGACCGGCTGCGGGTCGGCCCGCTCAAGCTCTACATCGACGATGTCGTCGAGCCCCGCACGGCCGCGCTCCTGGAGCCGTACTCCGGGTGCGGACGGCACCGGGGCGACACGTTCTACCCCGCGGACGAGTTCGCGGAGCTGCTCGCGAAGCTGGACGCCCGCGGCTTCCAGTGCTTCGTGCACGCCACCGGTGACCGGGGCATCCGCACGGTCCTCGACGCCGTCGAGCACGCCCGCGTCCTCAACGGTCCGCGCGACGCCCGCCACCAGGTCGTCCACGTCGAGTGCCTCGACCCGGCCGACACCCCGCGCTTCGCCGCACTGGGCGTCGTGGCCTGCATGCAGCCGCGCCACTGCGCCCCCGAGATCGCGGGCCCGGGCCAGGACTGGGCCGAGAACATCGGCGCCGGCCGGTGGCACAAGGCCTGGCCGATGCGCAGCCTGCACGAGGCGGGGGCGGTGCTCGCGCTCTCCAGCGACTGGAACGTCGCCGAGATGGACCCCACGGCGGGCATCTACACCGCGCTCACCCGACGCCCGCTCGGCGGTGGCGAGGCCTGGCAGCCGGACGAGACCCTCGACGTGGAGACCGCCGTGCACGGCTACACGATGGGCTCCGCGTACGCCAACTTCCTTGAGAGGGAACGGGGTTCGTTGACGGTGGGCAAGCTGGCGGACTTCGTCGTCCTGTCCCGGGACATCCTTCGCATCCGTCCCGAGGACATCCCCGGGACGAAGCCCGACGTCGTGGTGGTGGGCGGGGAGGTGGCGGTGGAGTAGCCGAGCCGAGCGGACGCCGTCCTCAGTCGTGCTCCACGGTCAGTGGGCCGAAGCCGATTCGGGTCACGGAGTCGTCGTTCGTCCACCGCACCTCGATGGTGTCCTCCGTCGCGCTCACCACCGTGGCCGTGTCCGCCAAGGACGTGGGGTCCGGCTTCGTGGTGAGGGTGGCCAGGGCCGCGTACACCGCCGTGCCCTCCGCCTCGGCCGTGAGGCGTGGGAGGCGGGCCCACCGGGTGAAGGCCGTTCCCTGAGGGGCGCGTTGCTCGTCGTGGCCGGTCCAGCCGTGCAAGGGGTGGAGCGCCGAGTGCAGGGGCTCCTCGGGGCCTGTCGCCCAGCCCGTGTGCGTAACGCGCACGCCGTGCGGCGCGCCGACCACGCGGTGCACGCGCAGCTCGTGCGGCCCCTTGGCCACCGTGACGCTCTCCACGCGCAGCCCCGGCACCATCGGCGCGCCGCTCACGAAGGCGGGGGTGTGCCAGGACGCCGCCCAGCCCCAGCCGTCGCCCTGACCGGCGCCCAGCGGGTGGATGCGGGTGCGGGCACTGCGTGCTCCCGCCACCACCACCGCGATGTGGTTGTCCGGGATGTTGCCGCGCGCCGTGGGGCCGGTGCGCGTGGAGTAGGTATGGCGGGCGTAGAGCGGGTCCTCGTGGGTCGCGACCTCGGCCTCGTGCGGGCGGGCGTGGTCGCTGCCGTGGTTGTGCAGCCGTACGATCCCGTCGGCGCGGGTGCTCTGTATGAGGAGGCCGGGCGCGGGCAGCGCGCGGACCGTGTCGCGGCGCTCGCTGGGGGCTGGTTCCTCCGTGGCGGTCCACAGCGGATGGGTGGCCGGTGCCAGCAGGCCGACGAACGCCTTCGACGCCCAGTACGGCGACGCGGGCCCTGAGTAGGTCTGCAGGCTCGCGTCGTGCGGGCCGTGCCAGCCAAGGCTCAGCAGTCCGTCGGCGCCCACAGAGCCGCGGTCCAGGAAGTAGCGCAGTGATCCGCTGAGGAGCCGGCGCGAGGTGCCGGGGCTCAAGGGCGTGTGGCCGGTGAGCGCGCCGAGGGCCACGGACGCGCCCGCGGCGAAGCGGTAGGTCAGGGAGCGGCCGAAGTGGATCGGTGCGCCGTCGGAGCCGAAGAGGAGGCCGAAGCTCTCCAGGTGCTCGTGCAGGCGGGCGCCATGGCGACGCAACTCGGCGGGATCGGAAGACAGTTGGGCGTCCAGTGTCGGGTACAGGTGCAGCGCCCAGCCGTTGTAGTGGTCGAAGGCCCGGCCGTCTCCGTCGGCGTACCAGCCCTGGCCTCGGTACCAGGTCTCCAGCAGGTCGAGTGCTCGCTCACGCACCCTGGCCGTCTCCGCGTCGCCGCGGCCCACCGACTCCAGGAACCCGGCGACGGTGTAGGGGAAGAGGTACCAGTTGTTGGGCGCGGGGACGTGGCGGATCGCGCCGCGCAGCCACTGCGCCGCCCGGTCCTGTACGTCGCTGTCGAGCCGGTCCCACAGCCAGGGGCGCGTCAGCCGCAGGCCGAGGGCGACGGACGCGGACTCGACCATCGGCTGGCCCTGGACGTGATGGTCCAGGATCACCGGCCATGACTCGGCGTCGTCGCGGCCCGGCGTGCGGGTGCCGGCCGCGAGGCCTTCCGCGTACCGGTCGAGCCAGCCGTGCGGGTCCTTGCCCTCTGCGCCCGCCACGCGGAACGCGGCGGCGAGGAGGGTGCGGGCGTATCCCTCCAGGCCGTCGGACCGTACGCCGGAGGCGGAGGGCCGTCCCGGCAGGTCGAGCAGGGCGCCGCGCGGGGTCGCCCACTTCCAGGCGGCGCCCAGGAGACCGTCGGCGGCAACCTCCCAGTGCTCGCGCGTGTAGCCGGTGTGAGGGCTCAACTCCCGGTTGTCTTCAGGCAGTCCGGGGATACTCATGCGAGGTAGGCCAGCCTTTCGCGTCGTACGGCATGGGCGAGACCGTCGCCCGCGGCCCAGCGGCCGACCTCGGCGACGGCGAGATCGGCGAGGCGCCCCCACTCGTTGCCCTGCGAACCCGCGAGGTGGGGGGTGATCGTGACGTTGTCGCACTCCCACAACGGATGCTCGTGGGGCAGGACTTCGGGGTCGGTGACGTCCAGGACGGCGCGGACACGGCCCGCCAGTGCGGCTTCGGTGAGGGCGTCCTGGTCCAGGACGGCCCCGCGGGCCGTGTTGATGAGCACGGCCTGGTGGCGCATCGCGGCGATCAGCTCACGGCTGACGAGGCCGCGGGTGGCGGGCAGCAGGGGGGTGTGGAGGCTGACGACATGGCTGCTCGCGAACAACTCCCGGATGCCGACGGGCCGTACGCCGAGCGTCACGGCTTCCTCGTCGGACACGTACGGGTCGTGCAGCAGCACCTGGAGGTCGTAGGGGCGCAGGAGCTCGATGACGCGGCGGCCGATCATCGAGGCGGAGAGAACGCCGACCGTACGGCCGTAGTTGCCCACGCCGTGCGACAGGCCGAGCCATTCGTCGCGGCGCCTGGTGGCCTTGAACTCCCGGGCCCGCTCCAGGACGCGCTTGCCGCTGAGCAGGATCATGGCGACGGTGTACTCGGCGACGGGCAGCGCGTTGGCCGCCGCCGCCGATGACACCTCGATGCCGCGCTCCCAGCACTCCGGGGTGATGTGGCCGCGTACCGACCCCGCGGTGTGGACGACGGCCCGCAGCCGGGGCGCCGCCGCGAGCGCGGCGGCGTCCAGCGGCGGACAGCCCCAGCCGGTGACCAGGACCTCCACGTCCCGGAGCACGGAGCGTGCCCGCTCGGTGGTGAAGTCGTCCAGGACGGTGTCCGGCACCAGATCGCAGACGCGGCCGAGTGCGGCCAGGGCATCGGGGCCGAGCACGGCCTTCGCCGCGTCCGGGGCCATGGCGAGCGCGGTACGCGGACGGTGGCTGCCGTTCTTCAACACATTCCCTTTCACATGGTGCACATGGTTCGCCTGCCTCACTTGACCGAGCCCGCGGTCAGACCCGACTTCCAGAAGCGCTGCAGCAGAACGAAGGCGAGGATCAGCGGCAGCACCGCGAGGAGCGAACCGATGATCACCACGGGGTAGTACTCGGGCGAGACGGTGGCCGAGCTGTTCCAGGTGTAGAGGCCGAGGCTGACCGGGTAAAGCTTCTCGTCCGAGAGCATCACCATCGGCAGGAAGAAGTTGTTCCAGATGGCGGTGAGCTGGAAGAGGAACACCGTGACCAGACCGGGGCCCAGCATCCGCAGGGAGACGCGCACATACGTGGTGAGCTCCCCCGCGCCGTCCACCCGGGCCGCTTCGAGCACCTCGTCGGGCACGTACCCCTGGCTGAAGATCCGCCCCAGATAGACGCCGAACGGGTTGAACAGGACCGGGATGAACACCGCCCAGAAGGTGTCGACCACCCCCGTGGCCGAGGCCATCAGGTAGAGCGGCAGCGCGAGCACCGTCTGCGGCACCATCACCGCGGCGAGCACCAGACCGAAGACCTTCTCCTTGTGCGCGAAGCGGTACTTGTCGAAGGCGTAGCCGCAGGCGACGCTCACCAGGGCGCTGATCGCGGCGCCCAGAACGGCGTAGAGGAGGCTGTTGGTGTACCAGCGGCCGTACAGCCCGCCGTCCATCGCGAAGAGGTCGCGCAGGTTCTGTACGAAGGAGAAGTCCGTCAGTGCGAAGAAGTTGCTGCTGAACAGCGCGTCGCGGTTCTTGGACGCGGCGAGCACCAGCCACAGGACGGGCAGCAGCGTATAGAGCACCGCGATGCCGACGACGGTGTTCACGACGGTGCGGCCCAGGAGGCGGGGGCGGTGCGCGCTGAGGGTGTCGGCGCTCATCGTGCGGCCTCCTTCTGGGAGCGGTTGGTCCAGCGGGTGACGCCGTAGGAGAGGGCGACCGTACACAGGAGCAGGATCACCGAGGCGGCTGCTGCCAGGCCGTAGTTGTTGCGGGTGAAGGCCGCGTCGTAGATGTACATGCTGGGCGAGAAGCGCGAGTTGACCATCGGGGACGACTGGCTGAGCAGCATCGGTTCGGTGAACAGCTGCATCGCCCAGATCAGGGTGAACATCGCGACCATGACGATCGAGGAGCGCACCAGGGGCGCCTTGACCTGCAGTGCGGTGCGCACGGGTCCCGCGCCGTCGACCACGGCCGCTTCGATCACTTCGCGGGGCACGGCCTGCAGGGCGGCGTAGAAGATGACCATGTTGTAGCCGAGGTTGCTCCACAGGGCGATGTTCACGATGGAGGGGAGCACGGTGTTCACGCCGAGGAAGTCGATGTGGATGTCGCCCTGGGAGAGCACGTCGACGACCGGGCTGAGACCGGGCGTGTAGAGGTAGAGCCAGATGAGCGCCGCGATGATGCCCGGTACCGCGTGCGGCAGGAAGAGGCCCAACTGGGCCCAGGCGCGCAGTCGTACGACGCCCGAGTCGAGCAGCAGGGCGAGGCCGAGGGCGCCGGCCACCATCAGCGGGATGTAGATCAGGCAGTAGAGCGCGACCAGTCCGAGGCTGCCGAGGAAGGTCGGGTCGGTGAGGACGGCCGTGTAGCTGCGCAGGCCCACGAAGACCGTGCGTTCCGGGCCGAAGCCCAGGCCCGGCTGGTCGTCGCTGAAGAAGCTCAGCCAGACCGCGGTGCCGACGGGTATCAGGAAGACCGTCAGGAGCAGGACCAGGAAGGGGGTCATCAGGACGCCGGCCGCCAGGTGCTCGCGGCGTCGCGCACGCGCGGGGGCGCGGCGGTCGGCTGCGGGGGTGTCGGCGGTGCGGGTGGCGCGGGCCGGGGGCGCGGTCGTGGTCATCGGGGGTCACCTGCCTTTCTGCTGGTGCTCTGGTGCTCGACGGGGTACGTGGGCCGCTGTCGCGCCGGGGCGTGGGGGCCGGTCATGTGCTGTGCTCGGTGGTGGCGAGGCCGAGGGCCTTGAGGTCCGGCATGGTGCCGTCGTGCGCCGCGCGCACCGCGTCGAGCAGGGAGCCCTTGCCGCCGCCCGCGCGGGCGAAGCCGTCCTGCATCACCTTCTGGGTGGCCGTCATCCGCGGCCCCCAGACCCAGCCGTCGCGGATCGTCTCCGCCTGCTCCTCGAAGAGTCGGTAGATGTCCTGGCCCGAGTAGTAGGACCGGTCGAAGGCCTTGCGGCCCACGGGGACCAGGTCGGGGACGGCCGGGTACTGGCTGCTGGTGCCGCTGGAGAGCCGGGCGCGCAGGGCGTCGGGGTGCGAGACCTGCCATTCGATGAACTCCATGGCGGCCTCGGGGTGCCGCGAGTCCTTGGTGACGGCGAACGTGGAGCCGCCGTGGGTGCCGACGACCGGGTTCCCGGGGTCCCATTGCGGGAGCGGGGCTATCGCCCACCGGCCCTTCTGGCCCGGCCTGGCGTTCATCTGCGCGCCCGCGTCCCAGGCACCGCTGAGCCGGGCAAGGACCAGGCCTTCCGCGAGCTGGGAGTCGTAGTGCCTGCTCTCGGAGGCGTTGACGGTGAGCAGTTCCTCGTCGATGAGCCGCTGCCAGTACGCCGCGACCTCCCGGGTCGGACGGTCCGTCAGGGAGACGTTCCAGGCGCCCTCACGGGTGTCGAACCACTGGGCGCCCGCCTGCCAGGCCCACGCGGCGAACTGGGTGCCGCCGTCGGTGGGGAAGAGCGCGATGCGCCGGTCGCGCGCCTTGTCCCGTACGGCGCGGGCGGCCTCGGTGAACTCGGCCCAGGTGCGCGGGACTTGGATCGCGTACCGGTCGAACAGGTCGGAGCGGTAGTGCAGCACCATCGGCTCCACGTCGAGCGGCACGGAGAAGATCCGCTTCTCGAAGGTGGTGAGGCCGAGGGCCTGCGGGAGCAGCTTTGCGCGCAGCCGGTCGCTGACGAGTGGGGTGATGTCCCGGGCGACGCCGTCGATGGCGAAGCCGGGGACCTGGGGGTATTCGAGGGTGGCGACGTCCGGGGCGTTGCCGGCCCGGGCGGCGTTGCTGAGCTTGGCGTATCCGCCCATGGCGCCGGACGGGATCTGCTGGAACTCGACCTGGATGCGGTCGTGGGTCTTGTTGAACGCGTCGACCACTTCCTGGCTTCCGCGCAGTGCGGACCAGAACGTGATGCGTGTGGTGCCGCCCTTGCTGCTCGGTGTACGGCCAGTGCTGCCCGAACAGGCGCTGAGCGCACCTGCCATGGGAACTGCGGCTGTCACGGCGAGCAGGGACCGGCGGTTCGGTCGACCAGGCATGGGTGCCTCCCGCGGCTCTTGTTCGGGACACGGGAATCCTGATCGCGTGAACGATGCCGGTCAATAGACCGATCAAAAGAAACTGAAGCGGTCAAACGATCCCGATGTCGGTGGCCGATCCGCGGACCTTGAGCTCCGGCAGAAGCTCCACGCGCTGTGCGGGACCGGCGCCCGGACCCGCCAACTCACCGAGCCTGCGCAGCAGTAGCCCGGCCGCCGTGCGTCCCACCTCGTGCTTCGGCGGGGACACGGCGGTCAGCGGGGTGCTGCCGAGCGCGGCCACCACGTCGTCGTACGCCACCACCGAGCAGTCCTGCGGCACCCGTACCCCGCGGTCCATGAGCTGCTGCACGAGCATCAGCGCGTCGACGTCACCGTGCAGCACGGCGGCCGTCGCCCCGCGCTCGCGCAATCGCGCCGCCAGGTCGAGCGGCTCGCGCGCCCGGCCGGGGCCCGCGCCCTCGGCGCTCAGCATGACGCTCCAGTCGTCGACCTCGCTCCTGGCGGCGGCGATGTCGGCGAAGGCCGCGCGCAGGGCGCGGGCCGTCGGGCTGTCGTCGCGCGCGGCCAGGACGATCCGCCGGTGGCCGAGCCGCACGAGGTGGTCGACGGCGAGGTGGATGCCGTACCAGTGGTCGGTGCAGACGGAGTCCATGGCGTGCAGCGCGCTGCCCGCGCGCGGACGCCGCTCCATCAGGACCGTGGGCACGCCCGAAGCCGCAAGCCAGGCGTAGTCCGCCTCCTCCTCGGCCTCGGTGCGCCAGCGCGGGGCGATGAGCAGACCCCGTACGCCCTCGGCCAACACCCGCTCGACCAGCGGCCGTTCGGCTCCCTCCACCTGCGGGGCGATGTGCAGGGCGACCCGGATGCCGGCTTCGTTCAGGACGCCTCGGGCGCCGTGCATCGTCTCGTACAGGTAGGTGTGCCGCTCCGGCACCATCAGCGCCACGGCGCCGCCGCTCGCCACGGGTTCGGCGGGCGCGGCAGCACGCTCCACGGCGCCGATGGACCGCGCCACCCCGTGCCCGCGCCGCAGTCTGCCCTCCTGGGCCAGGTCTTCGACGTCCCGGCGCACGGTGATCACCGAGACCTCCAGGTCGTCGGCGAGATCGCTCAGCCGCGCCTCACCACGCGACTCCACGACCGCGAGTATCCGCTGCCGCCTGACATCCCTCGGCTCCCGCATGCTGCCGGCCCCCTCACGACGTACCCGCCAGGTGTTCGTTTGAGCGTTTCGCTGGAGGATATCGATCGTCGTCCTGTCTGTGTCCAGGTCGGCGATGCTCGTCACTGCCGGCTGAGCGAGCGGGTGATGCCTGCCGCGACCGTAGTGACCAGGACCCAGCCCGTGGCGACAAGGAGATACGAGAGCCACTGGTACCAGCCCTCCGGCGCGTACGCCTGCTCCTGGCCGAAGCCGATGATCGGGATGAGCAGGTCGAGGGTGTAGAAGACGGGGTTGAAGTCGGGGGCCTCGTCAGATTTCAGGGCGGGCGGATGGTGCAGGGCGAAGGCGAGCGCGCCCGTGAGCAGCAGGAGGAGCAGCCATCCGGCCGCGCGCATCGGCCGGAACCCATAGCCCACCGTCACGTCCTGGAGGTGCCCCCAGATCCTGGCGTACGGGGGCAGGGTCCGCCGGTGGCGGCGGAGCTTGGCCAGTTGCACGGTGCGGGCGGCGGCCTCGTCGCCCACCGTGCGGTAGGCGGCGGCCAACTGCTCGTAGCCCTGCGGGAGGTAGCCGCCCGCCTCGCGCTCCAGGAGCGGAAGCCGTTGCTCGGCGGGCAGGTGCGGGGCGAGCCTCTGGTACGCGAGGCCGTCGAGCTTCACCTGGCCCGGCCACACCTCGGGAGGGACGTGCAGCAGGTCGAGCTGGGAGCGGCGCAGGTTTACGGTGCCCTGGATCGGGGCGGCTTCCCGCAGCCACAGCTCGCCGATGACACAGCTGCTGGCGCGCAGCGCCGAGCCGCCGGGGTGGGAGAGGCGGGCGTAGGCGAGGTTGATGTGCCGCGGGATTCTGGCGCCGCTGAGGTTGAGCGTGCCGTGGGCGCGCAGCCGCATGGCCCGCAGATCGGTGCCGACCGACAAGGTCTCGGCGTGCAGGGCGACTTCACCGGGGGTGTTCAGTTCGGCGTCGTCGAGGTTGACCTGGCCTCCCACGGTGGCGCCGTTCAGCCGGACCTGCCCATGGGCCACCAGACCCACGGCCCACAGATCGGTGCCGATGTCCGCGTGGTTCAGCTGCAGCACCGCTTCGTCCGCGACGGCGGGGTTCAGGGCGGGCGGCTCGTCGGGGCCCGGCGGCGTGCCGAGTTCCGCGCCGTTGGCGAAGAAGGCCCCGGCGATCTGCGCGCCCGCGAGCCGAACGGGCCCCGCGATCCGGCAGCAGGTGATACGCAGGACCAGCTCCACCCGCAGCGTTCCAGCCGTCAGCCCCGGCAGGACCGAATCGCTCAGCACCAGGGCACGGACCTGGGCCCCGTACAGGTTCGGCGTGTCCTCGAAGTGGCAGGACCGCAGGCGTACAGGGTGCTCGACCGTTCCGTACCGGAGGTCGAGCCGCCCGGTGATGCGGGCGCCCGTCAGCTTCATGCCGGCTATCTCGCCGTCCTGGGTCGGGCCGTTGAGCAGCAGCGCACGCAACACCTCGGCGCGTACGGTCCGTTCGGGTCCCCAGGAGCCGCCGTCCCGGGGATCGTCGTCGGGGTCTTCACGGAAGTCGACGCCCTCGCCGAGCGGGAACGCCTGCCAGACGCGGTGCTCCGCCGGGGTCAGGTCGGTGATCTCCATCGCCGGGATGCTGTCGCGGTCGCGTCCGGACTGTCAACCACGATCCCGCCCCACGGACTCAGGCCGCGCTCGCGACAGGTCCAGCCCTTAATTCGAAATGGGACCCATTTTCATATAGCCTCGGCATCGCACCGCCGAGAGAGGACCCGAACCATGGCCGTACCCAAGCGGAAGATGTCCCGCAGCAACACCCGCCACCGCCGCGCACAGTGGAAGGCCACCACCCCGCAGCTCGTGCCGGTCACCGTCGACGGCTCCGCCTACCTGGTGCCCCAGCGACTGGCCAAGGCATACGAGCGCGGCCTGCTGCGCCCCGAGGGCTGACCGCCCGCGGGCACCACGCCACGCCGCCTCACAGCAGCAGCCGCAGCAGCTGCGCGCAGGCCTCCCCCTCGTCCACGTGCCGGGCGAGGGGGTGACGCGTTCCGCGTTCGTACGTCCCGCTCTCCCACGCCTCGCCGTCGTCAGTCCTCCGCAGATAGACGAAGTCGGGGGGCGTGGGGGACGGTTCGTGGACGCCCTCGATCCAGTAGTAGCCGTCGGCGACCCCGGCTTCGCGCAGGGCGGCGGGTAGTCCACGGACGTCCATCACCGAGGCGCTCCTTGCGGTCCAGTAGGTCGTGGCTAGTCGGTCGCGGGCTCGAGGTACCCGTGATCGAGCAGCCACTTCACGTTCAGGCGCTGACCCTCGCCCGGATCGAGGAAGACCGGGTCGAGCTTGATCTGCCGGCCGCCGCCGGGCTGCGCGAACCAGGGGGCGATCCCGCCCTGCCAGACGGAGAACGGCTTGCTCACCTCGTACACGCGGTAGTCACAGGCGACGGCGGCGTCACGGGTGTTGAGGTTCTGCGGGGGCAGCGCGCGTTCGGCGTAGGAGTCACCCGCGGGGGCCAGGAACGATCCGTACTCCGAACCGAACCGGTCGAGCAGGTCACCCTCCTCCAGCTCCTCGGGGTGCTTGTCGACCTGGCCGTTGACGGTCTCGAAGCCGTCGTTCGGCGGGTACTTCCAGCCGCCCGATTCGGCCGGGCCCTCCCAGTACTTCTTCAGGAAGGCCGACGGCGAGAGACCGCCCGTACGCTTCCACCCCTTGAGCAGCGGGCCCACCGGCTCCTGCCACTTGTTGGGGAGCCACTTCGGGCCGAGTCGGGCGTCCTTGTGGAACTCTCCGGTGCACGGCTCGTGCGGCGCCGGGGTCGATGCCCCGCCCGCCGGCGCCCCCGGCTTCTGCTCCGCCGCAGCCGTCGCGGTGGGCGCCGCCGTCATCGCGGTCGCCACCCCCAGCGCGGCCAGAACGGTCCGGATCCGGATCACAGAACTGCGGTCCACTCGGCAACTCCTCGCGTGTCCACGGGAACGAAAAACAGCTCGCACACCGTATCCGAGCAGTGCCTCTCCGTGGTCAACTCCGGCCCCGGCGAACCAGAACCGGCCACCGTGTCCCGGCAGACCCCGGAGCGATAGCGGATCTGTGCTTCCAGGTGAGTGGGCCCGGGGTTCTAGGCGGGCCTGTTCAGGCTTCCCTCTTCGCCTTCACCGTCCGGCATGTCGAGGGCGGCGGGCATGCTGTCCAAGACGGTGAAGCTGCGGTCGAGGCGGGTGATGCGCAGCACCCGCCAGACGCGCGAACTGCTGCGGACCAGCCGCAGGGTGCGCCGTTTCGCGATGGTCCGGCCTTTGATGCGCACCAGCAGCCGCAGGCCACCGGCGTCCAGAAACGTGACCTGCCTCAGGTCCACCACCACGTCGGCGCCCGGCCGGTCCAGTAACTCCGCTACGCGCGGCGAGAGTTCCTGATCCGCCCAGGCGTCCAGTTCGCCTCGGAACGTCAGAACGATCGATTCGTCGACCACACGGTGGTGCAGCCCAAAGCCCGGGTCGGGCGTGCCCATGGTCCACCCCCCAATTTCCCTACACCCCGCATACGAAGAGTAACGACAACGCGAGCGGCGGCGGCCCTGAGGCCGATGCCGGACGCCGCCGGGGTCTGGGGCGGCACCGCGAATGGCATCTACATCTTGCCCGCTCAGGGCCAGTTCATACCTCCGAGGGGCATCCTCGGCCACCCCGCGGCGCATATTCGCGGCCAATTCGCCGTAGTTACTCTCCGTGTTTCACGCGCTGTGCGCTACACCGATCGTGCGGCGCGCCAGAAGGGCGTAGACGCTCGCCGCCACGACCATGCCGACGGGCAGGGCCAGGTCCACGCCGCCCAACGCGCCGGCCACGGGCCCCGTGTAGAGGGTGTTGACGCAGAGAGCTGCGGCGGCGGTGCCGGTGGTGAGGGCGAGCGCTCCGGCGGCGTTGACCCCGGCGATGAACCAGTAGGGGCCACCAGGGGTTTCGTCCGTCAGCGCCGAGCCGTCGTAGCGGTTGCGGCGCAGCAGGATGTCCGTCGCGTAGATCGCCGTACTGGGGCCCAGCAGGATGACGGTGAGCTGCAGGACATTGCTGACGGTGTCGAGAAAATTGGACACCAGGAGCCCGTATAGGGTCAGGCAGACAGCGGCGACTCCGTCGATGATCACGCTGAACGAGCGGCGGATGCGGAGGCCCACGGCCTGCAGGGCGAGGCCCGCGCTGTAGGCCGTCAGGGCGTTGATGGAGATCGTGCCGAGGATCAGGGCGAGCAGAAAGAACGGCGTGAACCAGTCGGGTAGAACCTGCTCGAGTGCGGCCTGCGGGTCGGTCATGTCGACCGCGGTCGCGGCGAGCAGGCCGAGCGAGCAGACGAGCGTACTGGACAGAAAGCCGCCGGCCCCACGACCTGGAGTCCCGTCGGGACAGGTGTCCCATTGGGACATCTCGGGTGTACAGTCGAAGGCATGAACAAGGCGAAGGAGTCCGGTTCAGGAGCCCAGGCCACGGACCCGGGCAGCGAGGACCGCAGACAGCGCAAGGCCCGGCAGACCCGGGAGGCGCTCGCCGACGCGGCCATCGACCTGATCCTGGAGCACGGCCTCGCGGCCGTCACCGTGGAGGCCGTCGCCGAGCGCGCCGACGTCACGCGCCGCACCTTCAGCCGCCACTTCGGCGGCAAGGAGGCGGCGGCGCTCGACTTCACCCGCGCCGACGGCGACCGCATCAACGCGGCCCTGCGCACCCGCCCCGCCGACGAGCCCCCGCTGGCCGCCTATCGCGCGGCGGTGCAGGACTGGCTCGCCGACCCGGAGTCCCCCGGCCCGCACCGCAGGGCCCGGAGGCGGGAGCTGCTCGCGCTCGTGGACACGGAGCCCGCGTTGTTCGCCGCCTACGAACGCGTCCGGGTCGACGCCCAGGACGAGTCCGTCCGGATCATCGCCGACCGGCTTGGCACCGACCCCGCCCGGGACCAGCGCCCGGCCGTCGTCGTCGGTGCCGCCGCCGGAGTGCTGACCGCCGCCCTGCGCAGCTGGGCGCGCGGCGGGCACGAGTACGACGCAGACCTCGCCGCACATGTGGAGCAGGCCTACGCCGTCCTGACCGGGGAGGCGGCACTCGCCGCCCGCCACATCGGATGAGGAAAGCGAAGAGCACCATGAGCACCACCCCCACCACGCCCGCGACCACTCCCGTCGCCGACTACGCCACCGAGTTCGCCGGCAAGACCGCCCTGGTCACCGGCGCCGCCTCCGGCATCGGCCTGGCCACCGCCCGCCGTCTTGGCGCGGGCGGCGCGGCCGTCGTCATCGCCGACTACAACGCCGAGGGCGCCGAGAAGGCCGCCGCCCAGCTTCTCGCGGAGGGCGTCAAGGCCGCCGCGGTGGCCGTGGACGTCACCGAGCCCGCTTCGGTCGAGGCAGCGGTGCGGTTCGCCGTGGACACGTTCGGCGGGCTCGACCTCGCGGTAAACAACGCGGGTATCGGCGGGGAGAGCAAGCCGACGGGCGCGTACGACATCGACGTCTACAACCGCGTCATACGCACCAATCTCGACGGCGTCTTCTACTCGATGCGTTATGAACTCCCGGTCCTGGAGGCCGCGGGCGCGGGCGCCATCGTGAACGTGGCCTCGATCCTGGGCTCCGTCGGCTTCGCGGGCTCCCCCGCCTACGTCGCCGCCAAGCACGGCGTGGTCGGTCTCACCAAGACCGCCGCCGCCGAGTACGCCGCGAAGGGCATCCGCGTGAACGCGGTGGGCCCCGGCTTCATCGAGACGCCGCTCCTGCAGAGCATGGACAAGGAGGCGTACGACGCGCTCGTCTCCCTGCACCCGGCGGGCCGCCTCGGTCACTCCGAGGAGGTCGCCGAGCTGATCGTGTTCCTGCTCTCGGAGCGGGCCTCGTTCATCCACGGCAGCTACCACCTGGTGGACGGCGCGTACACCGCCCGCTGATCCCCGCTCGCCCCGCGCCTGGCTTATGGCTTGGTGAAACCGACGTCCTGGGCCCTCGCGACGATCTCCACCTCGTCGCCGAGGGCCCATTCGGCGACCCGGGACACCGTCGCCGCCGGGATCAGGTCGCTGATGCCCTCGGCGGCGGGGATGTCCTGCGTCGCGTGCGCGTCGTGCGGAAGGACCACACGGAAGTCCAGTTCAAGGGCCGTGCGCGCGGTCGCCGACACGCACATCTCGGACATCACACCGCAGATGGCGAGGTCGCTCACACCGGCCTCGGTGAGGAGTTCACGCAGCGGGGTCCCCTCGAAGCCGTCGTCGACGGTCTTGCGGATGACCGCCTCGCCCCGGTCGGTGTCCACGGGAAGGTGGATCTCCCAGCCGGGGGTGCCCGGTTCGTCGTCGGATCCCGGCTCGCCGTCGTTCTGCAGCTGGACCACCAGGGCGCCGGCGGCACGGGCCCGGGTGATCAGGTCGGTCGTCCGGTCGAGGACGCGGGCCGCTTCGGGAACGGCGGTGTCGCCCGTGACGAAGGCCGTCTGCATGTCGACCACGATCAGCGCCTGGACGGGGGGTATGGGGTGTGACGTTCTTTCACTCATGGTCCACCATCTTGCCGTTCGCCATGATCAGCCGTACACCCCCCAGGGCCGCCACGTCCGCGAGCGGGTCGCCGTGCACCGCGATCAGGTCGGCGCGAAAGCCCGCGGCCAGGCGCCCGACGTGGTCGGCGATGCCCAGCGCGTCGGCGGCCTCGGTGGTCGCCATGTCGATGACGCGGTGGGGCTCGATCCCCAGGTGCTGGTAGAAGCCGAGGCTCTGGGCCAGGCCGTCGCAGCCCGCGCGCTGGACCCCGGCGTCCGTGCCCGCGATGAGCCGTGCGCCGTGCTCCGCCATCGTGCGGACCTGGTCGAACATCACCTTGGCCCGCTCGGCGCCGAAGAACATGGGCAGCATCCGCCAGTTCGGGCTGATCGTCGGGCAGATCCGGATGCCCTTGGCGACGATGGCGTCCAGGACGTCCTCGCGCAGGTCGAACCCTTTGCGCGTCATCCAGGTGCAGTGCTCGATGGTGTCGACGCCGGCCATCACGGCGGCCACGATCCCCGCGGTGCCGTGCCCGTGGGCGGCGACCGGCAGCCCCGCCCGGTGCGCCTCACGGACGATCACGCGCAGCCCGGGGGCGTCGAACTGTGGCTGCCAGGTCGCGGGGCCGCCCCGGGTGAGGCCGCCGCCGGTGGCCATGACCTTGATGACGTCCGCGCCGAGCTCGGCGTTGCGCCGGACCAGGGCCCGCATCTCGCTCTCGCCCTCGACCTCACCGCCGAGGAACCAGCAGTGGCCGCCTTTGGTGGTCAGCGGTGTCGTGGCGGCGACGATGCGCGGGCCGGGCACCCGGGACGCGGCGATCTCCTCGCGCAGGCGCAGGGTGAGGCGGCCGCGGTCACCCAGATCGCGCACGGTGGTGACGCCGCTGCGCAGGAAGCGCAGCGCACGCTCTTCCATCGCCGCCATGAGGGTGGTGTCGCTGTGCGCGTCCAGGACGGCCACCGGATCCTTGCTCGCGTCGAAGACCAGGTGGACGTGGGCGTCGATGAGGCCGGGCAGCACCGTGGCCTCGGGCAGCGCGTACCGCCGCGACACACCGCGTGCCAGGGGCTCGACCTCCGCCCGGGCGCCCGCGGCGACGATGTCGGGGCCCTGCGTCAGCACGGCGCCGTCGGTGACGTACTGGCCACGCGGCCCTGTCAGAACCCGCCCTGCCGTGAGCAGCGTCTGGCTCATCTGGCTCATCTCTGCCTTTCCGGGAAGGAGTTCGAGGAGCTGGCGATGATGCGGTGAAGCCAGTTTCCATGGTCCGTCACGAAAGGGCAGAAAGTCCGTCACGCGAAAGCGGCACGGGATGTTCGCGCGGCGTCGCGCGGGTACCCATAGCCTGGGCCGAGGGCCCGCGCAGAAAGCGCGGAACGCGCGGTACGTCGCGGTATGTCGAGGTACGTCGCAGGACGGAGGTCAGGGTCTGGTGAACACGGAAGTCACGGTCCTCCTTGTGGGCGGCGCGATTCTGGTGGCCGCGACACTCGCGGTCGCGATCGCGCTGCTCGTACGTATGGTCCGCACGCGGCGCACCCTGCGCGCGGCGGGGCTGCCGGTCGAGCGCCAGTGGGTGTTCTGGGGGGCGGTCGCCTATCTCGTCCTGCCGGCGGATCTGCTGCCGGACCCGGTGTTTCTCGATGACATCGGTGTACTCGTGCTCGCGCTGCGGTCCATGAAAGCGGCGAACTCAGGCGTTGGGAGGCGTGGGGCGCAGTAGGGGGCGGCGCAGGTGGCGGGCTTTGGTGAGCAGGACGTGCATGCGTTCGGTCACCTGGGCGAGGTCTTCGACGGGCTCGTCGAAGTCGAGCCGGACATCCGCCTGGCTGCGGGCCTTCTCCAGGCGCAGCGTCAGGGCGTAGCGGTCGATGGCGAGCGGGCGTACGCGGACGACGCCGTGCAGGCTGTCCGAGCACACGAGCCTGGTGAGCTGTTCGACGGCGTCCTCGTGCGCGTCGGCGAGGTGGGTGAGCAGCCGCGCCTCCGCCTCGGCCAGCGGGTCGGGGACGGCCAGGGCGAGTTCGTCGAGGTCGATGCCGACGCGGCCGCCGGCCGAGTCGTGCAGCACGGCACAGGTCGGCGCGAAGATGAATCCCTCCCCGTCGGGTACCAGTGATCCCGAGAGCCACAGCCGGGCCCGGATCCGGTCCCTGACCGGTACGGGGGCGACGTCGGCGAACTCCACCAGCGTGGACGGTTCGCCGCGCGGCGCGCAGATCATCGCGGTGGCGAGCGCGCTGTCCGGGGGCGGTGACAGCAGGAGGATGCCCTCCGGCGTGACGCTGTGCGCGCCGACGAGTTCATCCCTGCCGATCTCCGTGGTCACCGCGCAGGACCAGGCGGTGGTGAGCAGTGAGCGAGCGCGTGCCGCTGCAGTGGGCACGGTCGTGCTGGCGTGACGGACACCCATCCTTCAACCTCCATTAGGTAAGCCTTGCCTAACTTATCGGAGATCGCGGGACAGGGCCAGTACGCGAAAGGCCCCGCGCGGCGAACCGCGCGGGGCCGAACAGGTACGTGCCGTGCGGTCAGTGACCGCGGGCGATCCACTCCTGAAGATGCGGCGCCTCGGCGCCGACGGTCGTGCTGTCACCGTGCCCGGTCCGCACCACCGTCTCCGGGGGCAGGGTGAGGAGGCGGTCCCTGATCGAGTCGACGATCGTCGGGAAGTCGCTGAACGACCGGCCCGTCGCTCCGGGGCCGCCCGCGAAGAGCGTGTCGCCGGTGAAGACCGTGCCCAGCGCGGGCGCGTAAAGACTGACGGCGCCCAGGCAGTGGCCCGGGGTGTGCAGGACCTTCAACTCCACGCCCGCCACGGTGAGTTCCTGCCCGTCGGACAGCTCGCCGTCGGGGGCGCGGTCGGGGTGGGTCTGCTTCCACAGCTCCGCGTCGGCGGGGTGCAGCAGGATCGGCGCGCCGGTGCGGGCGGCGAGCGCCGGGGCCGCGTCGATGTGGTCGTCGTGGGCGTGCGTGCACACGATCGCGACGACCCGGCGCTCGCCGACCGCCGCCGCGATGGCGTCCGCGTCGTGCGCCGCGTCGATGACGACGACCTCCCTGTCGTCCCCCACGATCCATACGTTGTTGTCGACGTCCCAGGTGCCTCCGTCGAGGGAGAACGTGCCCGAGGTGACCAGGTGATCGATGCGCGCGGCCATCAGAGGACCACCACCGAACGCAGGACGTCCCCGTGGTGCATGCGCTCGAACGCCTTCTCCACGTCGGCCAGGGCGATCGTCTCCGTGACGAACGCGTCCAGGTCGAGGCGCCCCTGCCGGTAGAGGTCGATGAGCATCGGGAAGTCGCGTGAGGGCAGGCAGTCGCCGTACCAGCTCGACTTGAGCGCGCCGCCGCGCCCGAAGACGTCGAGGAGCGGCAGGTCGATGCGCATGTCCGGCGTCGGCACGCCGACCAGGACCACCGTGCCCGCCAAGTCGCGTGCGTAGAAGGCCTGTTCATACGTCTCGGGGCGGCCGACCGCCTCGATGACGACGTCGGCTCCATTGCCGTCGGTCAGCTCACGGACCGCCTCGATCGGGTCCGCCGAGCGGGAGTTGACGGTGTGCGTGGCGCCCAGGCTCTTCGCGGTCTGAAGCTTCTTGTCGTCGATGTCGACGGCGATGATCTTCGCGGCTCCGGCGAGTCGCGCGCCCACGACCGCCGCGTTGCCGACGCCGCCGCAGCCGATGACGGCGACCGAGTCGCCGCGGCCCACGTTGCCGGTGTTGATGGCGGCGCCGATACCGGCCATGACCCCGCAGCCGAGGAGTCCGGCCGCGGCGGGCGAGGCGGCCGGGTCGACCTTGGTGCACTGCCCCGCGGCGACGAGGGTCTTCTCCGCGAAGGCGCCGATGCCGAGTGCGGGCGAGAGCTCGGTGCCGTCCAGGAGGGTCATCTTCTGCTTGGCGTTGTGCGTGGCGAAGCAGTACTGGGGGCGGCCCCGCAGGCATGCGCGGCACTGGCCGCACACCGCGCGCCAGTTGAGGATCACGAAGTCGCCGGGCGCGACCTCCGTGACGCCGTCCCCGACCGACTCCACGACCCCCGCCGCCTCATGGCCGAGCAGGAAGGGGAAGTCGTCGTTGATGCCGCCCTCGCGGTAGTGCAGGTCGGTGTGACAGACCCCGCAGGCCTGCACCTTCACCACGGCTTCCCCGGGCCCCGGGTCCGGCACGACGATCGTCTCGATCCGTACCGGCTCGCCCTTCGCGCGCGCGATCACGCCCTGTACCTGCTGCGCCATGAGGTCAGCCCTTCTTTCTTCCGGTCTTGCTCCCGGCGTCACCTGCCCGCCCGGCAGCACATGCATCTCCCCGCATCCTCACAGACCGGGCCCGTTCGCGACGACCCCGGACACACAAGTCCCGATCACCGGCGCGGCGCGCCGCCAGATGGGTCCTAGGGTGGGCTGGTGCGTGATCTCGCTGCTGACGCCCTGCTGCCGGTCAACGCGACGCTCGGCGTGGTGCTCCTCGTGCTGCTGCTCGTCGCCGCCACGGCCGCCGCCGTGTTCCGCCTCTCCCCCGACGGCACGTACGGAAGGGCGCGGGAGATCCTGGTGGCCGGTGTGCGGGCGGCCGTGCAGCTCGGCGTGGTGTCCCTGGTCATCGGCTGGGTGATCCACCACGTCGTGGCGCTCTTCGCCTTCCTTCTCCTGATGTTCGCCGTCGCCGCGCGCACGGCGGGGCGCCGCATCACCTCCAACGGCACCTGGTGGTGGGCGGCGCTGCCGATCGCGGTCCCGGTCGTCCCGGTGGTGGCGGCACTGACGCTGGCCGGTCTGCTGCCGGTGAAGGGCATCGCCATGATCCCCGTCACGGGCATCCTGATCGGCGGCGCGCTGACCGCGACGGTGCTCGGCGGGCGCCGCTCCCTGGACGAACTCAGCTCCCGCAAGGGCGAGTTCGAGGCGGGGCTCGCCCTCGGCATGCTCGACAGGGACGCCCGCCTGGAGGTGATCCGCCCCGCCGCGTCGGACGCCCTGCTCCCCGGCCTCGACCAGACCCGCACGGTAGGTCTGGTCACCCTGCCCGGAGCCTTCGTCGGCATGCTCCTGGGCGGCGCGTCACCGGTCCTCGCGGGCGCGGTGCAACTGTTCGTCCTGATCGCCCTCATGGCGGTCCAGGCCATCGCGGTGGCCACGACCGTCGAACTGGTCGCCCGGGGGCGGCTGAACCGGACGGCGATAGTCTCGGAGTGACGAGGGGGGGATCATGGCGCTTGCCGACCAACTGCCCGCGCTGATCGGTGTCGTGGTGGGTTCCGTGGGGTCCTACGCGGCCCAGAGCCTGACCGAGCGGCGCAAGTGGAAGATCCAGAAGCTGGAACGCTGGGACGAGAAGCGGTTCGAGACGTACATCCGCTACGGAAATGCCCTCAAGGTGCAGCTGCGGACCGCTCAGCGCATCGGTGCGGCCATGGGCTACACGGACGTGACCGATCCGCTGGAGCCGAGCCACGGGTTCGCCGAGCTGGCCGAGGCCGAGTCCCATCGCGCGGCCGAGTGGGAATCGATGCTGCTCGTCGGGGACGCGGCCACGATCGCGGCGGCCCGGAAGTGGCATGAGGCCGTGTGGACCATAGAACTTCTCGTACGGGAGGGCGTCAGCGCGTCGTCCGACTGGGCCCGAGCGCATCAGCTGGCCAGTGCCGCACGCGATCACTTCTACGAGAGCGCGCGCGGCGACCTCGGCATCGGTGGCGCTCCCCCGCCCTCGGGGGAATGGCCGCGCCAGTGGCGCGCCGAGCTGTCGGAGCGGACGGAGCCGCGCCCATAGCAGGCCGGCCTGTGCCCCTGTGCCGGTCTCCCCGTGAGGACGCGCCTGCCGGAGCGTAGGCTCCGGAGCATGTCTGTCTATGACGCGGTAGAGATCGAAAGCCTGCAGGGCGGCCCGGCGGACCTGGGCCAGTACCTGGGCAAGGCCGTCCTGATCGTCAATGTCGCCTCCAAGTGCGGGCTCACCCCGCAGTACGCGGGCCTGGAGCGCCTCCAGGAGAAGTACGCGGGCCGTGGCTTCACGGTGCTCGGCGTGCCCTGCAACCAGTTCATGGGCCAGGAGCCCGGTACGTCCGATGAGATCGCCGAGTTCTGTTCGGCGACGTACGGCGTGACGTTCCCGATGACCGAGAAGGTCGACGTGAACGGCGACGACCGGCACGCGCTGTACCAGCGCCTCGTGGACACGGCGGACGCCGAGGGTTACACCGGCGACGTCCGCTGGAACTTCGAGAAGTTCTTGATCTCACCGGGCGGCGAGGTGGTGGCCCGGTTCGCCCCGCAGACCGAGCCGGACGCCCCCGAGGTCGTCGCCGCGATCGAGGCGAAGCTTCCGAAGTAACGTCACGCGCGCACCGACAGGGCGCGGCACACCGGCGGTCGCCGGGGTGCCGCGCCTTCGTCGTTCAGCGGTCGTGGTGGCCGGCGCGCGCTTCCGCCGTGGTCTTCAGTGCGCCCAGCCACGCTTCGAGGCCCTGGCCGAGGATCTCGGTCGCGGCGGGGACGTTCGCCTCGACCTGCTCTCCGGTGTGGGTCTCCTCGGTGCGGACCAGGACACCGCCCTTGATCTTGGTGAACGTCCACACGTGGACGCCGTCGATGCGCAGCCCCTCGCCGATCGCGGGGCCCGTCCAGCGGATGCACGCGTCGCGCTTGAGCTGCTCGACGGTGGAGGTGATGTCCAGGCTGGTGGCGGGGGTCGCCGGGTTGGGCGGTATCGGCGTCGTCCACCGGAACGCCGAGCCCTTGCGCAAGGGGCCGTGGTCGAGGCGGTCCACCGATGTGACGGGGGTCTGCCAGGACGGCCAGTTCTCCACGTCGGTCTGCAGCTTCCAGATGGTGCTCAGCGGCGCGTGGATCACGGTCTCGGTCCGGTGGCGGACGAGCGCATCGGGGTCGACGCCCTCGCCGCGGCAGGTGAAAGACGTGCCGTGGCCGGGCCGAGGGGCGGCCACGGCGGGGGCGGCTGCCGTGCCGAGGAGACCGGCGACGGCGAGCGGGACGGCGAACAGTGCGGCGCGGGAGGCGAAGCTGTGGGTTCCGGTCATGACGGTCTCCTGGCTGGGCGGGATGGAGGAAGCTAGAGGCTCACGCGTTCGTTAGAGCCTATAACGCTTGCGTGAGAAGGTATAACGCCCCAAGGAGCGGGCGGTCAATGGGTTGAGTGATAGCCTCTAACTAAATTTTGAGCTTGTAGCCGCGCCGGAGAAGTGGACGAACCATGGCGAAGAGCGAGGCCGGCACTCCGCGCGAGCGCTATCGCACGCAGGTACGTGCCGAGGTCAAGGAACGGGCGTGGGAGCAGATCGCCACGGCAGGGGCGTCGGCGCTGTCCCTGAACGCGATCGCCAAGCAGATGGGCATGAGCGGCCCCGCGCTCTACCGCTACTTCGCCGGTCGCGACGAACTGATCACCGAACTCATCCGGGACGCCTACCGAAGCCTCGCCGACACCGTGCACGCGGCCTCCGCCGAAGGCGCCGGCCTGGCCGGCCTCGCGCACGTCCTGCGCGACTGGGCCCTCGCGCACCCCCAGCGCTACTTCCTCATCTACGGGACCCCGGTCCCCGGCTATCACGCGCCCGACGACATCACCGGCATCTCGTCCGAGATCATGGCGACCCTGCTCGACGCCTGCGCGCAACTCCTGCCGGACAGCCCCGCGACACCGTTCGGCAGCCATCTGCGCGACCACCGCGACTGGGCCCAGGGCCACCCCGCGCCGCCCGCCGCCCTCCACCGGGCCATGTCCTTCTGGACCCGGATGCACGGGGTCCTGTCCCTGGAACTCTCGGGCCACTTCAGCGGCATGGGTTTCGACCCGGCCGAGCTCTTCGCGGCCGAGCTGGACGACCTGCTCGCCGGGCCCCTGGCCAAGCCCTGATCCGCGGCGCAACTCCCGTGGCACCCAAGGCCACCCCGTACATCCAGTAGGACCAAGCTGACCTGCGGGCTTCGGGCCGCGCTCGTACGGTGACTGAATGGTCATCAGGTACCTCCCGCGCTCCTCATCCGTCCGCACCGCGGCCTTCGCGGCAGCCGCTCTGGTCCTCCTGCCCACACCCGCCACCGCGGCCGGCGAAGAGCCCACGCCGCCCAAGCCGGGCCCCGTGTACTCCTCGAACCTCCTCGACCGCCCCGGCGTTCAGGTGCGGCCCGAAGCCGGGGCCCCGGCCGTGCCGAGCGATGTCTCCGCGCTCTCCTGGCTGGTGGCCGACGCCCGTTCGGGCGAAGTGCTCGCCGCCCACAACGCGCACCGTCAACTGCCGCCCGCGTCCACCCTGAAGTCGCTCTTCGCCCTGACGGCCCTGCCCCACCTCGACGCCGTGGCCCGGCACCGGGTCACCCAGAGCGAGCTCTCCGAGGTCGGGGACGGCAGCAGCCTGGTGGGAGTCGAGGCGGGGCGCAGTTACACCGTCGCCGACCTGTGGCGGGGCGTGTTCCTCAGTTCCGGCAACGACGCCGTGCACGTGCTGGCCAAGCTCAACGGCGGCTGGCAGCAGACCGTCCGTCAGATGCGCGCCAAGGCCCGCGCCTTGGGCGCCCATGACACCCATGTGGTCTCGCCCGACGGATACGACGCGGCGGGCCAGGTCTCCTCGGCGTACGACCTGGCGATCTTCGGCCGGGCCGGTCTCGCGGACCCGCAGTTCGCCCGGTACTGCTCGACGTCGATCGCCAAGTTCCCGCACGGCAACTGGTCCTACCCCATCCAGAACACCAACCGGCTGCTCACCGGGGCCGACGGCGTGAGCCGCTACCCCGGCCTGCTCGGCATCAAGAACGGCTACACCAGCCACGCGGGCAACACCCTCATCAGCGCGGCGCAGCGCGGCAGCCGCACCCTCGTCGTGTCGGTGATGAACCCTCAGGCCAGCGGCGGGTACCGCGTGTACGAGGAGACCAGGGCGCTTCTCGACTGGGGGTTCAAGGCGGCGGGGCATGTGCGGCCGGTGGGCTCGCTGGTCTCCGAGAGCGAGAGGCGGGGCACGGCGCAGGGTCCCGCGCCCGCTGCCGAGCCGGCCGCCCACGCGATGGGCTCGGGCGGCCCGGCGTGGACCACGATGCTCTTCTTCGCCGCGGGTTCGGCCGCGCTTGTGGTGGGGGCGACGGTGGGGTTCCGGCGGCGGCGAACGGCCCGCGCCTACCGCTTGTCGGGGCGCCAGTAGCCGAGGGCGTGCACGCGGTTCTTGGGGACGGAAAGTTCCTTGCGGACATACGAGGCGAGGGTCCGGGTGGTCGTCGTGTCGCAGGTGATCCACGCGTAGACGTCGGCGGGGTCCTCGATCAGCGCGGGCAGCGCGGCCTTGACCTCGTCGACCAGGTGACCGCCCGCGTCGCGCCGCTCCACCCGGTGCAGGTCGTGCAGGGCCGGGTCGATGCGCAGGTCGAGTTCGTGGTCCGAGGGGTGCTGCGTCTCCATCCAGAGCGTCGCGGGCACGTGGGGCAGGGCGGCCAGGAGCGAGTTGACGGCCGGGACGGCCGCCGAGTCCCCGATGACCAGGAGCCGGGCGGGCGCCGGATCGGGCACATCGAAGCCGGTGCCCTGGAGGGTGGCCTCGATCTTGTCGCCCGGACCTGCCTTGCGCGCCCAGTCGCTCGCGCGCCCGTCGTGCAGGGCGAACTCCAGGCTGAAGGTTCCCGCCGCGGGGTCCGGGTCCACGAGGGTGTACGCGCGCTGGTGGTGCCCGCCGTCCACTCCGTCGAACCACAGGCGCACCCACATGGTGGGATGCACTCCGGTCAGCGCGAGCATGCCGCCGTCCGTGAGGTGCAGCCGCCGGTAGTGCTCGGTGACGTCCTCGGCGCCGGTCACCGTGAACTCGAAGTCCTTGCCGCGGAACAGCTTGAGGACCACACCCTCCCAGCCATGACCCATCTGTTTCCCCTCCCCTGAGCGGATGGAAGCCACTCTTGACACTCCATTGAGTTAGGGGAGCCTAACCTAATAATGACCACGGAGTAACCTCCGCTCAGACCCCGCCCAGCAACCGGGCGAGATCCTGGTCGAGGCCGAGCCCCTCGGCTTCACTCCCGGCCCCCACGACGGCGTACGTACGAAGCAGGAACCGCCGCAGCACGGCTCTGTCGAACTGCACCAGGGCCAGACCCTGCGGCGCGTGGAACTCAAGGACCGTGCGCGCCCGCCCGCACGGCCAGATCTGCACGTCACCCCCGCCTGCGGGCGCGCGAAGCCCCTCCTCCAGGAGCTGTCTGGCGAAGATCCACGTAACCTCCGCGCCGTCGAGGGAGGCCTCCGGAGGGAAGACGATCTGCACGGCCAGCGGGTCGGCAGCCACATAGCGCAGGGTCACGGGCAGTGCGCGCTCGCGGCCGTCGCGGGTGATCAGGCGGGCGCGGGCGGGCTGCTCAAGGGTGACGGCCATGATCGGACTCCTGTTCTGGCGCAGCTGCCGCTGCTCGCACTGCTTTCTTCCGTGCCTGTTCGAGTCCGGTGACCGGTGATTCATTACGCGGCACACGGAGCGAGATCTGTGACCTGCGCCACTCCCGTCAGGTCCGACACGTTCGCCCTCGAACGCCGGACGGGCTGTACACCCGCGTTTCAGGGAGGGCGGCGACCGGGGAAAGGAGTACGCATGCTCCTAGCCCGCCTCGCACACGTATCCGCCACCGTGGCCACCACCTCCGCCCGGTCCCAGAAGATCGCGCTCCTCGCCGATCTCTTCCGTGCGGCCACGCCCGCCGACGCCCCCATCGTCATCCCCTATCTCGCGGGGCGCCTCCCCCAGGGAAGGCTGGGCATCGGGTGGAGTCTCCTCAAGGACGCGCCCGCGGCTGCCGTCGAGCCCAGCCTCACCGTGCAGGCCACGGACCAGGCCCTTACCGCCATCGGCGCCGTCTCCGGGCAGGGCTCCCAGGCCGAGCGCAAGCGGCTGGTGGCGGAGTTGATGGGCGCGGCCACCGCGGAGGAGCAGCGGTTCCTCGTCGGACTGCTGACCGGCGAGGTACGGCAGGGCGCGCTGGACGCCATCGCCGTGGAGGGGCTCGCCCGCGCCACCGAGGCACCGCCCGCCGCCGTGCGCCGCGCGGTGATGCTGGCGGGAGCGGTGACTCCCGTCGCCGAGGCCCTCCTCGCGAGAGGCCCCGGCGCGGTGGAGGAGTTCCGGCTCAGCGTCGGGCGGCCCGTGCTGCCGATGCTCGCGCACGGCGCCGTCTCCGTCACCGAGGGCGTCGGCAAGCTGGGCGGGCCGTGCGCCGTCGAGGAGAAGCTGGACGGCATCCGCGTGCAGGTCCACCGGAACGGGGACGACGTTCGCGTCTACACCCGCACCCTGGACGACATCACCGACCGGCTGCCCGAACTCACGGCGGCGGCAATGGAGTTGGCGGGCGACACCTTCATTCTCGACGGCGAGGTCATCGCACTCGACGGCGACGGCAGACCCCGCCCCTTCCAGGAGATCGCCGGACGGGTCGGATCCCGTCTCGACGTCACCACCGCCGCCGCGGGGCTACCCGTGTCCCCCGTCTTCTTCGACGTCCTGTACGCGGGAGGGCAGGATCTGCTCGACCTGCCGTTCGCCGAACGGCACACCCACCTGGCACGGCTCGTCCCGGAGCCGATGCGGGTGCGTCGCGCCGTCGTCGCCGACCCCGCCGACGAGACGGAGGTCGGCGCCGCCGAGGAGTTCTTCGCCGACACGCTGCGCCGCGGCCACGAAGGAGTCGTGCTCAAGGCACTCGACGCCCCGTACATCGCCGGGCGCCGCGGTGCGAGCTGGCTGAAGGTCAAGCCGGTGCACACCCTGGACCTCGTCGTGCTCGCCGCCGAGTGGGGACACGGGCGGCGGACCGGCAAGCTGTCCAACCTGCACCTGGGCGCCCGGCGCGACGACGGGACGTTCGCCATGCTCGGCAAGACCTTCAAGGGCATGACCGACGTGATGCTCGCCTGGCAGACCGAGCGGCTGCGCGAGCTCGCGGTCAGCGACGACGGCTTCGTCGTGACCGTACGCCCGGAGCTCGTCGTCGAGATCGCCTACGACGGGCTGCAGAAGTCCACCCGCTATCCGGCCGGCGTCACGCTCCGCTTCGCCCGCGTCGTCCGCTACCGCGAGGACAAGTCGCCCGCGGAAGCCGATTCCGTCGAGACGGTGCTGGCGGAACGTCAGCCATAGACCCGGAGCGGGACCTCTACCACCAAGTTCTGGCAAAGAACGGGCCTATAGGGTGACCTTAACGCCGTATTGACGCCCATCAGCCAATCAGCAACTAGGGGAAGAGCTGTGTCCGCTTCACGTCTCAGCCAGACGCCACTCCCAGGCATCGGCATCCGGTACGACCTGACCACCCGGGAACACCGCAAGATCTCGGTGGTCGCGCACCGGGACGGCGCGCGCACCCTCAGCGCCTACCGTGCCGACGACCCCGACGAGTGCGCGCTCTCGCTGCGGCTGAGCTCGGGTGACGCGGAGGCCCTGATCGACGCGCTGATGCCCTCGCACCACAGCCCCAATCTCCTGCACACCACGGACCTCGGCCTGGTCGCCGAGCGCATCGAGGTGGCCGGCTCCTCGCACTGGAACGGGCGGGTGCTCGGCGAGACCCAGATGCGCACCGAGACCGGCGCGTCCATCGTGGCGGTGCTGCGCAGGGCCGAGGCGATTCCTTCGCCCGCGCCCGACTTCCGCCTCGCGGGCGGGGACACACTCATCGTGATCGGCACCCGCGAAGGTGTGGAGAGCGCCGCCGCGATACTCGGGCGGGAGTGATTCGATGCACTCCGCTGTCTTCCTGATCGAATTCGGCGCGATCATTCTCGCGCTCGGGCTGCTCGGCCGATTCGCCGGACGGTTCCGCTTCTCCCCGATCCCCCTCTATCTGCTCGCCGGGCTCGCGTTCGGCGAGGGCGGGCTGCTTCCGCTGGGCGCCAGTGAGGAGTTCGTCGCCATCGGCGCCGAGATTGGCGTCATCCTGCTGCTGCTCATGCTGGGGCTCGAATACACCGCGAGCGATCTGGTCAGCAATCTCAAGACCCAGTACCCGGCCGGGCTCGTCGACATGGGGCTCAACGCCGTGCCGGGCGCGATCGCCGCGCTCCTGATGGGCTGGGGTCCCGTCGCCGCCGTCGTGCTCGCGGGGGTCACCTGGATCTCGTCGTCCGGCGTCATCGCGAAGGTCCTGAACGACCTGGGCCGCCTCGGCAACCGCGAGACACCCGTCATCCTCAGCATCCTGGTCCTCGAAGACCTGGCGATGGCGGTCTATCTGCCCATCATCACCGCCCTGTTGGCCGGTGTCGGCTGGGCCGCGGGCAGTCTCACCCTGGGCATCGCGCTCGGTGCGGCCGGTCTGGTGCTGTTCCTCGCCGTGCGCTACGGCCGTGTCATCTCGCGCTTCGTGTCGAGCGACGACCCCGAGAAGCTGCTCCTGGTCGTCCTCGGTCTGACGATCCTGGTCGCCGGGATCGCGCAGCAGCTCCAGGTCTCCGCCGCCGTGGGCGCCTTCCTGGTCGGCATCGCACTGTCCGGCGAGGTCGCCGAGGGCGCGCACAGCCTCCTCGCACCGCTGCGGGACCTGTTCGCCGCCGTCTTCTTCGTCTTCTTCGGCCTGCACACCGATCCGGCGAGCATCCCGCCGGTGCTGCTTCCCGCGCTCCTGCTCGCCGTCGTGACGGCGTGCACGAAGATCGCCACGGGGTACTGGGCGGCCCGCCGCGCCAAGATCTCCGTCAAGGGACGGTGGCGGGCGGGCGGCGCCCTCGTGGCGCGCGGCGAGTTCTCCATCGTCATCGCGGGTCTCGCCGTCACCGCGGGCATCGAGCCCTCGCTCGGCCCGCTGGCCACGGCGTACGTCCTGATCCTGGTGATCGTCGGCCCGCTGACCGCGCGCTTCGCGCAGCCGGTGGCCGCGCTGGTGGGCGGCGTCGTCTCGCGCCGCAGGGAAGCCACGGCCGCGGTGGCCGTGCCCTCCCCGCGGGAGCCGGGGCAGTCGACGAAGGCGGAGGAGTCGCTGGACGGTCAGGAGACCAGCGGCCGGTCCTGACGACCGCCTTCGGCCGGGTACGCGGCGCGCGACGCCTCGTACCCGGCCGTGCCGCGGGGCTCATCGGAGCCACGTCTGCCGGGTTCGCGCCATTGCCGACCGCGGATCCTGGTCCGTCCTCGCGCAGTTCCCCGCGCCCCTTTTGGGGCTTCTACCGGCCCACGGCGTATCCCTGCATCCCCCGCGGGTTGGCCGCCGCCGAGAGCACCCCGGTGCGCGGGTCCCGCGCCACGGCGCACAGGCGGCCCTCCGACCAGGGCTCGCCCACCGTCACGTCGTGCCCGCGCCGCCGCAGTTCCTCGATGACCGCCTCGTCCATGCGGGACTCGACCGTGACGCTGCCCGGACGCATGCCGCGCGGGTAGAAGGAGCCGGGGAAGCTGTCGTTGTGCCAGTTGGGGGCGTCGATGGCGCCCTGGAGGTCGAGGCCGCCGCGGACGGAACCGCGCAGCGCCACCGACAGGAAGAAGTGCAGCTGCCACTGGTCCTGCTGGTCCCCGCCGGGCGTGCCGAACGCCATCACCGGTACGCCGTCCTTGAGCGCGAGGGACGGCGTCAGGGTGGTGCGCGGGCGGCGGCCGGGCGTCAGGGAGTTGGGCAGGCCCTCCTCCAGCCAGGCCATCTGGAGCCGGGTGCCCAACGGGAAGCCCAGCTCGGGGACGACCGGGTTGGACTGGAGCCAGCCGCCGCTCGGCGTGGCCGCGACCATGTTGCCCCAGCGGTCCACGATGTCCAGGTGGCAGGTGTCGCCGCGGGTGGCGCCGTCCGCCGAGACGGCCGGTTCACCGGGCACGGGTGACGTGCCGCTCTTGGCAACGGTCGGCTCACCGGCGCCCGCTCCGGGCAGGCCGAGCGCGTCGAAGCCGGGCTCGCCCGCGGCCACCGCGCTGGCGTGGGCGGAGATCTTCGGGGCGCGCCCGCCGGGGCTGCCGGGGCGCAGGTCGTGCGACGCCTTCTCGCCGATGAGCGTGCGCCGCTCCGCGTTGTACGCCTCGGACAGCAGGTCGGCGACCGGGACCGTGCCGGCGCCGTCCGCGTCGCCGTACCAGGCCTCGCGGTCGGCCATGGCCAGCTTGCAGCCCTCGATCAGCAGGTGGACGTAGTCGGCCGAGCCGTAGGCGGGCAGGTCCGCGAGCGCCGAGGGGAGCACGGCGAGCTGTTGGAGGAAGGCCGGGCCCTGGCTCCAGCCGCCCGCCTTGCACAGCGTCCAGCCGTTCCAGTCGTACGTCGCCGGGGCCTCGTAGGTGGCCTCCCAGCCGGCGAGGTCCGCTGCCGTCAGCGTTCCGGTGTGCCGGGCTCCGCTGGTGTCCATCGTGGGGACGCCGGACTGGCGTATCAGCGCCTCGGCGATGAATCCCTCGCTCCAGATCTTGCGCGCGGCCTCGATCTGCTCGACGCGCGAGCCGGTGCCCGCCTCCTCGATCACGCGCCGCCAGGTCGCGGCGAGCGCGGGGTTGCGCAGGAGCTCGCCGGGCTGCGGGGACCGGCCCTCCGGCAGGTAGATCTCGGCCGACGACGGCCACTCGGTCTCGAAGAGTTCGCGCACCGTCTCGACGGTCTCGCCGACGCGCTCCACGGGTGCGTGGCCGTCCTCCGCGTACCCGATGGCGTACTTGAGGACGTCGGCAAGGGACTTGGTCCCGTGGTCGCGCAGGAGCACCATCCACGCGTCGAAGGCGCCCGGCACGGCGGCCGCGAGCGGACCTGTGCCCGGCACCAGTTCGAGGCCGAGTGAGCGGTAGTGGTCCACGCTCGCTCCGGCGGGCGCGACGCCCTGCCCACACAGGACCCGCACCTCGCCGTCGGCGGGGGCCAGGATGATCGGCACCTCGCCCGCCGGGCCGTTGAGGTGCGGCTCGACGACGTGCAGGACGAAACCGGCGGCGACCGCCGCGTCATAGGCGTTGCCGCCGTCCTCCAGGACAGCCATCGCGGACTGCGAGGCGAGCCAGTGGGTGGAGGACACCATGCCGAAGGTGCCTTGGAGGGTCGGCCTAGTGGTGAACAAGAGTGCTGCTCCTAGCGTGCGGTGCGGGTACTGGGGATCGTACGGAGGGCGGGGGCGGGGACGGCGGCGGCGTCCGGAGCCATGCCGTCGTCGCCGACAAGGTGGCAGGAGACCTGGCGCCCGCCCTCTCCGGAAAGGGCCTCTGCGGGAAGCAGGCGCAGCTCCGGCACCTCGACACGGCAGCGTTCGACGGCCAGCGGGCAGCGCGTGTGGAAGCGGCAGCCGGGCGGCGGGGCGAGCGGGCTCGGCAGTTCACCGCTGAGGACGATGCGCTCGCGGGTGCGCTGGAGGACCGGGTCGGGCACGGGCGCGGCGGACAGGAGCGCCTGTGTGTAGGGGTGCTTGGGGTCGGCGAACAGCTCGGCGGTCGGCGCCTGTTCGACGATCTGGCCGAGGTACATGACCGCGATGCGGTCGGCGAGGAACTCCACGGCGGCCAGGTCGTGCGTGATGAACAGACACCCGAAGCCGCGGTCCCGCTGCAGGTCGGCGAGGAGGTTGAGGACCGAGGCCTGCACGGAGACGTCGAGCGCCGATGTGGGTTCGTCGGCCACCAGGAGGTCCGGGTCGACGGAGAGGGCGCGGGCGATGGAGATGCGCTGGCGCTGTCCGCCGGAGAGTTCGTGCGGGTGCCGGTCGGCGTGCTCGGGGCGCAGACCGACCTGGCCGAGGAGTCCGGCCACGCGCTCGCGTGCCGCCTCCCCCTTGGCGATCCCGTGCAGGCGCAGGGGTTCGCCGATGATCTGCCCGACGGTCATGCGCGGGTCGAGCGAGGAGGAGGGGTCCTGGAAGACGAGGTGGAAGTCTTTCCGGAGGGGTCGCAGGGCGCGGCGTGAAAGGCGGGTCACATCCGTGCCGTTGATGCGGACCGTGCCGCCGGTGGGTTCGTCGAGCCGTACGGCACAGCGCCCCACGGTCGACTTGCCGCTCCCCGACTCCCCCACCAGACCGACGACTTCGCCCTTGCCGACGGTGAGCGTGACGCCGTCGGCGGCGCGCACGAAGCCGCCGGGCGACGCGAAGTGCCGCTCCAGGGCGACCAGTTCGAGCACCGGGGCCGCCGTCTCACCGTCGTGTGTCCGCGTGGTGATCACTGTCCGGCCTCCTGGATGGTGGGCGTGAGAACGGCGGCGTCCTGCGGATGCCAGCAGGCCGCCCGGTGTGCGGCATCGGCCCCGGCGGTGCGGGAGACCGCCTTGAAGCCGGGCCTGCCCGTCGTGCACCGCTCGTCGGCGTGCGCACAGCGCGGGGCGAAGGTGCAGGCGTCCGGCTGTGCGTCGAGGCTCGGCACGAGGCCGGGGATCTCGGGCAGCCGCCGCTTGCCCTTGCCTCCCGGGCGCAGGACCGCGCCGAGGAGGCCGCGGGTGTACGGGTGGCGCGGCTCGGCGAACAGTTCGTGCACCGGGGCCTGTTCGACGGGGCGGCCCGCGTACATGACCAGGACGCGGTCGGCGGTGTCGGCCACCACGCCCAGGTCGTGGGTGATCAGCACGATCGCGGTGCCGAGCCGTTCCCGCAGGGACTGCAGGACTTCGAGGATGCCCGCCTGGACGGTGACGTCGAGCGCGGTGGTCGGCTCGTCGGCGATCAGGACGGACGGATCGCAGGCGACCGCGATCGCGATCATGACGCGTTGGCGCATGCCGCCGCTGAGCTGGTGCGGATACTCGTCGACGCGCTGGGCGGGCGCGGGGATGCCCACCAGGTCGAGGAGTTCGACGGCACGCGCGCGTGCCTCCTTCTTCGACATGCCCTGGTGGCGGCGGAGCACCTCGCCTATCTGCCGGCCGATGGTCAGGACGGGGTTCAGCGAGGTCATGGGCTCCTGGAAGATCATCGCGATGTCCTTGCCGCGGACCCGCCCGAGCTCCTTCTCGCTCGCTCCGGCTATCTCGGCACCGCCGAGTCTGATCGATCCCTCGATGTGGGCGGTGGGCGGCAAGAGCCCCATCACAGCCATCGCCGTGACGGACTTGCCGCATCCCGACTCGCCGACCACCGCGAGCACTTCGCCCGGCGCGACGTCGTACGAGAGGTGGTCGACGGCGTGCACGGTGCGGGCGTCGGAGCGGAAGGAGACCGACAGGTCGCGCACGCTCAGTACGGGATCGCTGATGGGGTGGCTCATCGGGTGGCTCCTCGGGGGTCGAGGACGTCCCGCAGGCCGTCGCCGAGCAGGTTGAACGCCAGGGTGGCCGCGACGACCGCGAGTCCGGGGAAGACCGCCATCCACGGCGCGGGCGCGAGGAAGGACTGGGCGCCGGAGAGCATCACGCCGAGCGACGCCTCGGGTGGCTGAACTCCCAGTCCCAGGAAGCTGAGCAGCGCCTCCCCGATGATCGCGGCGGGGATGCCGACGGTCGCCTGGACGGTCAGCGCGGAGGTGGCGTTGGGCAAGATATGCCGGAAGAGGACGGTGGCGTCGCCGCCTCCGTTGGCGACGGCGGCAGCCACGTAGTCGACGTGCCGCAGCCGCAAGGTCTCCGCGCGGGTAATGCGGATGACGGCCGGGATCTGTGAGATGCCGATCGCGATGGTCGCGTTGGTGAGCGAAGGGCCGAGCACGGCGGCGAGTCCGACGGCGAGCACCAGGAAGGGGAAGGCCAGCATCGTGTCGGTGAGCCGGGAGACCACGCTGTCGGTGAACTTGCCGTAATAGCCCGCGAGCAGGCCGAGCGGCACGCCGACGGCGAACGCGAGCGCCACGGCGACCACGCCCACGTGCATGGAGGCCCGCGCCCCGTACACGACCCGGGACAGCTGGTCGCGGCCCAGGTCGTCGGTGCCCAGCCAGTGCGACCAGCCGGGTGCGGCCAGGGCGTTGGCGAAGTCGGGACGCGCGGGATCGTACGGCGCGACCAGCGGCGCGAAGAGCGCCGCGAGGACGAAGACGGCGGCGATGACGCCGCCGGTCATGGCGAGCCGGTTCCTGCGCAGGGCGCGCAGCTTGCCGCTGCCTCCGCCCGCTCCGGCGGAACGTGTCCGCCCCAGTCGTGTGAGCACCGCTGTCGTCACCGGGCACCTCCGAGCCGGATGCGCGGGTCGATGACCGAATACGCCACGTCGACCAGCAGGTTGATGAGGATGTACGCGGCGGAGGTGCACAGCACCACGCCTTGCAGGGTCGCGTAGTCGCGGGTGAAGACGGCGTCGATGGTGAGCTTGCCGAAGCCGGGCAGCACGAAGATCTGCTCGGTGACGACGGCTCCCGAGATGAGGTGTCCGAGCTGCAGGCCGAGCACGGTCACGACGGTGACCAGGGAGTTGCGCAGCGCGTGCCCGCCGATGACCTCGCGCCGCGAGAGCCCCTTGGCCCGCGCGGTGCGGACGTAGTCGGCGGAGAGCGAGTCCAGCATCGCCGCCCGTGTCTGGCGCATCACGACGGCCGCGAGCCCCGAGCCGAGGACGATGGCGGGCAGCACCATGCGGCGCAGGTTGTCCAGCGGGTCGGCAGCGAAGGGCACGTATCCGGAGGCCGAGAAGACCGGCACGGCGATGGCGAGTCCGAGGACCAGGACCATGCCGAGCCAGAAGGTGGGGACGGAGAGCCCGAGGAGGGCGAGCGCGTTGGCGAGCCACTCCTCCGGCTTTCCGCGTCGCACGGCGGCGACGATGCCCGCGCCGATGCCGACGGTGACCGCCAACAGCAGGGACAGCGCGGCCAGTTCGAGGGTGATGGGCAGGGCCGCGGTGATCGCGTCGGAGACGGGGAGGCCGGTGCGTGAGGAGGTCCCCAGGTCGCCGGTGATCGCATGGCCGATGAACCGCCCGTACTGGACGACGATGTTGTCGTTCAGGCCGTAGCTCTCGCGGATGGCGGCGAGCGCCTCGGGGCTGCGTTCCTCGCCGGCGAGCGCGAGCGCCGGGTCGCCCGGCAGGGCGCGGATGCCGGCGAAGACGACCATGCTGACGAGGACGAGGGTGATGAGGGACTGGCGGACGCGGGTGAGCAGATACGACGTCATGGGGCTCAGGCTCATCGGGTGTACCCCGCAGTCGAGACGCGGACCAGGCCGTCTCCGTAGACGCGCACGCCCGCGACGTCCTTGCCGGCGACGATGTAGTTCTTCTGGCGGTAGAGGTAGATGAGCCCGCGTCGCTCCTGGGCGCGCCGGGTCAACTCCCCGTAGATCTTGGTGCGTTCCTCCGGGTCGGCTTCGGCGCGCCCGCGCTCGACGAGCCGGTCGATCTCCGGGTCCGAGAGTCCGTAGGCGTTCATGGCGCCGCGTGTCTGGAGGAAGCTGGCGATGTTGCCGTCCGGGTCGAGCCGCCCCGACCAGCCGCTGGTGAAGGCGTCGTAGCGCCCGGAGTCGGTCTCCTCGAGCATCGTGGCGTACTCGGTGGGGCGCAGTGTGACCGCGAACCCCGCCTCCTTGGTCATGGCCTGTACGACCTGTCCGAGGCGGCTGGATTCGGGCGTGGTGGACACCTTCAGCTCGATGCGGACCGGCGTCTTCACCCCGGCCTCCTCGAGGAGCCGCTTGGCTTTGGCGACGTCCCGCTTGGGGCAGGCGGTCGCCTTGACGCCGGGGGCGATGGCGGACTCGGGCGAGACGGGGCCGCAGGCGGGCTCGTACATGCCCTGGAAGACGACCTTGTTGATGAGGTCGCGGTCGATGGCGAGCTCGAAGGCCTCCCGGACCCGTGACTCACGCGCGAGCGGTGTGTCGATGCGGCCCGGCTTCTCGCCCAGGCCCTTGACGTTCCCGACGTTGAAGCCGATGCCCTGATAGCCGAGCGAGGGCGAGTTGAAGAGCTGGAGGTCGGGCTCGGTGAGCGCGCTGCGCACGTCGACGGGTGTCATCTGGTCGCCCACCTGGATGTCTCCGGAGCGCAGGTTGGCCAGGCGTACGTTGCCGTCGGGTATCGGCTTGTAGATCACCTTGTCGAGGTGGACCTCGTCGGCCGCGTAGTAGTTGGGGTCCTTGGCGAGCACGATGCGGTCGCCGCCGACACGCTCCACGTACTTGAACGGGCCGACGCAGGAGGGGTGGTTGGTGAAGTTCTTGCCGTACTTCTTGAGCGCGGCGGGCGACATCACCATGCCGGAGCGGTCGGCGAGGACGGCCGTGAGGGGCACGTAGGCCTGCTTGAGCGTGAGCTTCACGGTGTACGGGCCTGTCGCCTTCGCCCCGGCGAGCGGGGCGAGTTCGGTGGCGCGCGCGGAGCCCGGCAGGTCGCGGTGGCGCAGCAGCGAGGTGACGGCGGCGTCCGCGTCCAGCTTGGTCCCGTCGCTGAATCTGAGGCCCTCGCGCAGGGCGAAGGTGACGGTGCGGCCGTCCTTCGATGTCTTGGGCAGGGCTTTGGCCAGCTGCGGGATCACGGTCCCGTGCTCGTCGATGTCGTAGAGCTTCTCGCACATCCCGGCGAAGACGGTGCGGCCCACGAGGGTCTGCGCGAGGGTCGGGTCGAGCTTGTCCGGGTCGGCGTTGAGGGCGACGGTGAGGGTGCCGCCGTCCCGCACGGGACGGTCGTCGGTCATGCGCTCACCGCCGACCTCGGTGGCCGAGGACTGCAGGGAGCCGCAGCCCGCCGTCAGGGACATCACCAGGGCAACTGCCGCGAGGGCAACCGCTTTTCGGCGCACGGGTAGGTACCTCCGCCAGGGGTGGTTCCGGGCTGATCGTGGACGATCAAGGAATACGGCAGAACGTATTTCGCATACAGTCCGCACACAAGGGGTCGGTCCGGATGCCGGACCGTATTTGATGAAGATTGAATAACCGAGCGCGACAAATGGCTGCACGCTACATGCAGCGGACTTTCCGTCCATCAGAGGACGACGTGCCGCATGCCCGCCGCATCCCCGCGTCCCCGGCGCGGCGTCCCCGCATCACCGGCGCCCGGCCGCGTACCCGCCGCTCGCCGGGCCGTTGTCAGTCCCCCGCGCTAGTCTCCGCGCTACTGACCGTTCCACCCCGTTCCGGGAGGTTTTCATGGTCTCGCGACTCAACCCGTATCTCAGCTTCGGCGGCGACGCCCGCCAGGCCCTGGAGTTCTACAAGGAGGTCTTCGGCGGCGAGCTCGCGCTCAACACCTTCGGTGAAGCCGGCCAGCAGGACACCCCATCCGCCGACAAGATCATGCACGGCATGCTGGAGGCGCCGAACGGCTTCACCCTGATGGGCGCCGACACCCCGCCCGGCATGGACCACACGCCGGGCAACAACTTCTCGGTGAGCCTCAGCGGAGACGACGAGGCCGAGCTGCGCGGCTACTGGGAGAAGTTGTCCGCCGGCGGCTCGGTCGCCGTACCGATGGAGAAGCAGATGTGGGGCGACGTGTTCGGCATGTGCACGGACCGCTTCGGCATCCCCTGGATGGTCAACATCAGCCAGCCGCAGAGCTGACCGCACCCTCCTCACGCTTCGACGGGTCCGCGGCCCGGGGCCCACCACGCCCCGGTCGCGGGCTCTTAGCAGCGCGTCTACGGTGTGACGGGGATGTCTGCGAGGCGGGGGGCGTCTGGAGGCACCGATGGACCGCTCGCCCGCGCCCGAGCCCTTCGAAGCAGGGCAGACCGCAGGATCAAGCGCCTCCGCTCCGCCACATCCCAGCGGCGGTAGCCACGAGCACCGCTGGCTCATCCTCGGCATCGTCGGCATCGCCCAGCTCATGGTGGTCCTCGACGCGACGATCGTGAACATCGCGCTGCCCTCGGCCCAGCAGGACCTGGGGTTCAGCGACGGCAACCGCCAGTGGATCGTGACCGCGTACGCGCTCGCCTTCGGCAGCCTGCTGCTCCTCGGCGGACGCATCGCCGACCTGGTGGGCCGCAAGCTGGTCTTCCTCGCCGGTCTCGGCGGCTTCGCGCTCGCCTCCGCCCTCGGCGGCGCGGCGTCCAGTTTCACCATGCTCGTGGTGGCCCGCGCCCTGCAGGGCGTGTTCGGCGCGCTCCTGGCGCCCGCCGCGCTGTCCCTGCTCACCACGACGTTCACCGACCCCAGGGAACGCGCCAAGGCGTTCGGCATCTACGGCGCCATCGCGGGCGCGGGCGGCGCGGTCGGTCTGCTCCTCGGCGGCATCCTGACCGAGTACCTGGACTGGCGCTGGTGCCTGTACGTGAACCTGATCTTCGCGGTCTTCGCCATGCTGGGCGGCGCCCGGCTGCTGCACGGCGGCAGGCCCGCCGACCGGCCGAAGCTGGACGTGCCCGGCACCCTGCTGGTCTCCGCGGGCCTGTTCTGCGTCGTCTACGGCTTCTCGAACGCCGAGACGCACGCCTGGAGCGACGTGGACACCTGGGGGTTCCTCGTGGTCGGCGCCGTCCTCGTGGCGGCCTTCGCCTGGTGGCAGACGCGGGCCGCGCACCCGCTGCTCCCGCTGCGGGTGGTGCTCGACCGGGACCGCGGGGCCTCGTTCCTCGCGATGTTCATCTCCGGCGCGGGCATGTTCGGTGTCTTCCTGTTCCTGACCTACTACCTCCAGCAGATCCTGGGCTACACGCCGGTCAAGACGGGGCTCGCGTTCCTGCCGATGGTCGCCGTCATGGTCGTGATCTCGGTCGTCACGACCAACGTGCTCGTGCCGCGGTTCGGCGCGAAGCCCATCGTGCCGCTCGGCATGGGCCTGGCGGCCGCCGCGATGGCCTGGCTCACCGCACTCGACGTCCACAGCGGGTACGCGGCGCACGTGCTGCCGCCGCTGCTCGTCGCCGGTCTCGGCCTCGGCCTGGTCTTCGCCCCGGCGATGAGCATGGCCACCGCCGGGGTCGCCGCGCATGACGCGGGCGTGGCGTCGGCGATGGTCAACACCAGCCAGCAGGTGGGCGGTTCGATCGGCACCGCCCTGCTCAACTCCCTGGCCACGAGCGCCGCGGCCAACTACCTCGTGGGCAAGGACCCGACGCCACAGGCGAAGGCCCAGTCCGCGATGGAGAGTTACTCGACGGCGTACACCTGGTCGGCGGTCTTCTTCGCGGTCGGGCTGATCGTTACGGTCGTGCTGTACCGCAAGGGAGCCCCGGTCCACTCGGACGCGGGCGGCGGCGCGGTGCACATGTAGGCAGGCAGGACGGAGGGAGGGCGATGGCAACCGCACCCGAGGCTTCAGCGACGGAAGACGCCGACGGAGGTGTCGCGCTGGCCTCGGCACGGGGCCGCTGGGTGCTCACCTGCGCCGTCCTCGCGTCGGGAATGGCGATGCTGGACGGCACGGTGGTCAACGTCGCCCTGCCCACCCTCGGCCGGGACCTGGACACGTCACTCGCGTCCCTGCAGTGGGTCGTCAACGCCTACATGCTCACACTCTCCGCGCTGCTGCTGCTCGGCGGGGCGCTCGGCGACCGGATCGGGCGGCGGCGCACCCTGGTCATCGGCGTCGTCTGGTTCGCCGTCGCCTCGGCCCTGTGCGGGCTCGCGCAGAACGCGGGGATGCTCATCGCGGCGCGGGCGCTGCAGGGCATCGGTGGCGCGCTCCTCACGCCGGGGTCGCTCGCCCTGGTGCGTACGTCGTTCCGGCCGAAGGACCAGGCACGCGCGGTGGGCGCCTGGTCCGGGCTCGGCGGGGTGGCGGGCGCGGTCGGGCCGTTCCTGGGCGGCTGGCTGATCGACGGCCCCGGCTGGCGCTGGATCTTCCTGATCAATGTGCCGCTGGCGGCGCTCGTCCTCTTCGCGGTCCGCCATGTGCCGGAGAGCCGGGCCGAGGGCGCGGCGGAGAAGCCGTTCGACGTGACGGGGGCCTGCCTGGCGGCGCTGTTCCTCGCGGGCATCAGCTTCGCGCTGATCAGCGCCGCGGGAGACTCGTCGACGGCGGCGCTCCTGCCGGGGCTCGGCGGACTCGCGGCGGGTGTCGCCTTCGTCGTGGTCGAGCACCGCCGCCGCAACCCGATGCTGCCGCTGCCCCTGTTCCGCTCCCGCCTGTTCAGCGCGGCCAACGTCATGACGCTGTGCCTGTACGCGGCCATCGGCGGGCTCTTGTTCATGCTGCCGGTGCAGTTGCAGACGACGCTGGGCTACGACGCGTTGCAGGCGGGCACGGCGACGCTGCCGATCACGGTCCTGATGCTGCTGCTCTCGGCGGCGGCGGGCGATCTGGCGCGGCGCGTCGGGCCCACCTTGCCGCTCGTCGCGGGGCCGTTGACCGCGGCCGCCGGGGCGCTCCTGATGCTGCGCGTCGAGCCCGGGGCCGCGTACGTCACGGAAGTCCTCCCCGCGGTCGTGGTCCTCGGCCTGGGGATGAGCCTGTTCGTCGCTCCCCTGACCGCCACGGTCCTCGCCTCGGTCGACGCCGGACGCGCGGGCCTGGCCAGCGGCGTCAACAACACCGCGGCGCGGGTGGCCCAGATGCTGGTCGTCGCCGCGCTGCCGCTGGCCGTGGGCCTTTCCGGGACGGCGTACGCGGACGCCGACGCGTTGAACTCGGCGTTCGGCAAGGCGGCCGTGGGCTGCGCGGGCCTGTTCGTCCTCGCGGCGGCAGCGGCGGCGGTCTTCATCCGCCCGCGGCCCGCCTCCTGGCACGAGGACGCGGGGAACACGCCACGCTGCAAGTCCCATCTGGGCGTCGAGGCACCGCCGTTGGAGCCGGGCAAGGACTGCGCGGGGTAGCGGCGGAGATGCCCGTCAGGCCCCCGCGTCCGGTGCCTCGCGTACGAAGAGGGTGACGGTCACGCTCTCCTCGAAGCCGTTGCGCCGCATCAGCGTGGCGGACGCCGTGTTGCGCGACTCGACGTCGGTCACTACGGCGGTGGCCCCCGCGGCGGTCAGCGTCGCGCAGCACGCCTGCACCAGATGACTGGCGACACCTTTGCCCTGATGGGCGGGGGCGCTGGCGATCCACTCCAGGTTCCCCCAGTCCGCGCGCTGGTCGAACCCCATCGAGCCGAGGACGAACCCGGCGAGATCGTCACCGTCGAGCGCCACCCAGCAGGAGGAGTCATCAGCGTCCAGATGCCGGGCGATCGCCGAGAGGGACCAGGAGGTGTACGGCTTCACCGAGGTGTCGTACAGCTCACGCCCCAGGGCGAGTACGTCGGCCAGATGGGTGGGGGCCATGCGTTCGAGAACGATCGGGGACCGCTGGTGTGCGGCGGCGGCTGACATGGAACCTCCCAGGTGACGGACGCCGGGACCCGCCCGGGGGCAGGACGGTGACCGGCTGCTTCTCACGCTATGAGGGCTGAGGACGTCACGCACGCCAGAGCCTGCCGGGCCAGCCGGGCCCTTAGGGCCCGTGGTTCCAGTGCGGCGCCCTTTAACAGATGGCCGCGGGAAGCGCCTATCGTGGTGCGCATGTCCGCTCCTGAGCTGATCCGCATCGTCTCCCGTTCCTCCCCCATGGCGCTGGCCCAGGTGGAACGCGTACGCGCCGAACTCGCCGCGCTGCACCCCGGGATCCGTACGGAGGTCGTGCCGGTCACCACCTCCGGGGACCGCTGGATGGGGGACCTCGCGAAGCTCGGCGGCAAGGGCGCGTTCACCAAGGAGGTCGACGCGGCGCTGCTCGCAGGCGAGGCAGACCTCGCGGTGCACTGCGTCAAGGACGTACCTGCGGACCGGCCGCTTCCGGCGGGCACGACCTTCGCCGCGTTCCTCAAGCGCGACGACATCCGTGACGCGCTCATCCACCCCGGCGGGCTCACCCTGGACGAACTCCCGGCGGGAACCCGCATCGGCACGTCTTCGGTGCGCCGCATCGCGCAACTCGCCGCATCGCACCCGGAGTTGGAGTGCGTCCCGATGCGCGGGAACGCCGGGCGCCGGATGGAGAAGCTGGCCGCGGGCGACGCGGACGCGCTGCTGCTCGCGGTGTCGGGGCTTGAGCGCATCGACCGCATGGACGTGGTCACCGAGGTGCTTTCGGTGGAGACGATGTGCCCGCCGATCGGCGCGGGCATCCTGGCGCTGCAGTGCCGCGAGGAGGACACGCGCACCATCGACGCCGTGTCGGGCCTCGGTGACCCGGAGGCCTGGCGGGAGGCCACCGCCGAGCGCATGTTCCTGCACGTCCTGCAGGGGCACTGCAACTCCCCCATCGCCGGGTACGCGCGCTGCGAGCGGGGCGGTGACCTCTCGCTGCGCGCCCGCGTCTTCACCCCGGACGGCAAGACGGTCCTCAACGCCCATGAGTGGGCCGGGCCGCTCGACCCGGCGACGCTCGGCACGTCCGTGGCGGTCACGCTGCTGCGCCAGGGCGCGCGCGAGCTGATCGACTCGATCGCGCACTGACCCCTCTCGACCGGGGTTGCGCACGCGACGGCGACGTGCACACCGCGCTCAACTCATTTCCCTCGTCACCCACTTGGGGCCATGATCTCGACCAGGCGCCTGCCGACGCGGCCACGGCCCTGAGCGCCTGCGTAAGGCGGTGGCCTGGCCGCCCGGGGCTCGGGCGGCGTACGTAAGATCGACATCGCGTCACATTTCGACGCGAGGACGGGCTCCCGGGCCGTCCTCGGCCGGCGGAGCCCTCCGCCGGCCATCGCCCCGAACGAAAGCCTCCGATGCGCCGCCCGCACCACCTGTTCCGCTCGCGCCCCGGCCGGCTCGCCGCCTGCGCCGCCGCCCTCCTCCTGGCCGCCGCCTGCACCACCGACGACGGCAAGGACGCCCCGGCCACGGACCGGTCGGACGCTGTACGCGCACCGGAGGCCAACGCCGTCTTCGACTACCAGCTCGGCGGCTCCTACCCGCCGGACGACGCCGTGCAGGCGGTGTCCCGCGACCGCGCCGCCGAACCGGCCGACGGCCTCTACGACGTGTGCTACGTCAACGCCTTCCAGACCCAGCCGGGCAAGGCCATCACCTGGTGGAAGAAGCATCACCCGGAACTGCTCCTGAAGGACGACGAAGGCTCCCTGGTGATCGACGAGGACTGGGAGGAGCCCCTCCTGGACATCTCCACGCCCGGCAAGCGCCGGGAGCTGATGGACGTCGTCGGGCCGTGGATCGACGGCTGCGCCGAGTCGGGTTACGACGCCGTGGAGCCCGACAACCTCGACTCCTACGAGCGTTCGGACGGCCTCCTCACGACCGGGCATGCCGCCGCCTTCGCCGAGCTGCTCGCCGAGCGGGCGCACAGCCAAGGCCTGGCCATCGCCCAGAAGAACACCACCGACCTGCTCCCCGAGCGCCGTCGCGTCGGTTTCGACTTCGCCGTGGTCGAGGAGTGCGCCGCGTACAAGGAGTGCGGCGACTTCGCCGACGCCTACGACGACAAAGTCTTCGCCGTCGAGTACGCGCGCAAGGACTACCGCAACGCCTGTGACGCCTGGGGATCTCGCCTGTCCGTCACCCTGCGCGACCGCGAGGTCAGCCCCAAGGGGGCGAAGGGGTACGTCTTCGCGCAGTGCTGATGCGCGCTCGCCGCTCGGGGCGGTATCGGTTCAGACGGTCTTCGCCTTGGGGCAGTCTCCGCTTCTGACCGTTTCTCCCTTCGTTGTGCCCGAAGGGCCCTCTCAGGGTGCCCGAGTCACCTCAACCGCCCCTATGGGCACAGGAATTCGGGATTCCAGCCGCGACCACGGGACCGGAGCCACTACACAGGATGGTGATGTGCCCACGCCAGAAATGGAGGTATCCGTATGGCGATACGGAATCTGCGCCGCAACCGTTTGACGGGGGCCGCCCTCGCGGTCACCACCGGCCTGGTCTGCACCGTCTCGACCCAGTCGGCAGGCGCCGACGAACCGACCGGAGCGGACGGACCGGCAGCGCGACACTGCGTTCTGGACGCGACCACCGGAGAGCAGTCCTGCTTCGGCACCTTCGCCGAGGCCATGGTCCGAGCCGGTGACGGAAGCGTCACGGACGCGCCGGCCACCCCACGGGCCGCCGTCGACTCGTCCTCGTTCCGCGCACAGGCCGGGGACGTCATCCAGGGAACGTTCTTCAGCGATCCCGGCTTCTCGGGTGACACGCTCACCATCAGCGGCCCCTCGCTCTGCGAGAAGGACGGCTGGGTCAACTGGCAGTACGACCTCGGCGACGACTGGAAGAACCGCATCTCCTCCGTGCAGCCCTGGGGCAACTGCGCGATCTGGCTCTACCCCGAGCCCAACCTCGGCGGCGACCGCGACGGACCGTTCGACGAGAACACCTCGGACGTCGGCCAGATGATGAACGACCGCACCCAGTCGATCGGCTTCAGCTAGATCGCAGCCGCGCTCTCCTGCGCGTTGCCCCCCCACCAGCGTCACCTTCCCCCCACTGGAGATCACACATGATCACCCGTACCCGTCTGACCGTCCTGCTGGCGGCGATGACCACCGCGGGCGGCCTCGCCCTCGCGCCCGCCGCACAGGCCGACGAAGAACCCCCCACCATCCGTGAACTGCTCGACAAGTGCGACAACGGCACCGACTCGTGCGTCTTCCACCCCGATGGACCCGGCACCGATTCGAAGGGCGAGGCGCACCAGGTGGGCGACAGCGCCTACAACTGCACCTCCGACCTGCAGCGTTCCAGCATCTCCTGGGCGGACACGACCGGCGAGACCAACAGCGTCGGAGTCTCGCTCAGCGCGGAGTACGGCTTCGCCGAGGTGTTCAAGGTGAGCATCAAGACCTCGTACGGGCATACCTGGGAGAGCTCGCACACCGAGACCGCCACGACCAATGTCGACGTCCGGCCCGGCGAGGTCGGCTGGGTCACGCGAGAGTCGCAGATGCAGCGCGTCAAGGGGACCTACGAGCTGCACTTCGAGGACAAGTTCCACGGGCACTACATCTGGTACGCCCCCTTCGACGCGACCGGCCCGAAGCCGGGCGCGCCGAGCACCAAGACACAGCACACCCGCCCCATGACGGAGCAGGAGAAGGCCGAACACTGCGGCTGACGCGCCGCCGGCTGCGCCGCGTCAGTCACGCGGCCCTTGAGTGAGCCGGTCCAACTGCTTGCCGGCCACCACATCGAGAGGGAAGCCGGGGGTGCGCTGCGCGCCCCGGTCGCTGAACTCCACGGTGAGGGCGCCCACCCGCACCCAGATGTGGTGGTCGGTCAGCACGGTGCCCTTGGGGCCGTCCATGCTCAGGTCGAAGACGACGGCTTCGTCACCGAGGTCGTCGGGCGCCTTCGCCACGGATATACGGGAGTTGAGCTTGCCTTCCGGGGTCTGCCCCACCAGGGTCTTGCACGTCTTGAGCCCCTCCACGAGCCCTCGGAACTCCCTCGACGCACCGTCCCCGGCGTACGAGGCCAGCCAAGTCCGGCCGCCCCATTGGCCGTTGTGCCACCAGAAGTCCTGGATCACGGACGTGGACGCGTTGTGCGCCACGAGCGCGTCGAACACGTCCTGGCAGCCCGGCCCCGGCACCAGGACCCGCGGATCGTACTTGGGCACGGGCCCCTGTACCGGCGCGCTCTCGACGCGTGGCACCTCCCCGTCCTCCAGGAGCAGATCCTTCAACTGCCGTGCCGTCAGCGGTGAGGCGGGGCTCGGCGATGACCTCAGAGAGGCCGACGCCGATTCCTTCACGTCCAGAGCTTCGGCCGAACCCCGCGCCGAACACCCCGCCACGACGACGACCGCCCCGACGGCCAGCACCGCACCCACTGCCTCACGACACCCTGCCCGCATCGCCGCTGCCCCCTTGATCTTCCACGTGTGCGACGCGCAGACCCTACGTCAGAACCAGTGCAGGCAGTGCGGAGCGCGTTCCGTGCGGAACAGTGCGTCCGCGCGGGCGGCGGCGTCCGGGTGGTGGGCCCGGATGTGTCCCGCGCGCACCAGCGTGCTCGGGGCGGTGCCGCCCAGATAGAGCGAGCCCAGGTCACGTACGTCCAGGGACAGGTCGGGCGTGCGCTCCGTGGGGACGCAGGTGGCCTTGCCGTCGCGGACCGTCAGCAGATGGCGGCCGTGCTCGCCGAGGAAGGGGTCGTCGACGTCGAGGACCAGCTCACCGTCGGTGAACCAGCCGCGTGCCGTCAGGGCACGCGGGACATCGAGGAGACGCACCCACAGCCAGTCCGTGTGGTCGCCGACCGTTCCCGCGCGGAAGTCGGCCAGTTGCCAGCGCAGTGGGTGCTCGGGCGGGACGTGCCGGAAGACGACCTGCGAGACCAGGTCGTGTCCGAGCACGAACCGGGCCAGGGCGGTGAAGACCGCGTCATCGGTGGCTACGGTCTCGTCGACCGTGAGGGTGTTGGGCTCGCCGATGGAGTAGCTGGCGTATCCGTCCGCCGTGCCGTCGGCGTCCCGGTGGACGGCGACGTAGCGCGGCGCGGGCGAGACCGGTGACTGGCCCGCTCCCAGGGACCACCAGCGGTGCGGCCGGGACAGCGCGCCGGGTTGGGCGCGGCGGTACCGGTCGTAGACCTCTTCGAGGATCTCGCCGCACTCGGCACGGCGCAGCACCTCGACCGTCCCGCTGTCCGTGCCGCTGCCCGTCCCACCGTCCGGGCCGGTCGCCGGTGCGTCGGCCGTCGTACGTGCGCGGGGAGCCGCGAGGGCGGCTTGGTGGCGCGGCACCGTCAGCCGTGCGGTGAAGGTCGCCGGGCCGTAACCGAACCTGCCGTAGATCTGCGCCTCGGAAGCCAGGAGCACCGAGAGAAACTCGCCCCGGGCCCGCACCTCGGTGAGCTGATGCCGCATCATCGCGCTGAGCACGCCGCGTCGGCGGTGCGAGGGCAGGACGCCGACCGCGCTCACCCCGGCGACCGCGGCGGGGATCTGACCGGGCAGGGTGAGGTCGAAGGAGTACGCGGCGGCGGTGCCCACGGGCCGCCCGTCGGCTGTCAGGGCCAGCAGACCGCGGTCCATCTCGAGCGCCGACCACCAGCGCCCGCCACCCTCGACCGGGGTCTCCGGGAAGTGCCCGAAGGCCGCGTGGACCGTGTCGACGAAGACGTCCAGGTCCTCATCGGTCGTGGGACGAATCTGCATCGCTGTCGCTTTCCTCTCGATGTATCAAGCGCCGATGGTCACCGCGCCGCGAAAGTCTCCCGGCGAGATGGCCGACATCGCGTCGAGCGCGGCGTCGGGGACCGGAAGGAGATGGGCGTCGACCCAAGTGTCTCCTGTGGCCGCGTTGGCCCAGGGATCGTCGATCACGACGGCTCCGGGAACGACGCCGTGGCAGAGCACCCAGTGCGGCACGTCGAAGCCCTGCATCCGGTCGAGCGAGAGCAGGAGCAGCAGGTGCTCGCGACGGCCGATCGCCTCCCGGACCGCGGTCAGGGAGAGGCGGCTCGAGTCGATCGGGACACCGTTGCGTTCCGCGTCCGCGCGGGAGGCGCGCTGGAGCACGGCACGCCACTCCTGGTCGTTCTGCGGGTAGTGGTCGAGCAGGACCGGCCGGTCCGTGTCCAGGTGGACCGTGACCGGGAACGCGGGCCAGGCCCGGCTCACGGCGACGCCGAGGCCGATGGGCTCGCACGCGAGGAAGTTGGTGGCATCGCGCCACAGCGTCAGCTCCGCGTGCCGGTCAAGTGCCTCCCGCGGCAGCCTCCCCGCGTGCGCCTGCGCGACCAGGGCGGTGACGGCGCCGCAGGTGAAGTGCGTGCTCTGCCCGTAGTACGGAGGCTCGGTCGGCACGCCGTCGCGCAGCCAGCGCACGTAACCGGCGACCGGTCCTGCCGCGCCCTCCGACTGCGCGAGCGGAGGGCTCAAGGTAGTGAAGCCGGCGGCAGCGGCGTCCTCGGGGCTCGCCGACCACCCTTCCCACTTGAGCTGCGCGAGCTCTCGGCTACGGGCGAGGGCGACGACCGCCTCCACTGCCGCCGGTACGTCGCCAACGGCATCCACGATCTTCAGATACGCCGTGTCCGGGCGTGCCGTCACGAGCGCGGCGGCGGTCCAGTTCTCGCCGTCGTCGCCGGGTACGGCCACGATGTGCGGGGCGTGGGCGGAGCGGTCGACCGCTCGCCAGCGCTCGGACACCTCATGGTCGGCGAGCCGCGCCAGGGGGGTCGGCGGGGTGTCCCGCTCGTAGGGAACGACGATGCTCTTCACGGGCTCCGCGGGCCGCGCGGGCGATTCCTGATGGGGCGACATGCTGGTGCTCCTGCCGACGGGACGGAGGGGGAGAACGGGGAGGGACGGACGGTCGTTCAACGGGACTTCCGGAGCATCCACACGAAGTACGGTGCGCCGACCAGGGCGATCATGAGGCCCGCCGGCACCTGGGCGGGGGCGACGAGCGTGCGGCCGAGGGCGTCCGCCACGCACACAAGGACCCCGCCGAGCAGCATCGCGACCGGGATCGCGCGACCGTGCCGAGCACCCACGAGGGAACGGGCGAGATGCGGGGCGACGAGCCCCACGAAGCCGACGACGCCGACGGCGATCACGCTGAGCGCCGCGAGCACCGCGGCCACGGCCAGGGCGGTGAAGCGGGTGCGTTCCACCCTGACGCCCACGATGCGCGGGGTGTCCTCGTCGACGGCGAGCAGGTCGAGCCGGCCGCGCATGGCCAGCAGTACGGGCAGGGCGAGAGCCAGCGCCACCGCGACCGGGACGACATCGGGGAACGTCCGCCCGTACGTCGTGCCGGAGAGCCAGGTGAAGATCCGCGGCGTGTTGTACGGGTCGGCGCGCAGCAGGAGGAAGGTGGTGACGGAGCTGATCCCGTACCCCATGCCGATGCCGATCAGCACGAACCGGTCGGGCAGGAAACCGCCGCGCCAGGACAGCAGGGCGATCACCGCGAACGTGGCGAGCCCGGCCGCGACGGCGACCGCGATGAGCACCGGCCGTCCCCCGGGCAGGCCCGACGTGACGACGCTCGCCGCGCCGAGGCCGGCGCCCGCCGTGATGCCGAGCACCCCCGGCTCCGCGAGGGGGTTGCGTACCGTGCTCTGCACGACGCAGCCGGCCAGACCGAGCGCGGCGCCGGCGAGGATCGCGGCGGTCACCCGAGGGACCCGGTCGTCGAGCGCCTGGCCGATCAGGTCCGGTGCGATGCCCTGGACCCAGAGGCCGATGTCTCCCGTCCGCAGCCAGAGGCTCCCCGCCAGGGTGGCCACGAGGGCCGCCACGGCCAGCAGTGCCACCGCGCCGGACACGACGAGGAGGTACGCGCGGCGGGAGCGTACGGCGACGCGCGTGCGCGGGGGTTGCCGGAGTTGGCCGGTGTCACGCAGCCGCAGCGCGAGGGCCACGATCACCACGGAGCCGAGCAGCGCGGTCGGCACACCGGTGGGGATGGACGCGGCCCCGTCCGCCCCCTGCACCGCACGCAGGACCGCGTCGGCGAGCAGGATGAGCAGCGCGCCGAGCAGCCCGGCCGCCGGGATCAGGAGCAGGTGCCGGCGCAGCGCGCGGACCCGCCCCGCGATCAGGCGGGCCAGGACGGGGGCGCCGAGACCGACGAAGGCCATGGGGCCCGCGAGGGTCACGGAGGTGCTGGTCAGGAGTACCGCGCAGACCACGGCGAGCACGCGGGTGCTGCGGATCGGGACGCCGAGGGTGGATGCGGTGTCGTCCCCGAGGTTCATCACGTCCAGCCGCCTGGACAGCGCCAGGGCGACGCACAGCACCACGCCGATGAGCGGGATGGCCCGTATCGACGCGTCGATGTTCAACTGCGCGAGTGAGCCGCTCCCCCAGGCGAAGAGGCCCGTCGTGTTCTGCTCGAACAGGATGAGGAGCATTCCGGTCGCGGCGTCCAGGGCCATCGCCGCCGCCGATCCTGCGAGGATGAGGCGGGTGCCCGCGGTGCCGGCGGCCCGGCCCGCGAGGAGCAGCACGAGTGCCGCCGCGACCAGTCCGCCGGTGAAGGCGACGGCGCCCGACGCCCACAGCGGCACGGCGAGGCCGAAGGCGGCGACGAGCGTGAGGGAGAAGTGGGCACCGGCCGTGACGGCGAGGGTGTCGGGCGAGGCGAGCGTGTTGTGCGTGACGGACTGGAGCAGCGTGCCGGCGCAGCCGAGGGCGAAGCCCACCGCCACACCCGCGAGCAGGCGCGGCAGTCGTGAGCCGGTGAGGATCTCACCGACCGGCGCGCCCTTGGTGTTCTCGGGTTCCCCGGCGAGATGACGCAGCAGGTCGCCGACGCCGACTCCCGATGTCCCCTGGGTCAGGTGCCACATGCCCACCAGGACGGTCGCGACGAGGAGGAGTGCCAGGACGGCCGCCCCGGCGGGGCCGCCGCCGCGCTCGGCGCGCGGCAGCGGTCCCGCTTCAGGTGCGGCAGTACGTACTGTGCTCACTTCTTGTCGAGTACGTCGACGTAGGCGTCGATCGCCTGCTCGTTGGAGCGCGGGCCACCGGCGCCCCACACCCGGGCCGGGAACGCGTGGGCGCGGTCTTCCTTGACGGCCGGGAGGGTCTTCCAGATCGGGTTCTTGCGCAGCGCCGCGACGTATCCGCCGGCGCCTTCGTCGTTGGCGTAGAAGAGGTTGGCGTCGCCCACCGCGGTCAGGCCCTCGACATCGGTCTGCGCGAGGCCGTAGGCGGGGTCGACGCCGCCGTCACCGTGCTTCTTGTTGACGTCGTTGGTCCACGCGGGCTTCAGGCCGAGTTCCTTGCCTATCTCGGTGAACAGGGCGCCGTCGCTGTAGGGGCGCACGGTGAGGTTGCCTCCCTCGAGCCATCCGTCGAAGAACAGGAAGTTCTTCGTCGGCAGGTCGGCGTCGGCGACCTTCTTCTTCGCCGTCGCGAGGTGCTGGTCGAACTCCTTGAGCACCTGGTCGGCCCGCTCGGTGCGCCCCGTAGCCTCACCGATCATGCTGAAGACCTTGCGCATGTTCCCGATCGGGTCCTTCGGGTCCGCTCCTCGCGTGGCCATCACGGGGACGCCCCGCTTCTCCAGCTTCTTGATCATCTCGTCCTTGGCGTCGAACGCCTCCACGACGACGAGGTCGGGCTTGGCCGCGTAGAGGGTGTCGAGGTCGGGCTCCTCACGGGTGCCGATGTCCGTCACGCCCTTGGGCAGCTTCTCCGCGCTGACCCAGGTGCGGTATCCCTTCGCGTCGGAGACGGCGGTGGGGGTGACGCACAGGGTTAGCGCGTCCTCGACCTGCTGCCATTCGAGGACCGCGATGCGCTTGGCGGGCTTGTCGAGCTTCACCTGGCGGCCGACGCCGTCCTTGAAGGAGACCGGCTTCGTCGAGGTGTTCGTGGTGTCCTTGGCGCAGCTCTTCGACGCGGGGGCCGCGTCGGCGCCGGCGCCGGCCGTGGCCTTGTCGACGTCGGTCGTACCGCAGGCCGTTGCGGCGAGCAGGGCGAGCCCGGTGGAGGCTGATGCCGCGAGGCGACGGGCACGGTTCATGAAGGATCCTCTTTCTCAGGTTTCTCAAGTGACGCGGGAGCGACGTGGCGTCGGCCTGTTCAGGACAGGTGGCGGCCGAGTGGGTCGATGCGGAGGCGGCCTGTGCGAGGGTCGGTGCTCACCTCGACACGGATGTCGTAGACCTCGCCGATGTTCTCGGCGGTCAGGACGTCGGCGGGGGTGCCGGCCGCGTACACACGGCCCGAGCTCATGAGGACGAGCGTGTCCGCGACGCGGGAGGCCTGGTCGAGGTCGTGCAGCACGATCCCGACCGCGATGCCGTGTTCCTCGACGAGATCCCGTACCAGGTCGAGCGTCTCGAACTGGTAGCGCAGGTCCAGATGGTTGGTCGGCTCGTCGAGGAGCACGACGCCGGTCTCCTGGGCCAGGCAGGACGCGAGCCAGACGCGTTGCATCTCGCCGCCGGAGAGTTCGCCGACCTGGCGGCCGGCCATGTCCCGTACTCCGGTGACCCCCATGGCGTGGTCGACGGCGGTCCGGTCCTCGGCGGTCGGTCCGGCGAAGCCACGCCGGTAGGGATGGCGTCCGAACGCGACGACCTCCGCGACCGTCAGCCCTTGGGGAGCGGGCCGCGACTGGGAGAACAGCGTGACCTCGCGCGCGAACTGACGGGGGCTGAGCAGGGCGGCGTCGCGCTCGGGGTGTACGTCGCGCCCTGGCCGTGCGTCACGCTCGGGCGTGCCGAGTGTCACCCGGCCGCCGTCCACCCGATGCAGCCGGGACAGCGCACGCAGCAACGTGGACTTGCCGCTGCCGTTCGGCCCCACCAGGGCGGTCGCGCGGCCGGGTTCCAGGGTGACCGAGACACCGTGGACAACCGGCTTTCCGCTGTAGCGGAGCACCAGGTCGTGCCCGTGGAGGGCGGCCACCGGAGCGGCGGGGCCGGTCACCGGTTTTGCGGCAGGCCGGAAGGGGCTCGTGAACATGAAGGGGTCCGGACGATCGGAGGGGCGAGGGCTGCGGCACCCCTCCGTCCGGTTTCACCGGCCAGGCCGCGCACTCACCCACGCACGGACAGCGCCGTGCACGGCGAGCAACAACTAAGGGTTACCTAACTCCGAGAAGGTTATATTCCGCTTGCCGTGTCGACAATCAGGAGTTCTGGTCACGCGATACGGAATTCCGGACATCGCCGGGTGCGCCACCGGGTGCGCCGTCCGCCGCGTCGAAGAACGCGCCCGGCGTCGTGCCCATGACCCGCCGGAAGGCGGCGATGAAGGAGCTGGGCTGCGCGTAGCCGAGCACATCGGAGACCGTGGTCACGTCGAAGCCATCGGCGAGGAGCATCAGCGCCCGGTGCACGCGCAGCATCTGGCGCCACTGCGCGAAGGACAGACCCGTCGTCTGACGGAAGGCGCGGGTGATCGTGCGGTCACTGGTCCCGAGGTGTCGCGCCCACTCCTCCAGCGAGCGGCCGTCGCCGGGATCGTCCAGCAGGGCTTCGGCTATCGCGTCGATACGGGGATCGCCCGGCAACCGCACGGAGAACTGCCGCTCCGCGGGCTGGATCACGTCGAAGACGACCGACTCCGCACGCGCCCTGGCCTCCGCGTCGAGATCCGTACGGGAGAGATGGTTGAGCAGCGACTCCAGCAAGGGCGTCATCGCGATCGCCTTCGGTTCCGTGAACGCGAAGGGCGTGCGATCGAGCGCGAAGAAGGCGTCGGAGAACTCCGCTCCCGCCGTTGCCCGGCCCGCGTGCACCACTCCCGCGGGCATCCACAGCCCATGCCCCTCGACCACCGTGAAGACACGGTCCCCCACACGGGACGTCAGCGTCCCCCCGCGCACCCAGACGAGTTCGTGCAGGGGATGCGCGTGCGGGGACCACTCCGTGGGAGCGCGGACCACCCGGAACCCGGCAAGGATGGTCCCTGCCGCCGCCTGAGCCGGCAGCGCCTCGGCCCGGCGCAACACGGTGCCCGCCTCCCGCCGCCACATCCCGGGACTCGCCTCACCACGGGACGCTCGAACCATGCGAAGGAGTCTATCCGCGCTGGTCGGCGCCTTGGCGCCTGGGGGAAAACCCCCAGCCCAGACGGAGGAAATCCGCGTTCCGGCGGGCCCTGGCGGGGGCCTAACGTGACGTTGTCCGGCCGTACCAGGTCTGCAGCAGGAGTTGTGATGACGGAGGCTCGAGGTCTCACCGCGCGGGACGGGCCGATGGTCCGGACGCGGGCCGGTGGCTCCACCACCTCCGGCACGCCGGAGCGCCCCGGGACACCGACGGGCGCGCGAGGGGCGCGCGCCCTCGTACGAGCCGTGGGGCGCGCCCCGCTCACCCGGCGGGCGTGGGCCGAGGCGGCGTACTGCTTGGCCGGGTTTCCGTTGGCTCTCGTGGGCGGCGTGCTCCTCGCGGTGGCGCTGGCCCTGGGCGCGGGCTTCACCGTGTCGGTGCTGTTCGCGGTGCTCGGGGCGCTTCTGTTCATCACGGGGCTGCAGCTCGCCCGTGCGCTGGGCGGCGCGCATCGTCGCCTCGCGGCCCTCCTCCTCGGGGACCGGACGGCCGCACCGCCGCCGCTGCGTACGGAGGGGCGGTTAGTCCATCGACTCGACGCCCGGCTGTCGGACGGGGTCGGCTGGCGGTCGGCTGCCTATGTCCTGGCGAAGCTGCCGGTCGGATGTCTGGGGGCGTACGCCGTCCTGTGGTGGCTCGTGGGGCTGATCGACCTCACGGCGCCGCTGCGGTGGGCGCTCTTCGGGCAGCGTCCCGAGCCCGGCTCCCCCGACGGCATGCCGGTGCTCACACCGTTCTTCTTCGGCGGCCCGGACGCCGACACCTTCGGCGGCACGTTCCTCGCGGTCGCCGTCGGGCTGGGCATCCTGCTGTGCGCGCCCTGGGTGACCCGTCTGGTGACCGAGGCCGATCGATGGCTGATCGGCGCGTTGCTCGGACCGGGGCAACTTGCCGATCGTGTGCGGGACTTGGAGGAGACGCGGGCGCTCGCCGTGGACGACTCGGTGGCGCTGCTCCGCCGCGTCGAGCGCGATCTCCACGACGGGGCCCAGGTCCGCCTCGTCGCGGTGGCGATGAGCCTCGACATGATCAGACAGCGGCTCGGCGAGAGCGAGGGCACTGTCGAGGGACAGGACGTCGCCCGCCTGCGTCAACTCGTCGACGGGGCTCACCATCACGCCACCGAGGCCCTCACCGAGCTGCGCGATCTGGCCCGCGGCATCCATCCCCCGGTCCTCGACGACGGGCTGCCGGACGCGCTCGCCACGCTCACCGCGCGCAGCAGCATCCCCGTCGACCTGGTGACGGAGATACCGGAGCGGCCGACCCCCGCCATCGAGACCATCGCGTACTTCTGCGCGGCCGAGCTGCTGGCGAACGTCATCAAGCACAGCGGGGCCGAGCGGGCGTCCATCACGGTGGCCCAGCTGCACGGGCGGCTTCTTCTGCAGGTCGGGGACGACGGACGTGGCGGCGCGGACGCCGGCGCGGGAAGCGGGCTCGCGGGGCTCTTGCAACGCGTACGTACGGTCGATGGGCGGATGGATGTCAGAAGTCCCGAAGGCGGGCCGACGGCGGTCACCGTCGAGCTGCCGCTGCGCGCGTGAGAGCATGCCGCCATGCGCGTCGTGATCGCTGAGGATGCCGCGGTACTGCGGGAGTTGCTGGGTCAGATGCTCCAGGAGCGCGGGCACGAGATCTGTGCCTCCGTGAGCGACGCGGACATGCTGCGGGCCGCGGTCGCCGAGCACCGTCCGGACGTCACGGTGGTCGACATCCGGATGCCTCCGACGCACACGGACGAAGGGCTCCGCGCGGCCATCGACATCCGCCGCGACCACCCCGGCACGGGAGTGCTGCTCTTCTCCCAGTACGTGGAGACGAAGTACGCCACGCGGCTGCTCGCAGCGGGTTCGGCGGGCGTCGGATACCTCCTGAAGGACCGTGTCGCCAACGTCGCGGAGTTCACCGACGCCCTGGAGCGGGTGGCCGCCGGGGGTACGGCCCTGGACCCCGAGGTCGTCACGCAGCTCGCGGGGGCCGGACGCCGCGCGGAGGAACTCGCGCCGCTCACCGACCGGGAGCGCGAGGTGCTCTCGCTGATGGCCGAGGGCCGGTCCAACGCGTCGATCGCGCAGAGTCTCGTCGTCTCGGCGGGAACCGTGGAGAAGCACGTGGCCGCCGTCTTCGACAAGCTCGGGCTGCCCGCGTCACATGACCACAACCGCCGTGTACTGGCCGTTGTCCGCTACTTGCGCGGGTGATCGGGATCGCGCCACCGGAACATATCGTTCCGAAGGACACAGACATATGCCACATGCAACCACACGTCGTGTGTTGCCAAATCCCTTACGAGCCACCCCCCGCTGTGCGAAAGTCATTAGCGGTCCATCCCGCCCGCTTGGTCGCACCGCATCCACAACGGAGCACCTCATGCCGTCCCATGTCTTCGCGGACCGCCCTTCCGCCCAGCCGCCCGAGCGCGGCTCGGTCGAAGCGCTGATCACGCAGACACGTCGGCTCCGCGGCCAGGTCGACGCCGTACGCCGTGACGCCGTACCCGACCAGAGCGACCCGCAGGGGCGCTGGCAACGCGCCCTGTGCGACCTGGCGGTCCATCAGCTCAACGACCTGGACGACCACCTCGCGCAGTTGCGGGACGGACCCGCGCAAACGTCGGCCGTCGAGCACACCGCTCCGGCCGTTCCCCCGCCGCTCGAACCGCAGCACGGCTCGCTCCTGAGCCGGGTCGGCAGCGCGGAGTGGAACCTCCTGAACGACGAGGCGAGTTGGTCGGGCGAGCTGTACCAAATCCTCGGGCGGGACCCGGAAGCTCCCCCGCTCTCCCTAGACGAGCTGCCCTCCCTGGTGCACGCCGACGACCAGCCGTTGCTGACGGCCATGGTCACGGACTGCCTGATCGACGGGAAGCCGATCGACGGCGAGTTCCGTGTCGTGCGCCCCGACGGCGGCGTCCGACAGGTGCACATGATGGGCGAGCCCGTGCTCGCCGCTGACGGCAGCACCGCCTCGATGTGGGCGGTCTTGCGGGACGTCAGCGAGCTGCGCCGCAGCCAGCGAGTGGTGCGCGAGACCCGTGACTCGTTGCAGCGCCAGCGGCACATCGCGCAGACAGAGCACCGGCTCGCGGTCGAACTGCAGGAGGCCGTGCTGCCGCCGTGGCGCGGCTCCCTGCGGTTCCCGCACGGCGGACCCGCGGCACTGGACCTCGCCGCGCACTACCTCCCCTCCTCCACGAGTGCCCTGATCGGCGGCGACTGGTACGACGCGATGGAGCTGCCCGACGGCCAGTTCCTGCTCAGCGTCGGCGACCTCACGGGACACGGCGTCACCGTCACCTCGGGCATGGCGATGCTGCTCGGCGCGGTGCGCGGCATGGCCGTCGCCGGGGTCCGGCCCGCCCAACTGATGGGCTGGCTCAATCAGTTACTGGACAGCACCGCACAACCGGCCCTCGGCAGCGCCGTCTGCTGCCAGTACACCCCCGCCACCCGCACCCTCAGCTGGGCGCAGGCGGGACACCCCGCCCCGCTGCTGTTCCGCGACGGGACGGGGCGCGCGCTGACGCCACCGGGTGGAGTGATCCTCGGGGCGACCTCCGGAGCCACGTACGAGCAGGCCGAAGTGCAACTCGCGCCCGGCGACCTGCTGTTGCTGCACACCGATGGACTGGTCCCGCGGCGTGCCAGGGACGCGGCCACGAGCCGGCTGCTCGCGCTCGCGCCACGTTTCACGGACACACGAGGCGCGCAGGACTGTGTGAGGACGGTCGTCGAAGAGTTCGGCGTGGCCCCACGTGAGGACGACGCCTGCCTGTTGGTCGCCCGGGTGGGTTCCTGATCCCCCGAGCCGTGCCAGGTACTGTGCCCGAGCCGTGCCGGGTCCTACGCGCGGACCCGGCTGCCACCTCCGGTCTTGGCCGATGCCTTGGGCAGGGCCAGCTTGATCTCCTCGCGCAGGTCCTCGATCTTCGGGTAGCCCGAGTACTGAGCCGTCAGGCGGTACATCTCGCGCAGCCGGTCCCACGTGCGCATCGAGGAGTTCGACCCCATCGACACCAGCGCCAACCGTGCGTACCGATCGGCCTGTTCGGGGTCGTCGGCGATGAAGCACGCCGATGCCAGCGAGATGTAGTCGAAGATCTGTGAGCGGTCGCGGCCCTTGGCCCGCAGGTCGATGGCCTCCCGGGCGTGGCGCTGGGCGGTGTTGGCGGCGGACGCGTCGTGATCGGCGAGGGTGCGGAAGGCCAGGGCCTGCATGCCGTGCATGTCCGCCTCGTCGAACATCTGCATCCAGCTGGGCGGCGGCACGTCCCCCTTGTCGGAGACGAACAGATCCTCCGCGATGCCGAGCGTGCGGCGCATGGCCTGCCCCTTGCCCATCGACGCCTGTGCCCAGGCCTCAATGGTGTAGAGCATGGCCTGCGTGCGCGGCAGCATCTCCTCGCCCGAACCCGACTGGGCGAGTTTCATCAGGTCCAGGGCGTCGTCGGGGCGCCCCAGATGCACCATCTGGCGCGCGGCCCGGGACAGGGCCTCACCGGCGCGCGGCCGGTCGCCGCCCTCGCGGGCCGCGTGCGCGGCGATCACGAAGTACTTCTGTGCCGTGGGCTCCAGGCCGACGTCGTGCGACATCCAGCCCGCGAGGACGGCGAGATTGGCAGCGACGCCCCACAGGCGGCGCTGGAGATGGTCGGGGTGTCGGTAGGCGAGCATGCCGCCCACTTCGTTGAGCTGTCCCACCACAGCCTTGCGCTGCAGCCCTCCGCCACGGGAGGCGTCCCAGGCCCGGAACACCTCGACGGAGGTCTCCAGTTCCTCGATCTCCTGCGACCCGATGGGGGCGGCCTCGTAACGGTCGAACCCAGCGGGGTCGGCGTGCAGGGGATGGTCGGATCGGGGAGCGTCGGCAGCAAGGGCCGGATCGGTGTGCAGCCAGTCGCGCATGGCGCCGGTCAGTGCGGAGCCGGCGGCGAGCGCGGCACCCGCGCCCACCAAGCCGCGTCGGTTGAGCATGAGGTCCATTCCCGTGAATTCGGTGAGGACCGCGGCTGTCCGTTCGGGCGCCCACGGCATGCCGTCGGGGTGCTCCACACTCCCGTCGCCACGCTGCTTCCCCACGCGCCCGTGCCGGACCAGACCAAGATCCTCAATGGTCACGACACGGCCGAGACGCTCGGTGAACAGAGCTGCCAGCACCCGGGGCACGGGATCGCGCGGAATTTCTCCCATGTCGATCCAACGCCGTACCCGCGAGGTGTCGGTGGCCAGCTGCGGATGGCCCATGGCCGCCGCCTGCCGGTTCACCAGTCTCGCGAGTTCCCCTTTGGACCAGCCTGCCAGGCCGAAAAGGTCCGACAGTCGGGTGTTGGGTTGTCCGTTCACGTCAAGCCCCCAGGTTCTCGGCTGAGTTGACAGTAACCCTCTGTCAGTTGCTGGGCGACTATTCGCCAGGGTTCGCCAGGGTGCGCCACATGGTGTGCCAGGGGACGCCGGGTGTCAGGTAGGAATGCGCCACCCCGACCCGGCCCACCGCGGGACATTCCCCAGGGTGCTCCCAAAGGGGCCGGGGACGGGAGGCGCCGCAATTCGCAGGCACACGAAGGGATCTGTATCGCCCATGTACACAGCATCGTCCTCCGTGTCCGCCCCGCCCCGGCCACTGCACAGCCGACAGCCCGGCAGCGGCCCGTATCTGGAGCCCGCGCGCCCCGCGGCCGGGTCGCTCGGCGCCGGCCGGACGCGGCGCGTCCCGGGGCCCGGCACGCAACCGCTCAGCGGGAGACTCGACTTGTCAGGCCCCCAGGGGGCGCAACTGCGCACCGCGATCGCCTCGGTGCACCGCATCTGTCCGGAGTTCAACCCGGTACAGGTGCTCCGCCGCAGCGGACGCACCGTACTGCTCGTGGGAACCACAGGGCGCAGCACCGCGATCGCCAAATGTTTACTGGACCACTCGCCCGCGTGGGCCGAGCGGATCCGGCACGAGATAGCGGCATACCGCTCGTTCGTCCGGCACCGTCCTCCGGTCCGGGCCCCGCGGCTCATCGCCGCGGACCCCGAGGACTGCACGCTGGTGATCGAGCGGATGCAGGGCCGCGTCGCCGCGCTGTCCCGTCATCCCGTGGAGCCGCCGCCGCGCGCGGACGTGCGCCTCGCACTCAACTCCATCCGCCATCTCAACCGGTGGCGTCCACCGCAGGAGCTGTTCGGCAGGCCCATGGACTACGGCAAGCGGATCAACCGCTTCCATGAGCTGGGGCTGCTGACCGACCGGGACATGGGCGACCTGCAGAAGCTGCTGCACGGCATCGCGCACTCGGCGGGGCAGCACGGCACGTGGCAGTTCTGCCACGGTGACGCGCTCCTGTCGAACATCCTGCTGTCCCCGGCCGGCCCGGTGTTCGTGGACTGGGAGCACGCGGGCTGGTATCTGCCGGGCTATGACCTGGCGACGCTGTGGTCGGTGCTCGGTGACGCACCGGTCGCGCGGCGCGAGATCAGTCAGCTGGCACAGGAGCAAGGTCCGGCGGCGCGTGACGCGTTCCTGGTCAACCTGATGCTGGTGCTGACCCGGGAGATCCGTACGTACGAGATGGCCGTGCAGCGTTCCATGCACGACGCATCGCCTGCGGCACCGGGGCCGGCCCACCCCGGTGCCGCGACATCCGGTGAGGAGCAGCGGCTGCTGCTGAGGCGGTTGCACGATGACTGCCAGCTGGCCCGTCGGGCCGTGCGTGCGGCCGTCGGCACTCGCTGACCGGGGGGGGAGAAGGTCCGCAGTGCGCCTTGGACAGCGGCGCACTGCGGACTTTTCTATGCCCCCGGCTACTTCCGGCGGCGACTCCCGGCGGCTGTTTCCGGGTGACTATGACGTGGTGAACTGCACCGCGTCCACGTCGAAGGAATTGTTCTGCGGCGACTTGAAGACCACGTACAGCTTGTGGGTGCCGGTCAGGGCTTCGACCGGCACGTCGGGTGTGGCCTGGTAGGTGTCCCAGCCCCCGGTGTTGGGGACAGGCGTGGTGGCGAGCAGCTTGCCGTCGCGGGCGTCCGCGCGCAGTTCGATCGAGCCGACGCCGTACGGCGAGGACAGCTTGTAGCTGACCTTGCTGACGCCTTCCACGCTCATCGGGCTGTACGCGATCCAGTCGCCGTCACTGATGTCACCGATGCGTTTGCCGTTCTCGGCGCCCGCCTGCGAGACGATGCGGGTCCCCGACTGGTCGTCGTGGTACTCCGCCTGCTTGTGCTTGGGGTGCATGACGGAGCGGCCGTAGCCGGTGAGGGCGCTGACGCCGTCGCCGCCCTTGTCGGTGTACTTGGCGTTGAGGACGTAGGTGAGGTCGGCGCCCTCGGGGTGGCCGCCCAGGTCACCGGTGTCCACGGTGCCTTCGCAGCCGGGGATGTCGGTGGTGGGGTGTTCGTGGTCGTCGTGGCCGAGGGCCGGGTTGACGGTGACCTTGGAGCAGTCGATCGTGCCGTCCTCGGGGTCGGTGACCGTGACCTTGTAGGGGATCTTGTCGCCGAATTCGATGAGCTTGCCGTCGACCGGGGTCTCGACCTTCACCTTGGGCGCCGTGTTGCCCGCGGTGACGGGCACGTTGGCGTAGCCGGACTTGCCGGTGGAGTCGGTGACCTTCAGCTGGGCGTTGAAGTCTCCCTTGGTGTCGTAGGTGTGGGAGGGGTTGGCCTCGGTGGAGTCGTAGGTGCCGTCGCCGTTGAAGTCCCAGGCGAAGGTGAGCGGGTCGCCGTCGGGGTCCTTGCTGCCCTCGCTGGAGAAGTCGACCTTCAGCGGGGTCGGGCCGTTGGTGGCGGAGGCCTTGGCCTGGGCGAGCGGGGTGCGCTGGCCCTGGGCGTAGTCGATGCGGTAGAGCCCGGAGTCGTTGTTGCCGCCGCCGAACTCGCTGCCCCACTCCAGGACGTACAGGGAGCCGTCGGGGCCGAAGGTCATGTCCATCGGCTTGGCGAACTTCGCGGACTTCAGGAAGTCGTTGATCTTCAGGAGCTTGCCGTCCTTGTCGAAGCGGATCTCCTTGACCGAGTCGCGGGCCCACTCGTAGAAGAAGCTCGCGCCCTCGAAGTACTCGGGGAACTTCGTCTTGGACGGGTTCTTGGCGTCGTAGTGGTAGACGGGCCCGCTCATCGGGGCCGAGCCGCCCGCGCCCATCTCCGGGAACTCCTTGGACTCGCCGTAGCCGTACCAGATCTCGGGCTGCTGAAGCGCCGGCAGGTCCTTCAGGCCGGTGTTGTTCGGCGAGGGGTTGACGGGCTTGGCGCAGTCGAACTTGGCGCCCACTTCCTGGGTGTCGGGGTTGTAGGGGGCGTACGCCTGGTTGTTGCCGTGGCAGAAGGGCCAGCCGAAGTTGCCCGCCTTCTTGATGACGTTGTACTCGACCAGGCCCTCAGGTCCGCGGTCGGTGGTGGGGGCGCCGCGGTCGGGGCCGTAGTCGGAGGCGTGCACGTAGCCCGTCTTGGGGTCGACGGTGAAGCGGAAGGGGTTGCGGAAGCCCATGGCGTAGATCTCGGGGCGGGTCTTCGCGGTGCCCTTGGCGAAGAGGTTGCCCTTGGGGATGGTGTAGCCGCCCTTGTCCGTGGGCTTGATGCGCAAGATCTTGCCGCGCAGGTCGTTGGTGTTGCCCGCGGTGCGGGCGGCGTCCAGCATCTGCTTGCCGGGGCGCCAGTCGAGCGGGGCGTAGCCCTGCCAGTTGGGGTCGAGGTTGGGCGGGACGTCGTCGCCGACGCCGAGGTAGAGCGTGCGGTTCGGGCCGAACTCGACGGCGCCGCCGGTGTGGCCGGGCTCGGGGAAGGTGCGGTCGCGGTAGGCGGGGACGTCCAGGAGCTTCTTCTCGCTGGCGAGGTCGAGGGTGTTGTCCTTCTTGACCGTGAACCGGGAGAGGCGGTTGATGTCGTCCGTCGCCTTGGCGGGGGCGTAATAGAGGTAGATCCAGCGGTTGGTGGCGAACTTGGGGTCGAGTTCCATGCCGACGAGGCCGTCCTCGCCGCCGGCGTAGACATCGAGCTTGCCCGCCGTGGACGTGGAGTGGCTCTTCGGGTCGAAGATCTTCACCTCGCCGCTGCGCTGGACGTAGAAGACCTTGCCGTCCTTGGCGACGTCCAGTTCCATCGGGTCGGCCGTGTTGTCGTCCAGGGCTGTCTTCTCGTAGCCGGACCAGACCGTGCCGCCGCAGTCGCCGGGCTTGTTGCCCGCGGCCCACTGGATGCCGCCGAGCACGTGCTCGCGGAAGGCGGGCTCGCTGTACGACGCCTTGTCGTGGCCCATGGCGGTGGCCCAGACCTTGCCGCCCTCGGCGTTGCGGCACCAGGAGATGGGGTGGTCGGCGCCCATCGCCTCGCTGCCCGGGTTGTACGTGGTCTCGTCGGCGGTGACCAGGACGTGCACGTCGCCGCGGGGGTTCTTGTCGAAGTTGTACCACTCCTCCGGGCGCTCCCAGCGCTCGGGAAGGCCCTTGGTGGAGGGGTGCGCGCGGTCGGCGACCTTGGCGGTGCCCTTCAGGACGCCCGGCGAGTGGGCGGGCATGTGGGCGCCGGCGTTGATGAGGTCGTCCCACCAGGGGAAGGAGTCCTCGACGCCCATGTCGAGGGTGTTGTGCAGGGCGACGACTCCCTTGCCGCTCTTGACGTACGCCTTCATGGCGTCGCGCTGGGCGTCGGTGTCCCAGACCATGCCGGAGTTCTGCAGCATGATGATGACGTCGAAGTCCTTGAGCTTCGCGTCGTCGAAGACCGTCGCGTCGTCGGTCTGGACGACCTCGAAGTTGTTCGCCGCCGCCTGCTCCTTGACCATCTGGACGCCGGCCGGGATGGAGTCGTGGACGTAGCCGACGGCCTTGGTGAAGAGCAGCGCGCGGAAGGCGGGCGCCTTGTCGGCGGCGCTGGAGGTGGCGGGCAGGAAACCGACCGCGAGGAGCAGTGCCGCGACGAGCGCGATCACCGTTCTTCGTAAGCCTTTCGTGTCACGCGGCCTTCTGTCACGCGCATGACAGTCCATGGGGTGGTCCTCTCTGCTGGGATCTGCTGGGATCTGCTGGGAAGGACGGGACGGACGTGCGGGATTGCCGGATGTCAGAAGGGTCGGACGTCAGAGGGTCGGACGTCAGAGTGCGGCCACGGTGCGGCGCAGGAAGCCGAGCCCCTCGGTCGCGAGCGCGTCCTGGCTGGGCGCGAGGGGCCGCCAGACGGAGGCGGCGACGGCGATGGCGTCGTTGTGGGCCGTGAACGACTCGATGCAGAGCGGCCCCCGGTAGCCGGACTCGCTCAGTGCGCGCAGGAAGCCGGGCCAGTCGAGGTGGTCGGCGCCGGGGGCGCCCCGGTCGTTGGCGCACACCTGGACGTGGCCAATGCGCCCGGCTGCCGTACGGACCGCCTCGGGAAGGGAGTGCTCCTCGATGTTCTGGTGGTAGGTGTCCAGAGCGACGCCGATCGACTCCTCGGGCAGGCCTTCGAGTCCTTCCAGGGTCTGGGCGAGGGTGTTGAACAGGCTCGTCTCGTAGCGGTTGAGGGGCTCGACGGCGATACGGACGCCGGCGCGTGCCGCGTACTCGACGACCGGGGCGATGTGCTCGCGCCACTCCTCGTACGCCGACGCCCGCGCCGCCCGGTCCATCCGCCAGGTGCGGCCGACCGCCGCGTACACCGGGCCCGCCACCACGGGGGCTCCGATCGCGTGTGCCGCGTCGACGCAGCGGCGGAGGTAGTCCTGGGTGGTGCGCAGGGTGCCCTGGTCGGCGCGGACGAGGTTGCGCTCGTCGGGCATGACGGCGACGACGGCCGCGGGGGTCAGTCCCGTGGCGTCGAGGAGCTTCGCCACCGCGGAGGGCTCCCAGTCGTCGGACCGCTCCAGGGGCAGCTCCACGCAGTCGAAGCCCCAGCCCGCGAGGCGGGGCAGTGTCTCGCCGAGCACCTCGACGGTGACCGGGGAGTGCCAGATCCACGGGTTGGCGCCCAACTGCCAGGCGGTGTACGTCACTTCTTGCCTCCCCATGCCTCCGGGTAGCCCGGCAGCTCCTGGCAGCCGCACATCGCGTAGTGCAGCGGCGGCATGCCCTCCTGGAGGTACTCGTCGAGGTTGGCCTGCGTGACCGTGGGCTGCGGCAGCTTCCACTCCTTGGGGACCTCCTTTCCGTCCAGGATGCGCAGGGCCGCGATGACCGGCGTGCGCCACTGGAAGGTCGGATAGGTCGGGGCGATCGCGGTGAGTTTCTTGTCCTTCCACGCCTGGAGGAAGTCCTGCTGGTCCTCCCCGGTGATCGGCGGGACGTCGACGCCCGCGTCCTCGAAGGCCTCGACGGCGGCGACGGCCGTGGCACCGGAGTCCATCCAGACGCCGTCGATGGAACCGTGCCGGGAGATCGCGTCGGAGACGATCGACTTGGTCTTGGCGGGGTCGCCGTCGGTGAACTTGGCGTCCACGACGTCCAGTTCACTCTTGTCCAAGGCGCGCTTCGCGGCCGACCAGCGGGTCTCCAGGACGTCCACGCCGGGCGAGATGCGCAGGGCGAGGATCTTGCCCTTGGGCTTGACCTTGTCGACGAGGAAGTCGGCGGCCACCGCGCCGTAGCCGTAGCCGCCGATGGGGTTGACGAACGTGACGGCGCAGTCGGTCTCCACACCCCGGTCGAAGACGATCACGGGGAGCTTGCCGCAGGCCTCCTTCACCGCCGGGGTGAGGGTGGCGGTGGTGTTCGGCGAGACGATGAGCGCGTCGCAGTCCTTGTTGCCCGCGAGCTCCTGGATGTCGGAGATCTGCTTGTCGTCCTTGCCCTGGGCGTCAAGGACGGTGAAGTCGGCGATCTCCTCGTGCAGTTTCACCTCGGCCTTCATGTTCTTCAGGCCGACCTGGCGCCAGGGGTTGAAGACACCTGCGTTCGAGAAGCAGAGGTGGGTGCCGCCCGAGCCCTTCTTCTTGTACTGGGCGGTGTCGGTCATCTTCGGTTCGAGCATCTGCTCCCAGGGCTTGGCGTCCGGACCCTCGGGGGTCTCCTTGCCGAGCTTCAACTGGCGCTCGTACTCCGCCTGTTCGAAGAACTTGGAGGGCTTGTCGCCGCCTTCATCGGAACCGGCGGACTGCGAGGCGGCGGCGGGCGAGTCGGGCGGTGTGTCGCTGGAACAGGAGGTGAGCAGCGCGCCCGCGAGCAGAGCGGCGGCAGCGGGGGTGAGTGCGCGCCTGCGGTTCACACGGATGTTCATCACGAGGGACTGCCTTCCGAGGAGTGGATACGACGGCGGCGCAGCCGGGACCAGTCGGCGGCCCCGAGCCCGACCGCGGCGATGACGATGACGCCCTGGACGGTGGACTCCAGGGCGCCCGACACGCCCTGCAGATTGAGCAGCGTGAACAGGGCCTGCAGCGAGAAGGCGCCCGCCATCGCGGCGACCACGCTGCCCCGGCCGCCGCCGAGCACGACTCCGCCCAGGACCACGGCGGTGATCGCCTCGAACTCGTAGCCGCGGCCCGCCTGCGCGGAGACCCCGGAGAAGCCGCCGACCAGGACCGCGGCGAGCGCCGCCGCCACGCCGGACAGGACGAAGGCGATGACGCGGGCGCGGTGCACGCGGACTCCCGCCAGGGCGGCGGCGCGTTCGCTGTCCCCGGTCGCGATCAACGTACGGCCGAAGTCGGAGCGCATGAGCAGGACGGCGACGATGCCCGCGACGAGGCAGGCGAGGACCGCCCAGGGCAGCCAGCCCAGGGCGGTGCCGCGCCCCATCTGCCGGAACCCTTCCGAGAGTTGACCGTGCGGGGAGCCGCCCGTCCAGAAGAAGACGGCGCCCTCCAGGATCAGCATCATGCCGAGCGTGGTGATGAATGAAGGCACTCTCAGGCGGGTGGTGATCAGCCCGCTGACGAGGCCGGTGACCGCGCCCGCGAGCAGCAGGCCCGCCGTGAGGAGCGGCCAGGGCGCGTCCGGGAACGAGCCATAGACCTCGGCCGCCGCTACGACACCAGCGGTGACGATCGCGCCGACCGACAGGTCGAACTCGCCGCAGACGATGACCAGATACTGCCCGGCGGCGAGGATCACCAGGGGCGCGGCGCGCTTGACGAAGGCGAGGAAGCGGTCGGGTTCGTAGAAACCGGGGTCGGTGGCGGCGAGCGCGACGAGCAGGACGACGAGGAGCGCGTAGACGGGTGCTCCGGTGCCGAGGGAACGTACGACTCGCTTGTAGGGGGCGACAGTTGCCGCGCCGCTGCTCATGCGGACCTCCTGCTGCCGCGCCGGGCATAGATCGCGACGGCGGCGATGATGACGACGCCGCGTACGACGTTCTTGAAGAACGGATCGACGCCGAGCTGGTTGAAGACGGAGTCGAGCACGGCGAGCACGAGGACCCCGCCGAGGGTGCCCGCCACTCCCCCGCGCCCGCCCGCCAGGATGGTGCCGCCGAGGACGACGGCGGCGATCGACTCCAGGTCGTAGCGGGCCTCGGTGCCGGCCCAGGGGGCGCCCGCGCCGAGCCGTGAGGCGAGGAAGAGGGCGGCGGCGCCGACGCAGAGCGAGCACAGGACGTGCGCGGCGATGATCGTGCGGCGGGTGCGGACGCCGGAGAGCCGCGCCGCGTGTTCGTCGCCGCCGGTCGCGTACAGGTGATGTCCGAAGCGGGTGCGGCGCGTGATCACCCACATCGCGGCGGCGACGGCGGCGAGCAGGAAGAGCGAGACCGGGATCGGGCCCATGCGGTCGTAGCCGAGGTGCTGGAAGGAGGCGGGGACCTTGCCCGCCGGGCCCGTGTAGTTGTCCTCGATCCAGCCGCGCAGGATGAACGCGGTGCCGAGCGTCGCGATGAACGCGTTGACCTTGAGCCCGGTGACGATGAGGCCGTTGGCGAGTCCGACGGCCGCCGAGAGTGCGAGCACGGCGAGCACCGCGGTGAGGACGCTGCCGTCCTCCATGGTGGTGGCGGCCACGAGCGTGCCGAGGCTGATCAGATACGCCACCGAGAGGTCGAGGGAGCCGGTGAGGATGACGGCGGTCTGCCCCACGGCGACAAGCCCCAGGGCGACGCAGTTCTGCAGGATGCCGACGACGTTCGAGAGCGTGAGGAAGTCGCCGCCGCGTGCGGCGACCACGATCCAGCCGAGCGCGGTGACGGCCCCGGCGGCGAGCCAGACGCCGACGGCGGGGTCGGTGAGCCTGCTGCGGCTGGGGGCACGGGTCTTCAGGGAGGCGGGCGGTGGGGCGAGGCTGGTACCGCTCACGCGACGGAGTCCTTTCCGGGTGGGGCGCTCGGGTCGCCGTGCGGGACGCTCGGGTCGCCGTGCGGGGCGCTCGTGGCCAGGTGCATCACGTCCTCCTCGGACGCACCCGCCGGCAGTTCGCCGGTGACGCGGCCCTCGGCCATGACGAGGACGCGGTCGCTCATGCCGATGAGTTCGGGCAGTTCGGAGGAGACGATCAGGACCGCCATGCCCTCGCGGGCCAGTTCGCGGACCAGGGTGTGGATGGCGGCCTTGGCGCCCACGTCGACGCCCCGGGTCGGTTCGTCGAAGAGCAGGACGCGGGGGCGGGCGGCGAGCCACTTGGCGATGACGACCTTCTGCTGGTTGCCGCCGGAGAGGTAGCGGGCCTCCTGGTCCTCGCCGCGCGCCTGGAGCCGTACCCGTTCGAGGAGCGCGGTGAGTTCGCGGGCGGCGGGCGGCCCACCGCGGGCCGGTACGGCGCGCGTGACGAGCAGGGCGTTGTCGCGCACGGACTGACGCAGGGCGAGCCCCTCGGCCTTGCGGTCCTCGGTCACCAGGGCGATCCCGGCGCGGATGGCCTGGCGCGGCCTGGTGGGCCGCAGTGCTGCGCCGTTCACCGTCATGGTCCCGTGGGTGAAGGGGGCGGCGCCGAACAGGGCCCGCGCCAGGGATGTGCGGCCGGAGCCCTCCAGGCCCGCGATGCCGGTGACCTCGCCCGCGCGCAGCGTCAGGTCGATGCCGCTCAGCCGGGCGTTGCCGCCGCCCGTGACGGTGAGGCGTACCTCGCCGATGTCGTCGGGGCGGGCGCGCGGCGGGTAGTAGGCGCTCAGCTCCCGGCCGACCATGGCGCGTACGACCTGGTCGGTGTCGGTGTCCTGGGTCCGCACCGTGGTGACGTGGCGGCCGTCCTTCAGCACCGTGATCCGCTGCGAGAGCTCGAAGACCTCGCGCAGCCGGTGCGAGATGTACAGGATGCCGAGACCGCGGGCCGCGAGGCGGTGCACGAGGTCGTGCAGGAGGCCCGCCTCGTGGTCGGCGAGCGGCGCGGTGGGCTCGTCCATGACCAGGACGCGGACATCGGAGGCGAGCGCCTTGACGATCTCGACGGTCTGCTGCCGGGCGACGGACAGGTCCCGGATGTACGTGCGGGGCGTGATGCCCGCTACGCCGACCTCGGCGAGGAGCTCCGCCGTACGGGCCTCCATCGTGCGGCGGTCGACCAGGCCGTAGCGGGTCGGCTCGCGGCCGAGGAACACGTTCTCGGCGACCGTCCGGTGCGCGAGCAGCGCGAACTCCTGATGGATGATGCCGATCCCGGCGGCCTGGGCCTGTGCCGGGTGGGTGAAGGAATGCTCCGTTCCGTCGAGCACGATGCTGCCCTCGTCGGGCACGTGTTCACCTGCGAGGACCTTCATCAAGGTGGACTTGCCGGCGCCGTTCTCGCCGACCAGCGCGTGCACCTCGCCGGTGGCGAGGTCGAGCGACACCCCGTGCAGCACACGTACTCCGAGAAAGCTCTTGGACACCCCGCGCATCGCCAACATCTGTTGCGTCGCCTGTATCGCCTGCACCCTCGGCTCCTTCGGCAGCGGTCTGCAGAGCAATGTGATGAGGGAGCTTTGACCTGTCAAGGGCCCAAGTAGCTTTCTGCACAATCAAGTTGACGGTCACTTAGGTCGGTGGTCGAACAGCATCAGCCTTGTGAGCAGCCAAACTCGTCCCTAAGGTTGCTGCCATGTCTGGAGCGCCGGATCACCCCGTTTCCGTACCGTCGACACCCGGCGAAGTCCTCGCCCTGCTCCGCACGGGGGCGGTGGAGACCCGCGCCGACATCGCCCGGATGACGGGGCTCGCGCGGTCGACGGTGTCCCAGCGGGTGGACGCGCTGATCGCGCACGGCTTCCTCACCGAGGAGGCGGACGGCGGCTCGACGGGCGGCCGGCCACCGCGGCGGCTGCGCCTGCGCACACGTGAACACGCCGTGGCAGGAGTCGACTTGGGCGCATCGCACTGCCGCGTCGCCCTCCTGGACATCGGCGGCGAGATGCTCGCCCTGCGCGAGGACCCGATCTCCATCGCGGACGGCCCGCAGGAGGTGCTCGGCCACGTCGAGCGGACGCTGCACACCCTGCTCAAGGAGACCGAGCGCGATTCCGCGTCGCTCCAGTCCATCGGGGTCGGGGTACCGGGGCCCGTGGAGTTCTCGACGGGCCGCCCGGTGGATCCGCCGATCATGCCGGGCTGGCACCAGTTCCCCATCCCGGAGTTCTTCGCCGAGCGGTTCGGGCCCCGGGCCCTCGTCGACAACGACGTGAACGTGATGGCGCTCGCCGAACAGCGCCGCGCCTTTCCCGACACGCGCTATCTGCTCTACATCAAGGTGGGCACGGGCATCGGCTGCGGCATCGTCGCCGACGGCCGACTGCACCGGGGCGCGCAGGGCAGCGCGGGCGACATCGGGCACATCCGGGTGGGTGACATCGAGGCCCCCTGCCGGTGCGGAAACTCCGGGTGCCTGGAGGCGGTGGCGGGCGGTGCGGCCATCGCCCGCAAGCTGTCCGAGCTGGGCCTGCCGGCGACCTCGGGCAGTGATGTCGTACGCCTCGTGAAGTCCGGCAACCGCGACGCCGTGCGCATGGTGCGCGAGGCGGGCCGAGCGGTGGGCGAGGTACTCGCCGGCCTGGTGAACTTCTTCAACCCGGACACGGTGGTGGTCGGCGGCGCGCTGGCCGCCGTGCACGACCAACTCCTCGCGGGCGTACGGGAGGCGGTGTACCGGCGGTCGCACCCCTTGGCCACCCATGTCCTGCGCATCGAGCCGAGCCGTACGGGCGAGAACGCGGCGGCCGTCGGCGCGGGCATCCTGGCCGTGGAGCACGCGCTGTCCCCGCAGCAGGTGGACCGGGCCCTGTCGGGCGCGGCCCGCTGAGCCGAGTCAGCCCGCTGAAGGGAATCCCCCGGCGGCCCCACACCCCATTGGTCCAATCCACTGACGCGCCGCAGGCCGTGCGGCCTCCTGGGGCGAAACCCGCCGGGACCGGCGCTGACATGGGAAATCCGCTCTCCTGGGCATGATTGACGGATCGTCGGAGAGCCGGTACCACTGACGCACGCCCGGCCCCGCACGCCCCATCACGCTTCACCGTCCCAGGAGGCTGCATTGCGAGGATCCGCCACCGCCCGCACCCCTGTCGCGCGCAGACGCGCCGTCAGGACCGCGGGCGCCCTTGTCTCCGCCGGTCTGCTGCTTCCGCTGCTCGGTGCCGCCCCGTCCGCCTCGTCCACCCCGTCCGCCTCGGCGCCGGGCGCTCCCGGTGCGGGCGGTGAGCTGCAGGGCGCCTTCGCCGCCGCGGCCGCCGAATACCGCGTCCCGCAGAGCGTACTGCTCGGAGTGTCGTATCTGCAGTCGCGCTGGGACTCCCACGGCGGCGCGCCGAGCGTGACCGGCGGGTACGGCCCCATGCACCTCACCGACGCGCGCACCGCGGTCGTCGGCGCCCCGCACCACAGCGAGGGCGAGGAGGACCCGCGCGGCGACGCGTCACGGGGAGTCCTCAAGCCGGAGGAGTTCACGGCCGAGGTCCCCAAGAACTCCGCACTGCCCGCACGGCTCAAGACCCTGCGCCGCGCCGCCGAGGTCAGCGGTCTTTCCGCCGAGCGGCTGCGCACCGACCCCGCGGCCAACGTACGCGGCGGGGCCGCCCTGCTCGCCGCGGCGCAGAAGAAGCTCGGCAAGCCGCTGAGCGACGACCCGGCCGACTGGTACGGCGCGATCGCGCGCTTCTCCGGCGCGGACGACCAGGCCACCGCGGCGACGTACGCCAACGACGTCTTCGCCGTCATTAACGACGGGCAGTCGCGCACCACGGATTCCGGCCAGCGCGTGGCGCTCAAGGCGGTCTCCGGCCTGAAGCCGGATGCCGCGCAGGTGCGGGGCATGGGGCTGCGCAAGGCCCCGACGGGCGAGACCGAGTGCCCCTCGACCGTGTCGTGCGAGTGGATCCCGGCGCCGTACGAGGAGTTCAAGGACCCGAACGGCAACGACGACTACGGCAACCACGACCTGGGGAACCGGCCGAAGAGCCAGAGCATCGACACGATCGTCGTCCATGACACCGAGGGCCGCTGGGAAGGCGTCCTCAACATGGTGCAGGACCCCACGTACGTCTCCTGGCAGTACACCCTGCGCTCCACCGACGGCCACATCGCCCAGCACGTGAAGGCCAAGGACGTCGCCTGGCACGCGGGCAACTGGTACGTGAACTCCAAGTCGATCGGCCTGGAGCACGAGGGCTTCCTGACGGCGCCCGACACCTGGTACACGGAGGCGATGTACCGCTCGTCGGCGCGCCTGGTGAAGTACCTCGCCAAGAAGTACGGCATCCCGCTGGACCGCCAGCACATCATCGGCCACGACAACGTGCCGGGCACGCTGCCCTCGACGATCGCGGGCATGCACACCGACCCGGGTCCGTACTGGGACTGGCAGCACTACTTCACGCTGCTGGGCAAGCCGTTCAAGCGCACGGCCGGTCCGAACGGCGGCCTGGTGACGGTGGCGCCCGAGTACGCCAAGAACCGGCCGGAGTACACGGGCTGCGTCAAGCCGGGCGAGAAGTGCGTGCCGCACGGCTCGGCCGCGGTACGCGTCCACACCGAGCCGCGTGACGACGCGCCGCTCATCAAGGACATCGGCCTGCGGCCCGGCGGCGGCGACTCGACGATCGGCGTCAACGACACCGGAGCCCGCCTTTCCACCGGTCAGCAGTATGCGGTCGCCGAGCGCAAGGGCGACTGGACCGCCGTCTGGTACCTGGGCCAGAAGGCGTGGTTCAAGAACCCGAGGAAGCAGCCGACGGCCGTCGACGCGAAGGGGCTCGTGGTGACGCCGAAGGGCGACGCCACAGAGGTCCCGGTGTACGGGCGCGCCTACCCGGAGAAGGAGGCGTACCCGGCGGGCGTCCCGGTGCAGGCGGTCACGCCCCTGCCGTACAAGCTCCTCGCGGGACAGAAGTACGCGACCGGCGGCAAGGTGCCGGGCGAGTACTTCTACGCGCCGACGTTCGACACGACGCCGCACAAGGTGGTGCGCGGCAAGGACATGTACTACAAGGTGCAGTTCGGGCATCGCCTCGCGTATGTGAGGGCGACTGACGTGCAGGTGGTGCGTTCGGGCTCCTAGAGCAAGCCGGGGGCGGTCAGGGCCGGGTTCGCGTGGGGGCGGGCCCGGCCCCGGCGTCTTGGCGGGCGGGGCTCAGTCGAAGACGTAGCGCTGTCCGGCCCGTGCCTTGAAGGTCTTCTCGCCGTCCTTCAACAGGGCGCTGCGCATGGTGAGTTCGCGGGTGCGGGTGGCGGTGAGGACGATGCGGGTGGCCCGGCCGCCCGACCACTCGATGTCGAGGCGCGCCCCGCCGCGTGCCCGCAGGCCGCGCACCGACCCCTCGGGCCAGCTCGCGGGCAGCGCGGGCAGCACCTCGATGACGTCGAACTGGCTCTGCAGGAGCATCTCCACGATGCCCGAGGTGGCCCCGAAGTTGCCGTCGATCTGGAACGGCGGATGGGTGTCCCAGAGGTTCGGCAGGGTGGAGGTCTTGAGCTGCTCGCCGAGCATCTTGTGCGCGTGGTCGCCGTCGCGGAGCCGCGCCCAGAAGTTGACCTTCCACGCCTTGGACCAGCCGGTGCCGCCGTCGCCGCGCGCGGTCAGGGAGACCTTCGCGGCGTCGGCCCACTTGCCGCCGGGCTGGATCTGGCGGCCGGGATGCAGGGCGTAGAGGTGGGAGACGTGCCGGTGGTCGTCCGTCCTCGAGTCCAGGTCGGCCTTCCACTCCTGGAGCTGGCCCCAGGAGCCGACGCGCAGGCCGGGGTCGAGCTTGCCCAGGGTCTTTTCGAGCTCGGCGCGGAAGGCGGCCGAGTCGCCGAGCACGCGGGCCGCTTCCAGGGTGTTGGTGAGCAGGTCGTGCACGATCTGCTGGGCCATGGAGTCGCCCGCGGTGAAGTCGCCGTGCTCCGGCGAGTAGCTGGGGGTGACGACGAGGGTGCCGTCGCGGGGGTCGGTGCGCAGGTTGTCGAGCCAGAACTCGGCGGCCTCCTTCATCACCGGATAGGCGGTGGTGCGCAGGTACTCCGTGGAGCCGCCGAAGCGGTAGTGCTCGTAGAGCTGTGCGGTGAGCCAGGCGGCGGCCTCGGGGAACCAGAAGGCGGTCGACCAGTCGTGGACGCCGGTGAAGCCGTACGGGTTGGTCTCGTTGTGCACCACCCAGCCCCGCGAACCGAACATCTCCTTCGCCGTGCGCCGCCCCGGCGCGCGCAACGCCTCGACGAAGCGGTCGTAGGGGGCCGTGGTCTCGGCAAGGTTGGCGGCCTCGGCGAGCCAGTAGTTCATCTGGAGGTTGATGTTGGTGTGGTAGTCGGCCGACCAGGGCGGCGTCGTGCTGTTGTTCCACACGCCCTGGAGGTTGGCGGGCAGCGAGCCCGGCCGTGAGGAGGCGATGAGGAGGTAGCGGCCGTACTGGAAGAAGAGGGCTTCGAGGGCTCGGTCGGCCGCGCTCGCACCTGACCCGTATCCCTTGAGCAGCCGGTCGGTGGGGACATCGGCGGGAGCGGCCTGGCCGATGTCGAGGCTCACGCGGTCGAACAGGCCGCGGTGGTCGCGCAGATGGCGGGCGCGCAGCGCGCCGTGGCCGCGGGCGACGGCCTTGTCGACGGTGCCGGTGACGCGTGCGTGCGGGTCGTCCCCCCGGAAATCGGGGTAGGTGTCGGCGTAGTCGGTTCCGGCGGCGAGCGCGAACCAGACGTGGTCGGCGCCGGTCACGGTGATGCTGCCGTCCGCGTTGGCCGTGCGCGTGCCGCCCCGGTGCACGACGCGCAGCCGTGCCTCGAACTTCAGCCCGTTGTCGGCGAGTTCACCGCGTACGACGATCCGGTCGCCGTCCGCCTTCGCGGTGAAGTCGGCGCGGGGCGAGGTGTAACGCAGGGTGCAGGTGATGCTCGCGGGGCGGTCCGCACCGAGGCGTCCGACGAGCACGCCGTCAGGGTAGGAGGCGAAGAACTCCCGCTCGTGGCGCACCTTTTGGTGGGTGTACGTGACGGTCGCCAGGCCCGTGCGGGGATCGAGGGCGCGGCGATAGGTGTCGTCGGGCCCGGCCGGGGCGCCGGGGACGTCGAGGTGCAGGTCGCCGAAGGTCTGGTGGGCGCCGTAGCCGCGGCGGGACTGGCCGAGGTCGGCGGCGACGGCGTCGGGGGCGAGCGCGCCTTTCTCGTCCAGTTCCTTCTGTACCGCGGCGAGGGCGCCGGGTCTGGCCTCGCGCCAGTTGCCGTGGTCGTAGCCCTCGCGGGAGCCGGGGCCGCCGGTCCACAGGGTCTTCTCGTTGAACTGGAGCCGCTCGGAGGCGAGGGTGCCGAAGATCATGGCGCCGAGTGCGCCGTTGCCGATGGGAAGGGCCTCGCGTTCCCAGTCGGCGGCGGGCGCCGTGTACCAGAGCAGCGATTCATCGGAGGTATCGCGCCCGTCGGGTCGTCCGTCGGCTGCGGTCGCGGTACCGGCGAGCGCACCTCCGCCCGATGCCAGTAAGGCTGCTCCGCCTACGGCGGACTTCATCGTGGTTCTTCGCGAGATCCCGGGAGTCATGACCGGTCACGTTAAAAGTCCGATGACTGGCCTGGCAAGGCACATGACAAAACCCACCCCTCCGGCAGGAGGGGTGGGCCAGTGGCCTGCGTCGGTGCCGGGCGTGTCAGCCCTGCGTGTCAGCCCTGCTGGAAGAGCTCCGCGGGCAGCGGCTTCAGGAGGGCGTACAGATCGTCGGTGATCGGCCGGTCCCAGGCGGCGATGGTCACCAGGACGCCGTCGCTGCGGTCGAACTGCACGCAGGAGATGCGGCTTTCCGAGAGCTTGAGGCGGCGCACGATGAGGAGGTTGTCGCCCTGCATCACCGGCATGTCCTCGGTGGTGACGACGGTGACCTCCTCGTCGTTCTCCAGCGCGAGCAGCAGCTGGGCCACCTCGAAGGGCACCTCGTCGTCGGCCGTGTCGCGCGCCGGGGAGCCCTCGGGCAGATTGCCGATGATCATCGCGGGGCCGCGCCCGCCGAAGAGGTCGTAGCGCAGGAAGACGCCCTGGCAGCTGCCGTCGGGGGCGGGCAGCAGGCCCGCGCCGAGATTGCCGGGCCAGTCACCCGGGTCCATGGCGAGGACGTCGAAGTCCGGGCCAGCGGGAGTGGCGGAGCTGCGGCGGCGGAGGAAGGACATGCGCCAATGGTACGTGGCCCGCGGTGCTTGTCGGCGCGGGGGCGGCGCCGCCGCGCACAAGGCGCGCGGCAGGCAGCACGGTGTTCAGGGCGAGGTCAGCGGGGGTCGTGGGGCGCGAGTGCGGCGGCGAGACCGGAGCGGTCCGTTCCCACTTTCCGGTAGACGGCGGACAGCAGCCGCACGACCGTCGGCTCGTCGGTGTGCAGCTCCTCGGCGACGCGGGCGGCGGACTCGCCGCGGGCGGTGAGCGTCGCGGCGGTCCGCTCGCGCGCGGTGAGCGTGTCGGTCTCGGTGCTGTGCAGCAGGCGGGGGCGCAGGCCGGCCGCCGCCAGTTCGTCGCGGGCCTGCTCGACCAGGCCGTCGGCGCCGCACTGCACGGCGGCCTCCAACCCCCGGTAGAGGGGGTCGGCGGCGTCCTTGGGGCGGCCGGCCCGTCGCAGTTCGGCGCCGAGGCGGACCAGCGCACAGGCGAGTTCGTATGCCGCGGGTGACCGCTCCAGGTGGCTGACGGACTCCTCCAGGAGCTTGATGCGCGCGGAGCCCGACGCGACCTCGGCGGTGATCCGCAGCGCCTGCCCGACCGCCGACGCGGTGGCAAAACGGCGGGCCCGCCGGACCGCCTCGTACGCGGTGGCCAGCGCACGCTCGGGGGCGTCCTCGGCCTCGGCGAGCGCCAGGTGCAGCTGCCAGGGACACCAGGCGGGGTTGCGCATGCCCCGCGGGTCGAGGCGGCGCCCCGCCGCGGCGAGTTCGGCGGCGGCGTCCTTGGTGAGGCCGCGGGCGAGCAGCAGTTCGCCGTACACGGCCTGCGCGTCGGGGAAGACGACGGCCGCGGGGAACGGCGCCCCGAAGCCGTACTCCTGCGCGGTGCGGGTGGCCTCGGCGACGCGGCCACGGGCCAGCAGGATCTCGACGAGGATGCCCACGGCGTACCAGTGGGCGGGGGTTCCGGGCCCCACCCGCTCGGCGATCCGCAGCCCGGCGCGCACGAAGTCCTCGGCCTCGGCGAGGCGCCCGCGGCGGAAACGGACATACCCGAGCAGCGTGTACGCGAACGACAGATGGGCGCCGCGCCAGCCCTGCCGCTCGAAGTCGGCGATCCCGTCGGCGAACAGCTCCTCGGCCCGCCCCGGCCGGTCGGCGTACAGGAAGGTGAGCGCGACCAGGACGGGAACCTCGAAGCCCCGGTCCTCCTCGGCCCAGCCGAGCCCGCCGATCAGGGCACGCTCGGCGTTGCGCACCGCCGTCCCGGCGGGTTCCGCGCGCAGCATCGCGTCCCAGGCGCGCAGCCCGATGATGTACCGCTCGGTGAGGTCGTGACCCGGCAGCCGCTCGGCGAGACGGGCGAGGCGCCGTGAACGGGCGGGCGAGTCCGGTTCGTCGGCCCGGAAGGCGTCCCACATGAACTGCTCGGCCTGCATCCGGATCCGCACCCGTGGCTCGGTGGTCAGACGGATCTCCCGGGCGAGGGTGTCGGAGGCCTCGCCCAGGCGGTCGGAGTGGGCGAGGACCTGGGAGAGGCGGTAGACGATGCCGTGGCGCAGGGCGGGGTCGGTGATGGGCTCTTCGAGCGCGGCGCGCAGGTGGTTGACGGTGGTCGCCGGTTCGGTCAGGAGGGACGCACAGCCCAGTTCGTACAGGACGGCGGCGCGGTCCTCCCAGGGCGGGGGCTCACGCAGGGCGCGGGCCAGATAGCGCCGTGCGGCGTCGGGGGCGCCCGCGCGGACGGTCTCGCGGGCGGCGGCGCGGAGTTGCTGCACGACCCAGGTGTCGCCGTCGGGGTGGACCTCCAGGAGATGGCGTGCGGCGGCGGACGCCCCGAGTCCCGCGTTGACCACCGTCCAGGCCGCCTGCCCGTGCAGGGCGACGCGTACGCCGCAGGGGATGGCGCGGTAGACGGCGGTGGCGATCAGCGGGTGCACGAACTCCAGGGTGCGGGCGCCGGTCAGGACCCGGGCGCGGCGCAGCCGGTCCGCGCAGTCCGCGGCCTCGCGCTCGCCGATGCCCGCGACGGCCGCGGCGAGCGCCGGGGAGATCGAGGTGCCGAGGACCGCGCAGGCCCAGGCGAACCGGACGGTGGAGGTGCCAAGGCGCTCCAGGCGGGCGACGAGGCCGCTGCCCTTGACGGCCGCGGCGAGATCACGCAGCAGATGCGCGCCGGCCTCGTCCGGCGTGAGACCGCGGTCGCGCACCTTCGCGGTCAGTTCCACGGCCTCGAACGGATTGCCCGCGGTCACCGCCCAGCACTCGCGGCAGAACGCGTCGTCGGCGCGGGCGCCGAGCGTGTCGCGTACGAGGCGGGCGACGGCGGTGGCGCTGAGCGGTTCGAGTCCGATGGGCCGCTGCCCGGCACGTCCGGGCAGACCTCTGAACTCCTCGGCGTGCGCGGGCAGTTCCTCGGGCCGGTAGGCGACGATCAGCAGCAGCGGCAGGGCTTCCGCGCGCGGCGCGAAGGCGGAGAGCCAGCTCAGCGACTCGGCGTCGGCCCAGTGCGCGTCATCGATCACGACGACCAGCGGGGCGCGCTGCACGGCGAGATGGGTGAGCACCCAGTCGAGGCCGTCCCGCAGCCCCTGCGGGTCGGGCGGCGCGTCGTCCGGCGGCGCGCACAGCCCGAGAGCGGGGCCGACGATGGCGTACCAACTGCCGAGCACGTCGCGCAGTTCCGCGTCCGGGACGGAGGCGAGCAGCGGCTGGACCAGTTGCCGCGCCACGTGGAAGGCGACGCGCTGCTCCTGGTCACCGCCGCGGGCCGGGGCCACGGTGCAGCCCTTGGCGACGGCGCGGCGCCGCGCCTCGGCGAGCAGGGAGGTCTTGCCGAGGCCCGCCCGTCCCGCGAAGGCGATGAGGGCGCCGCGGGGCCTGTCCGGCGGCTCGGAGCCGTCCCGCGAGAGGCCGCACAGCTCGCTCAACGCCTCGTCGACCGCGGCGAGTTCACTTTCACGCTCGAAGAGGATCCGCTTGCCGTGGGTCACGTGCTGCACCATGGGACACCCCTCGCCACGGTGGTGCGCCGGGCGCTTCTCACGGCGCGGGCCCTGGACTTCAGGCACTTCAGGTTACGCCCGTGGGGCCCGCCGGGAGCCGATTCGGCCACAGCGGTGCGATGCGTCATGGTCATCCCCTGGCCATGAGAATCCATCCCATGGGCCATCCGCCCCGGACGAAGGGACCACACGTGACGGTCGGCTCCGAGAACGTACTCAACTACTGGCACGGCGGCCTGAGCGACATCCCCGCCGAGGTGTGGCACCACCCGTCCCTGGAGGTGCTGCTCCTGCCCGACAACGCGCTCACACGGCTCCCCGCCCGGATCGGCACCCTGGCCTCACTGCACACACTGGACCTGGGCCACAACTCCCTGACCGAGCTGCCGCCCGAGCTGGGCGATCTGACCGCCCTGAGCCGCTTCCTCTACGTCCACGACAACCGCCTCACGTCACTGCCGGACTCCCTGGGCAACCTGAGGCGGCTGACCTATCTCAACGTGGGCGAGAACCGGCTGACGGCGCTGCCGGACACTCTGGGCTCGCTCGACGCCCTGGTGGAACTGCGCGCCCAGCACAACCGCCTCACCTCGGTGCCTTCGTCGCTGGGCGCGTTGAAGGCCCTGCGTGAGCTGTGGCTGCGCGGCAACTGCCTCACATCGCTCCCCGACTCACTGGGCGGCTTGCGTGAGCTGCGCGAACTGGAGCTGCGGGAGAACGAGTTCGAGAGTGTCCCCGAGGCGGTGCGCGGTCTGCCCCTGCTGCGGCGGCTCGATCTGCGGGCCAACCGGCTGCGAGAGCTCCCGTCCTGGATCGGCGACCTGCCCGCGCTGGAGAAGCTCGACCTGCGCTGGAACGAGGTCGCCCTGCCGGATGAGCTGCTGCGGAGGCTTGAGGGGCGGGGGTGCGTGGTGCTGCGGTGACGCTCAGGGACCGGGCCGGAGGGTGAGACCGCGCCTACCGGGACTCCGGAGGCACCACGGCCACCGCGCCCTTCGCGTGCAGCAGCACCGCGTTGGTCACCGATCCCATCAGCCGCCCCAGCGACCTGCGGCTGTGGTGTCGTCCCACCACCACGAGCTCCGCCTCCCGCGAGGCGTCCACCAGGAGCCCCGCCGCGTCCCCGGGCAGAACCTCCCTCTCGACGCGCACGTGCGGATACCGCTCCTGGAAGGGCGCGAGCTGCTCGCCCGCCAGCTCCGTGTACTGCGCCGAGGTCGCCGCGTCCGCCTCCGCCGAGGTCACGAAGTCGCCGGTGGCGGTGTAGACGAGGACGGGCCCGGGATAGGCGCACACGACCCGGAGCACCGCGCCGCGCAGAGCCGCTTCCGCGAAGGCGAAGCCGATCGTGTACTCGTGCGGGGAGAGCGCGTCCAGGCCGAGCACCACACACGGCTCGGCCCCCGCGGTGAGTTCCTTGTCCGGCCTCACCACGACCACGGGGCACGCCGCTTCCCGCGCGCTGGCGATGCCGTTCGAGCCGAGGAGCAGGCTGGCGAAGCCGCCGCGCCCGCGCGACCCGAGGACGAGCAGCCTCGCCTCGTCGCCGAGCCGGGGGATGTCCCGCCCCGGGGTGCCCTCCATGACCTCGACGGTCAGCGGGGGCAACTGCGCGCGTCCCTCCAGGGAAGCGCGCACCCGGTCGACGACCGGGTCGGCGTCCGGGCGGTGGTCGATGGCCGGCATGTACGGACCGTCGGCGAGCGGCATCGCGTACTGCCGCACGTGCACGATCCGCAGCGGCGCGTCCCGCAGGCGCGCCGCGGTCAGGGCCCATTCCAGGGCGTGGTCGCTGCCGGCCGACCCGTCGACGGCCACGACGACAGGTGCGTCGACGGCCGCGACAGGTTCAACGGGGGCGTCGTCACTCATGGCTTCCTCGTCTCCGGCGCAAGGCCAAGGTCGACCGGCTCCGCTGCCGGTGCCCGCCCCGTTCGGGAGGCGGGCCGGCGGCGGATTTTGAGGTCACCAGGTCAGCACGGCACGAGCCGCGAGCGGCGGCGACAGCCGGAGACGAGGGGTCACAACGCCCCACACGGCCTACGTCAGGTCGAACTCCCCCGCCCGCGCGCCGTGCACGAACGCTCCCCACTCCGCCGGGGTGAAGATGAGGGACGGGCTCTCGGGACGGCCTGCGTTGCGCATCGCGATGAAGCCCTCGACAAAGGCGATCTCCACATCACCCCGCCCCTCGCTGCTCGATTGCCAGTCCGCTGTGCTGAGGTCGAGCTCCGGCTTGTCCCAGCCCGCGAGCGGGCGCTGCTGACCTGCGAGCGGATGCTGCTGAATGGTGCCTTCGGCCACGTCCGTGCTCCTCCCGATGCGTCGTCCGCCCGCCAGCCTAGCTTTCGGTTCCGGTGCCGGACAGGCCGCGGCCGGAGGAGGCCCGCCCGTCCGGCGCGGCACACCCGTCACGTCGTGGGCGGCTCCGCGCCGACCAGCCACATGGAGAAGAACTGCGAGCCGCCTCCGTAGGCGTGTCCGAGCGCCCTGCGGGCTCCCTCGATCTGGTGCTCGCCGGCCTGGCCGCGCACCTGAAGTGCCGCTTCGGCGAAGCGGATCATGCCCGAGGCGCCGATGGGATTGGTGGACAGGACGCCGCCCGACATGTTGACGGGCAGATCGCCGTCCAACTCCGTCACGCCCGACTCGGTCAGCTTCCAGCCCTCGCCCTCCTCGGCGAAGCCCAGGTTCTCCAGCCACATCGGCTCGTACCAGGAGAACGGCACGTACATCTCGACGGCGTCGATGTCGCGCCGCGGGTCGCTGACGCCCGCCTGCCGGTAGACGTCGGCGGCGCAGTCCTTGCCCGCCTGCGGCGACACGAAGTCCTTGCCCGCGAAGAGCGTCGGCTCGCTGCGCATCGCGCCGCCGTGCATCCAGGCGGGCGGCCTGGGCGAACGGGCCGCGCCCGCGCGGTCGGTGAGGATCATCGCGCAGGCCCCGTCGGACGACGGGCAGGTCTCGGAGTAGCGGATCGGGTCCCAGAGCATCGGCGATGCCTGCACCTTCTCCAGGGTGATGTCCTGTTCGTGCAGGTGGGCGTAGGGGTTCTTCAGGGCGTTGCGGCGGTCCTTGTACGCGACGAGCGAGCCGACCGTGTCGGGGGCGCCGGTGCGCCGCATGTACGCGCGCACGTGCGGGGCGAAGAAGCCGCCCGCGCCCGCGAGGAGCGGCTGCTGGAAGGGGATGGGGAGGGAGAGCCCCCACATGGCGTTGGATTCCGACTGTTTTTCGAAGGCGAGGGTCAGCACGGTGCCGTGGACGCGCCCCGCGACCAGGTTCGCGGCGACCAGGGCCGTGGAGCCGCCGACGGAGCCCGCGGTGTGGACGCGCAGCATGGGTTTGCCCACCGCGCCGAGCGCGTCGGCGAGGTACAGCTCGGGCATCATGACGCCCTCGAAGAAGTCCGGCGCCTTGCCGATGACCACGGCGTCGATGTCGGCCCAGGTCAATTCGGCGTCCGCGAGCGCCTGTTGGGCGGCCTCCCGGACGAGGCCCGCGATCGACACGTCCCGCCGGGCCGCGACGTGCTTGGTCTGGCCGATCCCGACGACGGCCACGGGCTCCTTGCCCGCCCCACCCACCCCACTCATGACGGCTCTCCTTCGAGGACGGCGACCAGGTTCTGCTGCAGGCACGGGCCTGACGTGGCGTGCGCGAGGGCCCGGTGGGACTCGCCGCGGTGGATGCGGGCGCCGGCCTCGCCGAGCCGGATCAGTCCGGCGGCCATGACGGGGTTCGCTGCAAGGGCGCCCCCGGACGGGTTCACCGCCACGTCGTCGCCCAGTTTCAGCGCCTTGCGCAGGACGAGCTCCTGGGAGCTGAACGGGGCGTGCAACTCGGCGGTGTCCACGGGCCGTTCGAAGGCTCCGGCGCGCTCGGCGGCCAGGCGGCTGGACGGCGAGTCGGTGAGGTCGCGCACGCCCAGGCTGTGCGCCTCCATGCGGTGGTCGATGCCCCGTATCCACGCGGGGCGTTCGCACAGCTCGCGGGCCCGGTCCCCCGCCGCGAGGATCACGGCGGCGGCGCCGTCCCCGATGGGCGGGCAGTCACCGGTACGCAGGGGGCGTACGAGGTAGTCGCCCTGCGGCACCGCTCCGCGCAGTTGCGCGTGCGGGTTGCCGGACGCGTCCCGGCGGCTGCGCGCCGCGACCCCGGCGAGCGCGGGCTCGTCGGCGTCCCCCGCGTCGATCAGGGCCTGCGCCTGAAGGGCGGCAAGGGCGACCGAGTCGGGCCACAGGGGCGCCACGTAGTACGGGTCGAGCTGCCGGGTCAGCACGTCACGCACCGACCCGGGGGACGACTTGCCGTAGGAGTACACAAGCGCGGTGTCGGCGTCGCCGGTGAGCAGCTTGGTCCACGCCTCGTACAGCGCCCACGCCCCGTCCATCTCGACGTGCGACTCGGAGATCGGCGGCCAGGCGCCCACCCCGTCCAGCGCCATCGTGAAGGAGAAGGCGCGTCCGGCGAGATAGTCCGACGAGCCCGAGCAGGTGAAGCCGATGTCGCTGGTCTTCAGGCCGGTGGCGGCCAGGACCTGGTGCAGGACCGGCATGAGCATCTCCACCTCGGAGAGCTCGTCGGTGGAGCGCAGGTGGTCGGACTGCCCGAAGGCCACGATGGCGATGTCCCGGACGGGCCGCATCACCGACGGCTTGGCGGTCGGCATCTACACCAGCTCCTTGTACGTGTCGTAGTCGGCGTCCGGCTCGCCCGTGGGCCGGTAGTGATCGGGGAAGCGGGCGCCCTCGGTCCACACCGGCTCGACGCGAAGCCCCATCCGCACCTGGTCGTAGGGGATGCCCGCGATGCGGGCGTGCAGGGCGAGGTCGGCGCCGTCGAGGGCGATGTGCGCGTAGACGTAGGGCACTTCGATGTCGAGGTTCTTCGCCTTGATGTTGACGATGCAGTACGTGGTGACGGTGCCGCGCGGCCCGACCTCGACCCGCTCGGTCGTGGCGACGCCGCAGGTGGGGCAGGCGCCGCGGGGCGGTACGTAGACCTTGCGGCAGGAGGGGCAGCGTTCGCCGACGGTCTTCCGGTCGGAGAGTGCCTTGATGTAGGCGGTCTGCGCGCGGCCCGGCGCGTAGGTGTAGTCGAGGCGGGCGGCGGCGATGATCCCGGTGACGGGTTCGTCGAACTCCCCGTCGTGCGGCCGGGGTTCATCTCCCGCCGGGGCGTCGTCCGGCTCGAAGCAGGCGATGTCGGTGATGGCGCCGACGCGTTCGCCGGCCCAGCGGACGCGGACGCGCATGCCGGTCCTGACGGCGTCGGGGCCCGGCGCGTCCAGGGCGTGCAGCAGGGCGGTGTCGGCGCCGTCGAGCTTCACCAGGACCCAGGCGAATGGACGGTCCAAGGGCTGGCCCCTGCGGGGTTCGTGGTTCCAGGCCCAGGTGGTGACGGTGCCCGTGGCGGCGACCTCGACGAGATCGCGTATCTCGTCGGCGGTCACGGGGTCGTACTCGACGGGCGGGACGAGGGTGCGCCCGTCGGTGGTCTTCACCCCGAGCACGGTGCGCTCCCGCAGCCCGGTCAGAAAGGCACTCTGCACGGGCCCGAGGGACCGCGTAAAGGGAAACTCGACGACGAGAGGCGCACGCAGCACTTCGGATGAGGAGGCGATTGACATGACCAAAGCTCCGTTTCCAGACGAGGGGTCGACGGGGCGGCGGCGCCCGTCAGGGGCGCGGGGCGGGGACGCCCCGTCAGGGGCGCGGCACGGAGGCGCCCGTCAGGGGCGCGGGGAACTGCGCGACCAGCCCCCACCGGCCCGCAGGTGGCAATCGACCTAGGCGCGCCGAAACACCGGGGGCCGTTTCTCGGCAAAGGCTCTGGAGCCCTCCTTCGCATCGGCGGTATCAAAGATCGGCCACCCCCGCTTCAACTCCGCCGCGAGCCCGTCCGCCTCGGACATCTCCGCGGCCTCGTACACGGACGCCTTGACCGCCTCGACGGCGAGCGGCCCGCACGCGTTGATCTGCTCGGCGATGGCGAGGGCCTTCTCCAGGGCGGTGCCGTCCGGGACGACCTGTCCGATGAGGCCGATGGACGCGGCCTCGTCGGCCGTGTAGGGCCGCCCCGTCAGCAGCATCTCCAGGGCATGCGTACGGGGAATCTGCCGCGGCAGTCGCACGGTCGAGCCGCCGATGGGGAACAGGCCGCGCTTCACCTCGAAGAGCCCGAACGTCGCGGACTCACCCGCGACGCGGATGTCGGTGCCCTGGAGGATCTCCGTGCCGCCCGCGACGCAGTACCCCTCGACCGCGGCGATGACGGGCTTGCGGGGGCGGTGGTGGCGCAGCATCGCCTTCCAGTGCAGGTCGGGGTCGGCCTTCATACGGTCCCGGTACCGCTCACCGTCCATGCCCTTGCCCGCGAGGGCCTTGAGGTCCATGCCGGCGCAGAACGCGCCGCCCGCTCCGGTGAGCACCACGGAACGGATGTCGTCGTCCTCGTCGGCGGCCACCCATCCGTCGTAGAGGCCCACCAGCATCGGCAGCGAGAGCGCGTTCTTCGCCTCCGGCCGGTTGAGCGTGAGTATCAGTGTGGCGCCTTCGCGCTGCACAGCGAGATGTTCCGTCCCACCCATGGCCGTGCTCCCTCTTCGCCTGCTGTCGGCTTCGGACCTGGAACAGGTTGCAGTAGGCGGGGAGCCAGTTCAATAGTTTTCTGACAGGCAGTCAGATTTCTTGGACGGGGACCCTTCACACTTGTGGGCACCTCTGCTCTGATGACCGCCAGAAGAGAAGACCAGAAGAGAAGAAGAGATGGCGCCGGGGTCAGGAGGAGCGGTGGAGTACAACCTTGCCGACCTGTTCGAGTCGGTCGTCGACGTGGTCCCCGACCGCGAGGCGCTCGTGTACATCGATCACCCCGGCACCGGGGAGGAACGCAGGCTGACGTACGCCGAGCTCGACCGGGCCGCCAACCGCATCGCACACCACCTGATCGACAGCGGCCTGAAGCCCGGCGAGCATCTGGGGCTGCACCTCTACAACGGCGTCGAGTACCTCCAGACCGTCCTCGCCTGCCTCAAGGCCCGCCTCGTCCCCGTCAACGTGAACTACCGATACGTGGAAGAGGAGTTGATCTACCTCTACCGCGACGCCGACCTCGCCGCGCTCGTCTTCGACGCGGAGTTCACCGAGCGGGTCGCGGCCGCGTTGCCGCGCACGGAGAAGCTGCGGCATCTGGTGCGGGTGGGGACCCCGCCGGACGACGCGCCCGCGCTCGACGTGGTGGCCTTCACCGAGGCGGAGGCGGCGGGTTCGCCGGAGCGCGGCTTCGGTCCGCGCTCGGCGGACGACCTGTTCATCATCTACACCGGCGGCACCACCGGCATGCCCAAGGGCGTCATGTGGCGCCAGGAGGACCTGTTCTTCGCCGGGCTCTTCGGCGGGGAGCCCGCGGGCGAGCCGGTGAAGCGGCCCGAGGAGCTGGCGGAGCGCGTCGCGGCGGGCGGCCCCGGCATCACGTTCTTCCCCGCTCCCCCGCTGATGCACGGCACCTCGACGCTGACGTCGTTCATCGCCTTCAACTACGGCCAGCGGGTGGCCATTCACCGCAAGTACGTCCCCGAGGAGTTGCTCCGCACGATCGAGCGGGAGAAGGTCTCCAGTGTGTCGCTGGTGGGCGACGCGATGCTCAGGCCGCTCATCGACGCCCTGCACGGGCCGCTCAAGGACACGGACCTGTCGTCGCTCTTCAGCGTGTCGTCCTCCGGGGCGATCATGTCGGAGACCGTGCGCGCCCAGTTCCAGGAACTGGCCCCGAACGTCCTGCTCCTGAACAACTTCGGGTCCTCCGAGTCCGGCTCCAACGGCAAGGCAACGGACGACTCCGGCCCGGAGAAGGGCTTCCGACTGGAGGTCAACGAACGTACGCAGGTGGTGGATCTGGCCACCCACGAGCCGGTGCCGGTGGGCGTGGTGGGCCGCCTGGCCCAGCGCGGCCATGTACCGCTCGGCTACTACAACGACCCGGTCAAGACCGCCGAGACGTTCTTCCAGAAGGACGGGGAGCGCTGGGTGCTGCTCGGTGACATGGCCACGGTCGACGAGGAGGGCATCGTCACCGTCCTCGGCCGGGGCTCGCAGTGCATCAACACCGGTGGCGAGAAGGTGTATCCAGAGGAGGTCGAGCAGGCGCTCAAGTCCCATCCGGACGTGTACGACGCGCTGGTCGCCGGGGTCCCCGACGAGCGCTGGGGCAACCGCGTGGCCGCGGTCGTCCAACTACGCGACGGGGCACCCCCGTTGGACCTCGAAGCCCTCCAGACCCACTGCCGCACCCACCTCGCCGGCTACAAGATCCCCCGCGCCGTGGTCTTCACCGACGAAGTCCAGCGCTCCCCGAGCGGCAAGGCGGACTACCGCTGGGCGAAGGCGGTGGCCGCGAAGGCGTCAGGCTGAGCAGACGGACGGAAGCGCCCGTCCCAGAGCCACGGCGTGCAGCGCATCGAGCTGCCGCTCACCCCGCACCCGTACGCCCGCCGCCACCACGAGCCCCCGGCAGGACGGCGCCGTCCGGGCATCCGGAGACGCGGCGATCCCCCGCACCAACTCCCCGTTCACCCGGTTGATCTCCTTGCGCACCTCCGCGAGATCAGGCCGCTCCTCCGGCGCCTGCGCCGGGTCCGCGTCCCACCGCCGGTGCAACTCCCGCTGCACCACCTTGTTGGCCTCGATCTGATCCCGGAAGATCCGCACCGTCGCCTCGCGATCGGCGCCGAGATCCCGCGCCTGCCGCGCGACGTCGTCGAGCACCTGCTTCTCGCGGGCCGGGTCGTCGACGGGGCTGCCCGTCCCGTACTTCGCGGCGGCGACGAGATCCGCGGTGGCCAGGCGCTGCGCGGCGAGATCGACCAGCGAGTGCAGCCGGGCGTACGACGACACGGCAGACTGCTGCGCCGGGGAAGCGGCGACCGCCACCCCGCCCCCGCTACCGGCGAGCAGCGCCACCGTCACGGCCCCGGCAGCAAGCAGACGCCTCACGGACGAGACGGGACGCACGGCGATTCCCCTGGATGTCGGCATGGGGGCGATCATCACATCCCACGCCGCACCCGGACAATGCCGCGAGGCCATCGCGCCGCAGCTCAAGGCCGCCCTGCGCGATCTCTTGACGGCCGCCTCCGTGGCTGGATTACTGACCTTGACGGAAGATCGACGACCGAATGATCGGTCGCCCGTTTGGGACGGGAGAAACCGCATATGACGGCCATGCTGGACGCGGCGGAGCGCCTCGGGCGCGAGGAGCTCGAGGCGCTGCAGCTGGAGCGCCTCCAGGACACCTTGCTGCACGCGTACGAGAACGTGCCCTTCTACCGGGCGGCGTTCGACAAGGCGGGCCTGCGCCCCGACGACTGCCGCACGCTCGCCGACCTGTCCCGCTTCCCCTTCACGGCCAAGACCGACCTGCGGGACAACTACCCCTTCGGGATGTTCGCGGTCGAGCAGTCCGAGGTGCGGCGCCTGCACGCGTCCAGCGGCACCACGGGCCGGCCCACCGTCGTCGGCTACACCGAGCAGGACCTGACGATGTGGGCGGACGTCGTCGCCCGCTCGATCCGCGCGGCGGGCGGCCGCCCCGGCCACAAGGTCCATGTGGCGTACGGATACGGCCTGTTCACCGGCGGACTCGGCGCGCACTACGGAGCCGAGCGCCTCGGCTGCACGGTGATCCCCGCGTCCGGCGGCATGACGGCGCGCCAGGTCCAGCTGATCCAGGACTTCCGCCCCGAGATCATCATGGTCACGCCCTCCTACATGCTCACGCTCCTGGAGGAGTTCGAGCGCCAGGGCGTCGACCCGCGCACCACGTCCCTGAAGGTCGGCATCTTCGGCGCCGAGCCGTGGACGGAGGAGATGCGCGCCGAGATCGAGGAGCGGTTCGCGATCGACGCCGTCGACATATACGGGCTCTCGGAGGTCATCGGCCCCGGCGTCGCGCAGGAGTGCGTGGAGACCAAGGACGGCCTGCACATCTGGGAGGACCACTTCTATCCGGAGGTGGTGGACCCGATCACCGGCGAGGTGCTGCCGGACGGCGAGCGCGGCGAGCTGGTCTTCACCTCCCTCACCAAGGAGGCCATGCCCGTCATCCGCTACCGCACCCGTGATCTGACCCGGCTCCTGCCCGGCACCGCACGGGTCTTCCGCCGGATGGAGAAGATCACGGGCCGCTCGGACGACATGGTGATCCTGCGCGGGGTGAACCTCTTCCCCACGCAGGTGGAGGAGATCGTCCTGCGGACCCCGGGCGTCGCCCCGCACTTCCAGCTGCGCCTGACCCGCGAGGGCCGCATGGACGCGCTGACGGTCCGGGCCGAGTCCCGCGCGGACACGACTCCCGAGCGGCGCGAGGCGGCGGCCCGGGAGATCGCGTCGGCCGTGAAGGACGGCATCGGGGTCTCGGTGAAGGTCGAGATCGTCGATCCGGAGACCATCGAGCGGTCGGTGGGGAAGTTCAAGCGGATCGTGGACCTGCGCGACAAGTAGCCGCGAGGTCCGCGGCGGTCACGACGCGCTGAACCGGTCCCGCAGCTCCCGCTTGAGGATCTTCCCGCTCGCGTTGCGCGGCAGCTCGTCCACGAACAGGACCCGTTTGGGCGCCTTGAAGTGGGCGAGCTTCTCACGCGCGTGCTCGATGAGTTCCGCCTCGGTGACCTCGCCCTTGCGTACGACGACCGCGGTGACCGCCTCGATCCAGCGCTCGTCCGGCAGCCCGATCACGGCCGTCTCCGCCACGCCTTCGTGGGTGTAGAGCGCGTCCTCGACCTGGCGGGAGGCGACGAGGACACCGCCGGAGTTGATGACGTCCTTCACCCGGTCGACGACGGTGAAATACCCGTCCTCGTCCCGCACCGCCAGGTCCCCGGAGTGGAACCACCCGTCACGGAACGCCTCCTTGGTCTCCTCCGGCTTGTCCCAGTAGCCCTCGCACAACTGCGGCGAGTGGTAGACGACTTCACCCTGCGTCCCGTCGGGCACCTCAAGGCCGCGCTCGTCCACGATCCGCGCCTCCACGAAGAGCACGGGGCGCCCGCGGTCATCATCGCGCCCTTGGATCGCATGTGATCGAGCTCCTTTCTGTGCTGAGGATGAGTCCGTCGATGAGCTCGGCCTTCATCTGCATGCGCGGCAGCCGGGCCGGTGGGGGCTGCGCCCCCTCGTTACCCAGCAGGGCAACCGCCTCGGCCCACGCGCCTGACGCCAGCCATCGGCCCCAGGCGGCCCGCAAGCCCTGGGGGTTGGTCAACTCTGCGAGCGCGGGCCACGACGCCTCATGGCGGGCCTTGTGCAGCAGGGCCTCAAGGATGCGGCGCTGTGGTAGTCGGCGGTCCGCGCGGTGCCGCGCTCTGATGGTCGGCTCGACCCGCGCCCACCCCTCATCGCTGACGACGGGGACGTCTAGCCCCTTCTCCCTGAACCAGTTGGTCACCGGGCAGGTCCGCGCCGCGTCGGGTACCGGTTCGAGAAGCGTGATCTTGATGTTCATCATGCCGACGATCTCGGCCATGTCATCGAGATTCATCGCCAGACGCTTCGCAGCCGTGTCGGCCAGGCGCTGGAGCTCATCGGCCCGTCCCCGTGCAGCGAGACTCTCGCCACGCCATGCGGCGACCTGCTCTCGCTGAGCGGCCAGTTCGGTGCGCTGGTCCCTGAGCGCCTTCGTCGCGATACGGATGGCCTCTTCCGGATTGTCGTCGTCCTGTGCCGCTGCGGCCATCACTGCACCGATCGCCCGGTCTTTCTGGGCAATGTCCCGGTCGAGATGAAATAGGCGCTCTTCGAAATCGATGCCTGCCTCACGGCCGATCACGCGGTCGGCGCACTGCCACGTCGGAGCGCACACTGCCGAGGACCACGAGCCCGTAGTCCGGCTCAACTTCGATGACGACGACAGGGTCGTGAATGTCGAACTCATCACCGAGCCAGTCGCGAACCCAGCCAGGGTGATGATGACCGGCACGCGCTGAAGCTCCGGTATGCCCAAACACGAGATGCGGCAATACACAAGGCCCATGAGTTGATCGCGACGCACGTGTCGCGAAGCGCTCGAACTGCGGCTGCGGGACTAATACTCCAGCCGCAAAAAAATCGCTACGTGAGAAAGATGTCGACGCGTCAGCGCACGGCCGATCTCCGCGCCTTCACCACCATCGTCGGCACGCCCGCAGCTCTGATCGCCTTGAATCCGCCTTCCGATCAGGTCATCGCGAGCACCTCCGCCGCGGCCGTTCTCTACTCCGCCCTGGCGCCAGGGCGGAGGCACGCCGCCGTCACAGGGCTCCGGGGGACGGCATGGCGCTAGCTCTGCTGCCGCTTCCGACTCCGGGGCAGTGTCCGAGTCGGAAACCCGCCCAGGCCGGGGGGTGCTTCGGAACAGGTCGGCTCCCGGGGCCCGGCATGGTGCCGTCGTCTCTACGCCTGGCGTGACAGGTCGGCCACCAAGAGGTCGAGAGTGGCCTCCTCATGGAGCGCGACGCCGAGGGCGGTCATGGCAGGGGCGAGATCCGAGTCCCAGTCCGCGTCGACCGGCTGGCCGTCGAGTGCCAGTTGAGGGGTGCCCTCAGCCTGGCTGCGAGCGGCCAGGTGCTCGTAGTCCGCGGTGCCCATGCGCCACGGTCGGGCTTCGTAGCGGCGGATGACCCGGTTGGCGAGAGCGATCCCGGGCCAGTCGAAGTCGCCGTGGTAGGCGAAGCGGCAACCCGTGGCGGCGAGGGCGTCGAGAAGCGTAATGACCACTGTGGCGGCGCTGCCGGAGGTGCACACGATGGGCTGGACGCAGGCCGCGTCCGCCGCGGCTTCCACCACGCGCGGATTCTCACAGATGTGGATGAGCGTTGCGGCGGGGAGCTGCAGCCGGAGGTCATGCAGGTCGCGGGGTGTGACGTGAACCTCGGCGTGATGGTCGGCTCGCTCCCGCAGAGCACGCTCCCGCCAGCCTTCGCCGTCGGGCCGCAGCCCATAGGTGAGCACCGTGCTGGAGACCTCGTCCGGCGTGACGGACACCAGCCGCCACAGAGCGCGTCGGCCGGCCGCGTCGTCGGGGAACTCGGTGCCATGGGCGAGGGCGACCCCGCGTTGGACGAGGCGTGCGAGCCAGGTGCCGTCGTCCAGGCCGTGCGCGGAGCCGGTCGTCATGGCGGCGAGTTCTCCTCGGCCGCGTGTGCCGTTGCGTTCAGGTCCCTCGGGTCCGAGGAGAGCAGTGAGGACTTGGATCGCCTGCTGGAGTGTCCATATCGCCGCTTCGGGCGTCACTCCTCTCGGAACACCGGCACGACGCAGCAGGTCGTACCACTGTCGGGGCCATTCCTGGTTGGCGAGTGGGGAGGCATCCAGTGACGAAGCAAGGGACGACCACACCTGCTCTCGTCGTGCTGCCACGTCCGCGCGGGCGGCACGGCGGTCGGTGAGTGGCGGGCCGAGTTCCTCCAGGGTCTGTCTGAGGCCGACTCCGGCGGCCGAGGCGCGTAGCCGTGCGTCGAGCACGTCGAGCCGTATGGTCACGGCGGCACCTGTGAGAGGTTTGCCCAGCAGGAGAGACAGGTCGTTGCGTTCCTGGGCGTTCATCGCGGTCAGCCGGAGCGAACCCGTGGCCTGAACGCCGTTGCTCTCCAGGCGTTTACGTACCCCCTTCCAGAGCCGGGTGAGTCCAGGTCCCGTCAGCCAGTCGCGCGTTGCGGCGGGCAGCCCGCTCATACGGACACCAGACGTCGGTGCCGACCGTTCCAGGTGTAGTGCAGGGTGGCCACGCCTCGGACATGAGGGTCACGGAGGCACTCATAGATGTGCAGGGACGGAACCTCGGGCCAGTTGCCCATGAGCCGCTCGCTGGTGAGGACGAAGTCGAGATCGAGGTCGACGAGGATACGGCCCAGTCGGCCATGGGTGGGTTCGTCGACCTTGGCGAAGGCGTCATCCAGGAGAATCAGGCGTGGCGCATGCGGTGCCGACTCGGCGAGGCTGGTGAAGTGGGCGGCTGCTGCGGCGAAGAGCACGAGGTAGGAGAGCACGCGTTGTTCGCCCTGGCTGAGACCTGTCCGGCCGGTCAGTTTCCGACGGCGGCCTGGGGCCGCGTCCTCGACCACGAAGGTGTGGAAACGGAACCAGTCGCGGTAGTCCAGCGCGGCCCGCAGATGGGCGGCGTAACCGGCTGACGGGTCGGCGAGTCGGGCGTCCTCGATCCGGCGTTGCAGGACTTCGCGGAGTTGCTCGGTCTCCTCGCGCGTCCTGAGGCTCGACGGACTGCGCAGCAACTCGACGGCCGCGCGCACATCCGCGTCCACGTCCTCGTCCAGCTTCCACAGCAGCTCGACGCCGAGGCCGTGGGAGGTGCGCACGGTCCGCAGGGTGTCGTTGAGAGCTGCGACCAGGTTCGCCGCGGTGATGACCTGTGCCGAGAGGTGGTCGCCGAGCTCACCGGTCAGGAACCGCTGGAAGACCTCACGTTCGCGCTCGGTGAGCCGTCCCCGGGCCTCCGCCGCCTGGACAGCGATCCGCTCGCCCACGGCCGCGACGTCATGGGAACCGTGGTCGTCGACCAGGCGGCACACCTTGATCCCGTCGCGCTCCTCCATCTGCGCGTCGAATCCGCCGGCCAGTTGGTCGCGCAGATCGGTGTGACGGTTGAGGAGGGTACTGTCCGACACCTCGCCCTTCGGGCGGCCGAGGGCCTGTTCTACGGCCTCGGCGAGAGCCCGTAGCGCGCGCAGACGGCTGCGGACGTCCACGCTCGGATCGTCCGACATGTACTCGGGTAGCGAGGAACGATCGAGACCGGCGCCGAGCACCACCTCGGGTCGGCTGAGGGCACCGCGCAGAGTGCTGCCGGTCTCGATGACGGCCGCCTCCTGGTCCGCCAGGGTCCCGCGCAGGCGTTTCTCGTCCTCTTCCGCGCGCACGCGCAGGTCGTGGAGGTCGTCGCGGGCTCGTTGCGCCCCGGGCAGGCTGCGGACGGCGTTCGCGATGCGCTGCTTGGCCTCCTGCTCGCGGGAGAGGATCTCCTCCTCGGACGATCCGATGGCCTCCTCGCGGGTGCGCAGGTCCTGTTCAGCGGTGCGCAGCCCGGCGAGGTGGAGCCGGTAGCTCTCGTCCGCCGCCAGGCGATCCTCTTGGGCGCGTCCGTACCGGTCGGCATCGGCCTGGTTCGTACCGAGCCGCTCGCCCGTGCCGCTGACTGCCCTGCGCAGATGCCCGACGCCGCTGAGCAGACCGGCAAGTGCGGTACGCACACGGTCCAGGGCGGCCGGGTCGCCGGGCAGGTCGTGGGTGGTCGCGGTGGCCTCCGCCTCGGTCCGCGCCGATACCGCGAGAGCGCGTGTCTCCTCGGCCAGCCGTGCCGCCCGGGTTGCCTTGGCGGTCAGGTCGCGCAGGGTCCGCTCGGCTGATTCGGTCCTGCTCCAGGCGTCCGCGAGATTCCGTGCCCTGGGGAAGTCCCGTTCCGCAAGCGTGAGAGCCCGACGCATGGCATCCGCTGCGGCGAGTTCCTCGCGGACATCGGCCAGCCGCTGTTCCGTCTGCGCGATCCGCTCCTCCAACTCGGCGAGGATGCGTCGCCGAGTCTCGGCGCGTACGGCGGCCCCCACATACTCGGTGTCGCCCTTGTCATGACGACCGTTGAGTACGCCCAGACGCCAACTTCCGTCGTAGAAAACCGCGTTGTGCGCGGTGGTCTCCTGAGCCGATGCGAGTGCGATGGTGGCCAGGAGACCCCGCACCTGCTCGGAGGTGACGCCGCAACCCGGTTCAGGGGCTGGGCGCAAGGCTGAGGCGAGAGTCGGCCCGTCGGACAGCACAGGACCCGGCTGGAGAAGGGTGTCCCGGGTGCGCGGATCGAGAAGGACGCCGCCCGCACTCACCCACGCGTCCAGGATTCCACTCGCCTCCAGCGCCCCTTCCAGCCCGGCTCGGTCGGCCGGAGCCAGGTCGTCCACAAAGTCCACGAGCCGATAGAAGGGGGCTCCACTGCCCGGCGTCCTCGCGGCGGCACGATGGTGCGGGGCCGGCGGCTCGGGGTCGGTACGTTGTTCCCAGTCCCGCTTCTGCTCCGCCAGGTGGTCGAGTGCCTCGCCGAGCCGGTTGACGCCAAGTGCCAGGGCGTCCCGGCGTCCGGTGAGTTCCTCGCCGTACGGTTCGAGCGCGGCCTGAGCGGTTCGCCACGCCTGGCCGTCGATGTCGGGCGGCAGCGTGCGGTCCGCGAACGGCGCGTCGGTAGAGACTTCGTGGCCGACGGTGGTGTGGACGGCGTCCAGGGACGGGCAGTCGGGACCCAGCGCAGTCTGAGTGCGCCCCGCCCACTCGGCGACTTGGCGGGAGTAGGCGCCGCTCTCCTCAGTGACCTTCTCACGGCTGCCCTCGACATGGCCGGCGGCCTCTTCCGCCTCGCCCTCCAGCCGTTCCCGCTCGGCATCGGCCTGAGCCGCCCCGACCCGGGCCTCGTCCGCCCGTGAGATGAGGCGGGTCACCTCCTGAACCATCCGGGCCCGGTTTCTGGCGACCGCCTCGGCGTCCTCCAACTGGTTCTGCCAGGACCGCAGCCCTCCCTGTGCCGTGACCGTGTCCACGCGGGCCACCGACCGGTGCCGTACGGTGCGCGTCTCCCCTTCCGGAGTCGTCAGCTCGGTCTCGGTGGCCTGGGCGAGAACCGTGCGTGGCAGAGCCACCGCCTCGCCGAGATGGCCGGTGGGAAGCCCGGCCTTCTCCGCCTGCGATAGCAGCTCCCGGTGTTCGGTTCCCAGCTCGGCCAGTCGGCTTCCGAGGCGTTCGACACCTTCGGCCAGCCGGTCCGCCGAGCCCTCCTCCGCGTCGTGGGCGTTGCTCAGGGTGGTGAACGCGGCAGTGGCGGCGGTGTGCAGCGCCTCCACCGTGCCGCGGCGCTCCGACAGTTCGCGCAGGCTGCGGTAGGCGTGACTGGCGTGCAGGGCGGCCAGGTCGGTCCGGGCGTTCTGTTCCTCGTCGCGCAGGGTCTCCAGTCGGCACTCCGACTCCTCCTCCTGCGTCCTCAGGTCGCTCGTCCGCTGTGCGGCGTCTCCGGCCGCCCGGCGCCGCTGAGCGAGGACGCCCAGCTCGTGGCTCACTCTCTGGGCAGAGGTGCGCAGAACTCCGGCCAGGTAGCCGCGGTAACTGGTGAGGAACGTGCGCAAGGCCGCGTCGGTGCGTTCCAGGCGGCCGAGTTCGTCCCGTACGGCGTCGAGGTCGTGGAGGTTGCGTGCCACCTTCTCGACCACGTCCTCGTCGAGCCCCGGCAGGGTCTCGCTCAGCAGGGAGACCAGGCCCCCGTGTTCGATGCGGTCGCCGACCGTCGGGCGCCGCAGCCGGTGGAGGAGCTGGGTGAGGTTGCGGTAGCGCGTCGCGTCGGTGATGCCGAACAGTTCCCGGGCCACGCGCGAGCGGTGCTGAACCGCACGGTCGGTCGTGTTGTCGGAGCCGACGATCTCCTTGAGCCGGTCGACCGGCAGCGGCTTACCGGCCTCGACCAGGTGCAGGTCCTCACCGATACGCAGCGGGGTGACGAAGAACGTCGGCAGCGCCTTCTGCGTCGACTTCGAGGCGCGGATGGCGGCACCGAGCGTCAGGTGGCGGTGACCGCCGTCGTCGGCAGTGCCCCGGAGCTCCACCCACAGGTACCCGAGACGGTTGGTCTGCTCGAACCCGTCCAGCATCAGCCAGGCGAGTGTGGTGCGGCCGGTGCCGGTCGCGTCCAATGCCCGGGAGTCGCCGTCCAAAAGGTATGGAAGCAGCATCTCCAGGGCCTTGGACTTGCCCGCGCCGTTCTTGCCGCGCAGCAGCAGCCGTCCGTCGCCGAAGGAGAACTCCTGCTCGTCGTACTGCCAGACGTTCTGGATGCCCGCCCGGTGCAGCCGGAAGCGGGTGCTGGCGGTCGTCGCAGGGCCGGTGGGTGTCGCAGCGCTGGAACGCGGCAGCGGAACGAGGCCACGCGCGTCGGTGGTCATAGCGGCAACTCCTCTTGAACGTTTGTGTCTTTGCCGGCTGCGGTGGCCGGGCGCACCGTGACTCGGGTGGCGTAGCGGGCCGCTGCTGCCAGCAGCACCCAGCCGTCGCCGCCGGGCCGTGCACCATGGACATCGGTCACTGTGCGGCCTTCCGACGCCTCTTCGACGTAACCGTCCGGCAGTCCTTCGCCCTCGGCGCGCAGCCGGCCCGCGCGGGCCATCAGCCGCATGCGGACCAGCAGGTCCAGTACGGCCTCTCGCAGGGAGGGAAGGTCCTCCAGGTAGCCGCGTTGCCAGTTGCTGCGCTGCCCGTACTCGGTGACCAGCCCGGCCAGCACCTCGTCCACCAGGCCGTCAGGGACGGCCATCCCGATGACGAGCGTGCCGCCGGTCGCCGGATGCCCCGGTTCCTGCGGCCGAAGCCGTTCCACGAGCCGTTCCGTCAGCAGCAGCGCGGCCTGTGCGACGGTCCCGGTGCCCGGCAGGTGCAGATCCGTGAGCTCCTCCTCGGGGTCCACCAGCGCCACGCCCTCGGCACGGATCTCCATCTCCAGGCCCAGGAGTTCGGAGAAAGCCTGGGCTTCCCGGCGCTGCCGGGTGCGCAGCCAGTCGCGCTCGGCGTTCGTCAGCTCGTCGAGGTGGACGACGGGTGTCTCGACGAGCATCCGGCGCACGTAGGTGCGTGGTCCGCCGAAGCCCGGGTCCGCTGCCCGCCGGACCAGGTCGGCGCCGTCCCGTGCCTGGGAGAGCGGGCCGGCGACGACCACGCGTGCCAGCTCCCGGTCTATCGTGATCAGGGCTTCTCCGCCCGCCTCCTGTGCAAGCGCGGCCACATGGCCCTCGGTCTCGATGAGCACGCCCCAGTCGACGAGCTGGCGCAGAGCCGCGACCAGGGTGCGCTTCCCGGCCGCTCGGCCCGTTTCCTCCAGCTCGATCCCGGCGTCGGCTGCGGCAGCCCTGATATCGGCGACCAGGTGTGACAGCAGCATCTGCTCGGGCGCGGTCACCAGCACGGACAGGGCCAGCGCGAGGCAGGCGTACGTGTGTGGGGTGAACGGGGTGCCGGTGGAGCGCTCCAGCCGATGACCCGAGCCCGCCCCCAGCCCCGCCTTGAACAGCCGGGCGTAGGAGCTGTCGACCAGCAGGCGGTAGCCGAGCACTTGCTGGAACCGTTTGCCCAGCCAGTCGGCGTGCCTGCGGATCAGCGGGAAGAGGTCGGCGTGGGGGCCGTCCGACGCGATCAGCGGGTGGGCGAGCAGCAGCCGGGCTGCGGTGCGGCGCTCGGCTGCCAGGGCTACGTCGTGAGTCGAGGGGAGGGTCATGACACGCTCGCCTCCGCTTCGCCGTCGACCGCGGCGGAGAGGCGACCGATGTCCAGCTCCAGATCGTCGAGCAATAGGTCGCCGTCGGCCGAGTACAGCACTGTTTGCGTGCCCGCCGTCCGGCGCACGGTGAGGCGGATACGCAGTTCGGCGTCTTCACTGCTGGCCGAGTCGAGGTCGAACCCCGCCGTCATCTCCCCGTCCGCGCTGACGGGCCTGCTGAGTTGTGCGTTTCCGAGCGCTGTGGCCAGCAGCTCCAGGAGCAGGCCGAGCGCTGCTGACGTGAGGCGTACCTCGGCGAACCGGCCGGACGCGCTGCGCAGTTCGTCGGCTGCCGCTGCTCTGGCCGCCGCCCGCTGACGGGCTGCCTCCCTCAGCAAATGCTTTTGCGCGGAGTGGTCCTCCACCGCTGAGGCCCGGCCCCGCTGGGCCCGGCTGCCTCTTTCACGCAGGGCAACCGGCACCTCGACCACCGGACCGGTCCACCAGCTTGTGTAGGCGGGCACCACCTCGTCGGTGGCCGGAGGTATGCCCAGATGGCGGGCGCCGTACAGCCCGAAGGCGGCGACGGCTATGTCGTGTGCGTCCCGCGGCGCCGCTTCGTCGAACCAGCGGGCCAGCCGAAGCAGATCCTTGCGCCGGGACATCTCCCCGGTGGCCGACCGCAGCATCCGCTTGGCGTTGGCGAGCAGCGACTGCAACGCACGCAGGGTGGCATCGCGTAGCTGGTCGACCTGGCTGCCCTGACCGTCGGTGTTGCTGAACCAGCCGCGCAGGCCCTCCCAGTCCGCGAATTCGCGGCCCCGGCTGCGCTGGATCCGGACGTCCGGGCGGCTTTCTCCCTGTGCCTGCGCCGAGAGCCCGGTGAGCCCCTGGGCGTGGGAGTCCAGTCGGTTCAGCAGAGCCGGAATGTGCGGCCACAGGGTGTCCAATGCCGCCGAAATCCGAGGCGCGCGGAACGCCACGTCCTCCGTGATCGCCTCGACGTAGTCCAGGAGCAGCTCCTTGAAGCCCTGGTACTCGGCGCTGTCCAGGTCATAGCGGGACAGCACCTGGCCGAGGTAGGCGTAGAAGTCGCGTATGGAATCCGCAAACTCGGTGAACTGTACGAACAGCGTGCTGATCCGCTCCAGTCCGTTCTGTGGCTCGACGCCGCCCGGCGCGGTCACGAGGTCGGCCAGCTCCCGTAGTCCGCGCTCGACCAGTGCCAGCAGTTCGTTGCTCACCTCGCGGGCGGCGTCGGCTTCGGCCAGGACCCCGTCGGCGTCCCGCTGGATACGTTCGCCCAGTTTCGACAGCTGGTAGCGCGAGCGGGAACGCTGGTACTCGCTGATGCTGGACGCGTTCACCGTGTGGCTGCTGCGGAGCAGGTTTCCCCACTGGACCAGCTGCTCCAGTCGGACTGTGAGGGTGTCGGCGTCGAGTCCTGCGGCGGAAGCACCGGTCTGGCGCAGTTTCGCCATGATGTCCGGGACGGCGAGATCCGCCAGCAGCGTTCCGCAGAAGACCCGCATGATCGCGACGTGCTCCAGCCGCTCGGGCGCGCTGAGGTACGTGTACGCGTTCAGCCGCCGCCGCGCCTCCTCGTCGGCGTCCTGACCTGCACCGGATGCTGATGCCCCCATGCCCGTGAGGTTACGCGGCGCATACGGGCGCCGTCGGTTAGTGGCCGAAAATGCCACGGACGTGTGCCGGCCTGTGGCGAATCCTGTGGCAGCGGCGTGTGAGGCATGAGGGGCGGCGTCCCCGCTCACCTGATGGGCCCTTTGGGCCTGGCCGCGGTTCGGCCTCTGAGTCCTTGACGCCTCGATACATGAACCTCCCGGCCAGAAACCCATTCGAATCAAGGCGGAGAGTGCCCTGGCACATCTGCCTGCGCTCCGGCATATCGAGACTCACTGCCGAGATCCACTCCCCGCTCACTCCCCAAGCGGCCCCAGACAACGAGTCAAGCCCGGTTTCCATTTCTGGAAACCGGGCTTGACCTGGTGTTTCAGCTGTCGGGGTGGCGGGATTTTAACCCACGACCTCTTCGTCCCGAAGGAAGAGGGGGCGCTTCTGAGATCACTTCACAGAGTGCGCCTGCGTGGGTGCATGAGGTATCCCTTCTCACTCTGCTTGAACGGCTACTTCTAGCCGTCCGAACTCGTCGCAGCGCAGCGCCGCATAACCGTCCTCGCTGACCTGCACGCATAGTCGTAAGCCTCGGGATCGTCGAACGCTTGCGGCCCGCCTGGGACTTCGACTGGAAAGGCAGCTGGTAGAGCGGACAGAACGCACCCCGTCTGGTCTCGGACTTCGTTGTGTCCAGGCGCTGCGCCAGGGCGTCAATGCGGTCCATGTTGGTATCGACCTGGAACAGCCTCGCCCCCATGGCGACGGTGAGCAGCACGCCCAGGGCGACGCCCGTCCAGGGTGAAGCGCTGCCAGGGCTCCAGAGACGGAGTGCGAACCCGACTCGTACGAGGTGCGAACCCGGCCCGTCGCACTACTCGATCAAGGGACATACCGCTTGGTACGCTCAACCGCCCCTTCCCTCACCTCTGTTGGGAGGCACCATGCGTGTGCGTACCCGCACCAGACGCCTCACGGCCCTGGGCATCAGCCTGTTGACCGCCGCGGCCTTCCTGCCGTCCTCCGCCGCCACCGCGGGCGCGGCGGAGGACCGTGACGTCCGCCCGTCCGGCGGCGGCCTGTCCGCCACCCTGCGCTACACCCAGTACGGCATCCCGCACATCCTCGCCAAGGATTACGAGAACCTCGGCTTCGGCACCGGCTGGGCGCAGGCCGCCGACCAGGTGTGCACCCTCGCCGAGGGGTATGTGACCGTGCGCGGGGAACGGTCACGCCACTTCGGCGCCGACGGCAAGCCGGACGGCTCGCTGTCCTCGGCGACCACGAACCTCGCCAGCGACCTCTACTTCGGCGGTGTGCGGGACACGCGCACGGTGGAGAAGCTCCTCGAGCAGCCCGCCCCGGCGGGCCCGAGCGCCACGTCGAAGAAGCTGATGAGCGGCTTCGCGGCGGGCTACAACGCCTGGCTGAAGCAGAACCGCGTCACCGACCCCGCCTGCGCGGGCGCCAAGTGGCTGCGCCCGATCACCGCCCTTGACGTGGCCCGGCAGGGCTTCGCCGTCCAGGTGCTCGGCGGTCAGGGGCGCGGCATCGACGGCATCACCGCCGCGCAGCCGCCGGGCGCCGACGCCCCGGACCGCGAGGCCGATCCCGAGCGCACGGCGAAGGCCGCGCGTGATCTCTTCTCGGCCGAGGACGCCGTGATGGGCTCCAACGCCGTCGCGTTCAGCGGGAAGACCACCGCGAACGGCAAGGGGCTGCTGCTCGGCAATCCGCACTACCCCTGGCAGGGCGGCCGGCGTTTCTGGCAGTCGCAGCAGACCATCCCCGGCGAGCTGAACGTCTCGGGCGGTTCGCTGCTCGGCACGAGCGTCATCAACATCGGTTTCAACGGTGATGTGGCGTGGAGCCACACGGTGGCGACCGGCGTGACCCTCAATCTGCATCAGCTCACGCTGGACCCCGCCGACCCGACCACCTACCTGGTGGACGGCAAGCCGGAGAAGATGACGAAGCGGACGGTCGAGGTGCCGGTCAAGAACGGCAGCCCCGTGACCCGCACTCAGTGGTGGACCCGGTACGGCCCGGTCACCACCGGCCTCGGCGCACAGCTTCCGCTGCCCTGGTCGGCGAAGACGGCGTACGCCCTGAACGACCCCAACGCCGTGAACCTGCGCGGCACCGACACCAACCTCGGCTTCGGCAAGGCCCGCTCCACCGACGGCGTGCTGAAGGCGCTGCGGGACACGCAGGGCCTGCCCTGGGTCAACACCATCGCGGCGGACCGCAAGGGCCACTCGCTGCTGAGCCAGTCGCAGGTGCTGCCCCGCATCACCGACGACCTGGCCGAGCGCTGCTCCACGGACCTGGGCAAGGTGACGTATCCGGCGTCGGGCGTGGCCGTGCTGGACGGTTCGCGGGGTGACTGCGCGATCGGTTCGGACAAGGACGCCGTGCAGCCCGGCATCTTCGGCCCGTCGAAGATGCCCACCCTCAAGGACGCGCCGTACGCGGAGAACTCCAACGACAGCGCCTGGCTGACCAACGCCGACCGGCCGATCACGGGCTACGAGCGGGTCTTCGGGACGATCGGCACGCAGCGCTCCATGCGCACGCGCGGCGCCGTCGAGGATGTCGCCGCGATGGCGAAGCAGGGCGGCCTGACGGTCGAGGACCTGCAGAAGCAGCAGTTCGCGAACCGTGCCCCCGCGGGCGACCTGGCCGCCGACGACGCGGCGCGTGCGTGCGCGGCGCTGCCGGGCGGCAAGGCAACGGGCAGCGACGGCAAGGCTGTTGACGTGCGCAGGGCCTGCGCCGCCCTCAAGGCGTGGGACCACGACATGGACACGGACAGCAGGGGTGCCCTGCTCTTCGACCGGTTCTGGCGCAAGCTGGTCGCCGCCGTGCCGAACGCGCAGCTGTGGAAGGTGCCGTTCTCCGCCGCCGACCCGGTGCGTACGCCGAACACCCTCGACACGGCCGCGCCGGGCTTCGCGACCGCGCTGGCCGACGCGGTGTCCGAGCTGCGCGGGGCGGGCATCGCGCTCGACGCGCCGCTGGCCAGGAACCAGTTCGTCGTACGCGGCGGGGAGCGGCTGCCCATCCATGGCGGCACGGAGTCGATCGGCGTGTGGAACAAGGTCGAGCCGGTGTGGGACGCGAAGGGCGGCGGCTACACCGAGGTGGCACACGGTTCGAGCCATATCCAGGCGGTCGGCTGGGACAAGAGCCACTGCCCGAAGGCACGCACGCTGCTCACCTACTCGCAGTCGTCCAACCCGAACTCGCCGCACTACCGCGATCAGACGCGGCTGTACGCCGATGAGCGCTGGGTGACGTCGCGGTTCTGCGAGAAGGACATCATGCGGGACCCGAAGCTGAAGGTGGTGAAGGTGCGCGAGCGCCGCTGAGGCCTCGTCCCCTGACCTCACCGAGGCCGGCCGGGAACGTCCTGGAAGGAGCCCCGCGCTCCCTGGGCGGACCCGGCCGGCTCCGTTAGAAAGGTGGGGCCGTCTCCAAAGGCGGGGACGTCTCTCAGGGGAGGATCCATGGTGAAGGCATCCGCGTTCCTGGACCGCAAGCTGTCCCGGAGGTTCGCGACGTACGACGACGACGGCGACGGGTTCATCGAGCGCGCGGACTTCGAGAGGTCCGTGGCCCGGCTCGGCGAAGCCTTCGGCCACGGCCCCGACTCCAAGCCGCTGTCGCGGCTGCGCGAGCTTTCCCTGGGGCTGTGGGAGCACCTCGCGCTGGTCGCCGACGTGGACAAGGACGGCCGCATCAGCGAGGCGGAGTACAAGTCCGCGTTCACGGCCGGGCTCCTGGAGACTCCCGAGTCCTTCGACGACGGGTACGTGCCGTTCCTCGACGCGATCATGGACATCGCGGACGCGGACGGCGACGGCAAACTGACCCGTGACGAGCAGGTGCGCTGGAGCGGGGCCCTGATGAACCTGCCGGAGGCGGACGCGCGCGAGGTCTTCGGACGCCTCGACTACGACACGGACGGCGCGATCGAACGGGAGGAACTCCTCGAGGCCATCCGGGAGTTCTACTTCGACGACGACCCGCATTCGGCCGGGTCATGGCTCCTCGGCCCGCTCGAAGCCCACTGACCGACCCCTCGCCCGGTCGGCACCGCGGCGCGGTGCCGGCCGGGCGGGCGGGGGTGTGTGGCTAGAGCGCCCGCTCCCGCCCCTCCCAGTACGGCTCCCGCAGGCGCCGCTTGTAGAGCTTGCCGTTCGGGTCGCGCGGCATGGCTTCGATGAAGTCGACGCTCTTGGGGCGTTTGTAGCCGGCCAGCCGGCGTTCGCAGTGGTCGAGGATCTCGGTGGCGAGCGCGTCGCCCGCCTCGTGGCCTTCGGCCGCCTCCACCACCGCCTTGACCTGCTCGCCCCACTCGTCGTGCGGGATGCCGAACGCGGCCGCGTCCGCGACGGCCGGGTGCGTGAGCAGCGCCGACTCGATCTCTGCGGGGTAGATGTTGACGCCGCCCGAGATGATCATGTCGATCTTGCGGTCGCGGAGGTAGAGGTAGCCGTCCTCGTCCAGGTAGCCGAGGTCCCCGACGGTGAAGAAGTCGCCGATGCGGTTCTTCTTCGTCTTGGACTCGTCTTTGTGGTACGAGAATCCGCCGGTGCTCATCTTCATGTAGACAGTGCCGAGTTCACCGGGCGGCAGCGGGTTGCCGTCGTCGTCGAAGACGGCGAGTTCGCTGATGGGCCAGGCCTTGCCGACGGTGCCCGGCCGCTTCAGCCAGTCCTGTGCGGTGGCGAACGCGCCGCCGCCCTCGCTGGCCGCGTAGTACTCCTCGACGCACTCGCCCCACCACTCGATCATCGCCCGTTTGACGTGGTCGGGGCAGGGCGCGGCGCCGTGGATGGCGTGCCGCATGGATGACACGTCGTACGCCGCCTTCGTCGCGTCCGGCAGCGCGAGGAGGCGGTGGAACTGGGTCGGCACCATGTGGGTGTGCGTGCACTTGTAGGTGTCGATGAGGCGCAGCATCTCCTCGGGCGTCCACTTGTCCATCAGGACCAGGGGGTGGCCGATGTGCAGGGCCGCGCCCGCGAACTGGAGGACCGCGGTGTGGTAGAGCGGCGAGCAGACGAGGTGCACGTTGCCGTCGAAGGGCTTGATGCCGAAGATGCCGAGGAAGCCGCCGAGGTAGGACTCCTCGGGGAGTTTGCCGGACAGCGGGCGGCGGATGCCGCGCGGGCGTCCCGTCGTGCCCGAGGTGTAGTTCATGACCCAGCCGAGCGTGCGGTCCGCGGGCGCCGACTCCGGTTGGCCCGCGAGGAGTTCGGGGTAGGGGCGGAAGCCGGGCACGTCGCCCACGGCGTACCGGTGCGTGGCCGGGAGCTTCGCCTCGTCGGCGGCGTCGGTCGCCGCCCGCGCGAACCGCTCGTGCGCGATCAGCACCTTCGCCCCGGAGTCGGCGACGATCCAGGCGATCTCGGGTCCGACCAGGTGGTGGTTGACCGGGACGAGATAGAGACCGGCCTGGGATGCCGCCAGATACGCGGTGAGGAACTCGACGCCGTTGGGCAGCACGACGGCGAAGGCGTCGCCGCGCTCCAGGCCCGCGGCGCGCAGCCCGTGCACGAGTTGGTTGGTCGCCGCGTGCAGGCGCCGCGCGGTCCACTCCTCGCCGTCGGGCGCGGTCAGGACCACGCGGTCCGGGTCCGCCTCGGCCTGCGCCCAGAAGCCGTTGGGGGGCGTGCTGCCCGGCATGCTGCTCATTAGGACCTCTCCTCCGTCTCGTCGGTCGTCTGTCGTCGGTCGTCAGGCGTCAGTCGCGTCCGGCGACGCGGTTCACGCGGTCGATGGCGCGCTCGAACCCGCTGGTCAGGTCGTCGAACACGGCCTGGACACCGCGTTCGCTGTTCATGCGGCCGACGATCTGCCCGACGGGTGTGCCGAGCAGCGCCTGGACCTCGTACTTCTGGATACGCGAGACCGCCTCGGCGACCAGGAGCCCCTGCAGCGGCATGGGCAGCGTGCCGGGTCCGTCCGGGTCGTCCCAGGCGTCGGTCCATTCGGTGCGCAACTGGCGTGCGGGCTTGCCCGTCAGGGCGCGTGAGCGGACCGTGTCGCCCGAGCCCGCCGCCAGGAGTTTCTCGGTGAGGGCCCGCGAGTGCATGTCGGCCTCCGTCGTGGTGAGCCACAGGGAGCCGAGCCACACGCCCTGCGCGCCGAGCGCGAACGCGGCCGCGATCTGCTCGCCGCTGCCGATGCCGCCCGCCGCGAGCACCGGCAGCGGCGCGACGGCCTCGACGGCCTCCGGCGTCAGGACCATGGAGGCGATCTCGCCGGTGTGGCCGCCTGCCTCGTAGCCCTGCGCGACGACGATGTCGATGCCCGCGTCGGCGTGCTTGCGGGCGTGGCGGGCGCTGCCCGCGAGCGCGGCGACCAGGACGTCATGGTCGTGGGCGCGCTGAATGACGTCGGCGGGCGGGGAACCGAGCGCGTTGGCGAGGAGCTTGATCGGGTAGTCGAAGGCGACGTCGAGCTGATTGCGGGCGACCTGCTCCATCCACCCGGTGATGCGCCAGCCGGACGCCTCCCCTTCGGCCAGCTCGGGTACGCCGTGCTTGGCGAGAGTGTCCTTGACGAACTGGCGGTGGCCTTCGGGGATCATCGCCTCGACGTCGGCCTCGCTCACCCCCTCGACCTTCTTGGCGGGCATCACGACATCGAGTCCGTAGGGCCGGTCGCCGACATGCTCCTGCATCCAGTCGAGATCCCGGGCCAGCTCGTCGGGCGCCGTGTAGCGGACCGCGCCGAGCACACCGAATCCGCCCGCTCTGCTGATGGCGGCGGCCACCGCAGGGAAGGGCGTGAAGCCGAAGATGGCGTGCTCGATCCCCAGTTTCCTGCTCAGGTCTGTCTGCATGGGCGCAGGATGCCGCAGCCGTCCGGACGACGGAAGAGAATTTCTGATGCAGTGTCAGATCTTTGGCGGGCGCCTGTGGTTGACAGGGCCGGGCACTGACATGAAAGTTTCAGCAGTCTCTTGTGATCCCGAAAGATAATTTCAGCCCGAACGCGTTCCAGGAGCGTTCCAGGAGGGAGCACGGTCATGGCCGAGGACAACGGGGCGGCGTCCGGCAGAGCGGCGTCCGGCGGAGCGGGCGGCGGACTGAGCAGACGCCAACTGGGCGCGCGCGTCGTGGCGTTGGGTGGTGCGCTGGCGCTGGTGCCGTTCCCCGCGGGCCCTGCCGCGGCGGCGGAGTCCGCGGCCGGGGCCAAGCGTCCGACGCTGCGGCCCGGCTCCCCCGAGCGCGCCGGGCTGCTCGCCGGGCACCTGCGGCAACTGGTGGCCGACGCCGAGCGGTTCCTCGACCCGTCCCCCAAGCACCCGTGGTACGCGGGCGCCGTCCTGCTCGCGGGACGCGGCGGCACGGTCGCCCTGCACCAGCCCATCGGCAAGGCCGTGCGCTACGCGGCGTACGACGAGAAGACCGACACCGGTGTCGAGCTGCCGGCCGACCGGCAGATCCCGATGGCCAAGGACACGGTCTTCGACCTCGCCTCGGTCTCCAAGCTGTTCACCTCGCTGCTCGCGGTGCAGCAGATCGAGCGGGGCAGGCTGGAGCTGGAGGCGAAGGTCGCCTCGTACCTCCCCGATTTCGGGGGCGCCGGCAAGCAGGACATCACCGTCCTTCAGCTCCTCACCCACACCTCGGGGTTCCGTTCCTGGATCCCCCTGTTCAAGGAGCCGACGCGCGAGGGCCAGTTGCGCCTCATCTGGAACGAGGCACCCCTCAACCCGCCCGGCACCAAGTACCTCTACTCGGACCTGAACCTGATCTCGCTCCAGCTGGTCCTGGAAGAGATCACCGGCCGCCGCCTGGACACACTGCTCCGCGACGAGATCACCGCTCCCCTCGGGATGCGCCGCACGCGCTTCAACCCGCCCGCTTCCTGGCGGCCGAAGACCGCCGCCACCGAGGACGCCCGGCTGCCCTGGTCGGGCCTCGACCGCGGCATGGTGTGGGGCGAGGTGCACGACGAGAACGCCTTCGGCCTCGGCGGGGTCGCGGGGCACGCGGGGGTCTTCTCCTGCGCCTGGGACCTCGCGATCCTCGGGCGCACGCTGCTCAACGGCGGGGTGTACGGACGCTCCCGCATCCTCACGGACGCGTCCGTGAAGCTGCTGTTCACCGACTTCAACACCGCCTTCCCCGGGGACGAGCACGGCCTGGGCTTCGAGCTCTACCAGCACTGGTACATGGGCGCGATGGCCACTCCGCGCACCGCGGGCCACACCGGATTCACCGGCACCTCCCTCGTCCTCGACCCGACGACCGACTCGTTCCTCGTCGTCCTCGGCAACTCGGTCCACCCGGTGCGCAGTTGGCGCTCCGGCTCGGCCCCCAGGGTGGCCGCGGCGAACCGCATGGCACGCGCCGTCCCGGTGCGTCCCGAGCGCGGGCGCACCGCGTGGTTCTCCGGCATGGCGAACGCGGCGACGGCCACCCTGACCCTGCCGCCCCTCACCCTGGCCACGGACCGGGCGAAGCTGCGGTGCGAGCTGTGGTGGGACACCGAACCGGGTTCGGACACCCTGCGCCTGGAGGCCTCGCGCGACGACGGCACGACATGGCAGCCGGTCCCGTTCACCACCGAGCACCGGGGGGCGCCCCCTCGGCAGCACCCCGACGGCACGGCGTCCGGCTGGTCGGGGCGCGTCTGGCACCGCCTCGCCGCGGACCTCTCGCCGTGGCGGGGCGAACGGGTCAAGCTGCGCTGGCGGTACGCGACGGACCAGCTCTACGTGGGGCGCGGCGCCTACGCCGACGGGCTGCGGGTCGAGGACGGCGCCCGTACGGTCTTCGACGAGGCACGGCCCGCCGACGCGGCCCGTATCGAGGCGGTCGGCTGGGCCCCTTCGGCCGACTGAGGTCGGGTCGGTACCTACTCCCCCAGCGCGGCCATCGCGGCGTTGTGCCCGGGGATGCCGCTGACCCCGCCACCGCGCACGGCGCCCGCCCCGCACAGCAGGACGTTCGCGTGCCGTGTCTCCACGCCCCAGCGGCCGGTGTCCTCCTGGGCGTAGGGGAAGGCGAGGTCGCGGTGGAAGATGTTGCCGCCGGGCAGGCGCAGGTCGCGTTCCAGGTCCAGCGGGGTCTTGGCCTCGATGCAGGGGCGGCCTTCGGCGTCGGTGGCCAGGCAGTCGGCGAGCGGCTCGGCCAGGTGCGCGTCCAACTGCGCCAGGGTCGACTTCAGGAGTTCGGCGCGTACGGCGTCGTTGTCCTCGGCGAAGAGACGGGCGGGGGTGTGGAGCCCGAAGAGGGTGAGGGTCTGGCAGCCGCGCTCCACGAGTTCGGGGGCGAGGATGCTGGGGTCGGTCAGGGAGTGGCAGTAGATCTCGGAGGGCGGCGCGGCGGGCAGCTCGCCTGCTGCGGCCTGCGCGTACGCGGCTCCCAACTCGCCGTAGCCCTCCCCGATGTGGAAGGTCCCGGCGAAGGCCTCGTGCGGGTCGACCGATGAGTCGCGCAGCCTCGGCAGCCGTTCGAGCAGCATGTTGACCTTGAGCTGGGCGCCTTCGGCCGGGGCGGGCGGGGCGTCGCCGACGAGGGCGGCGAGCTCCTGGGGTGAGGCGTTGACCAGGACGTGCCGGGTGGCGACGGTGGCCTCGCGCTCAGCGGTGCGGTACGTGACCTCGGCGCTCTGTCCGTCCGACTCGATGCGGGTGACCTCGTGGCCGGTGGCGAGCTCGGCGCCCGCCGCGCGGGCCGAGGCGGCGAGGGCTGCGGTGAGGGCGCCCATGCCGCCGACGGGCACGTTCCAGTCGCCGGTGCCGCCGCCGATGACGTGGTAGAGGAAGCAGCGGTTCTGCCGCAGGGACGGGTCGTGGGCGTCGGCGAACGTGCCGATGAGGGCGTCGGTGAGTACCACCCCGCGCACCAGGTCGTCGGCGAAGCACTCCTCGATGGCGGCGCCGATGGGTTCCTCGAACAGGGCGCGCCAGGCGGCCTCGTCGCCGATCCGCTCGCGCAGGGCGTCGCGGGTGGGCAGGGGCTCGGTGAGCGTGGGGAACACCTGCTCGGCCACGTGTCCCGTCATCGCGTAGAACTCCCGCCAGGCCTCGTACTCACGCGGCCCGCCGGTGAGCCGCTCGAACGCGTCCCTGGTGCGCGCCTCGCCACCGCCGACCAGGAGTCCCGTCGACGCGCCGTCGCGTTCCGTCGGTGTGTACGAGGAGACGGTCCGGGTGCGCACCCGGAAATCGAGGTCCAGGTCCCTGACGATCTTCCGCGGCAGCAGGCTGACCAGGTACGAGTAGCGCGAGAGCCGGGCGTCAACACCGGCGAAGGGGCGGCTGGACACGGCGGCGCCCCCGGTCCCGGAGAGCCGCTCCAGGAGCAGGACGGAACGTCCGGCGCGGGCGAGATAGGCGGCGGCCACCAGTCCGTTGTGACCACCGCCGACGATGACGGTGTCGTATCGATCGCGAGGAGACATAGCCCTTGGTAACACGTTCGCGCGCCGCGCGGTGAGAGCGTCGGCTCCCCTCGGCCGACTCCTGCGGGCGCGTCGTGGCTGGTCGCGCAGTTCCCCGCGCCCCTTCGGGGCGCTGCCTAGTGGCCCCCAGTAGCCCGCCGCTGGCGCAACGCCGCCACCCGGCGGTAGAGCTCGACCGCCTCCGTGCCGCGGCCCAGCTGCTCCAGACAGTGCGCCTCGTCGTTGCGGCTGGCCAGGGCGTCGGGGTGGTCGGCGCCGAGTACCTGCTCGCGGGCGGCGGCGACCCGGCGGTACTCGGTCAGGGCGTCGGCCCAGCGGCCGAGCCAGCCGAGACCCACGGCCACCTCGCGGCGGCTCACCAGGGTGTCCGGATGATCGCCGCCGAGGACGCGTTCACGGATCGCGCAGACGTCGCGGGCCTCGGCGAGGGCTTCCTCCCAGCGGCCCTGGCGGCCGAGGTTGACGCCGAGGCCGTGCCGGGCGCGCAGGGTCTCGGGGTCGGAGGGGCCGTTCACCCGGGTGCGGTCGTCGATCAGGTCGCGGTACAGCTCCAGGGCCTCGCCGCTGCGGCCGAGCCTGCCGAGGCTGATGCCCACCTCGTAGCGGGCGGCGAGGGTGTCGGGGTGGTCGGCGCCCAGCGCCCGCACGCGCGCGTCGGCGACCTCGCGGTACGTCTGGAGAGCCTCGGGCCAGCGCCCCAACTGGCCGAGCGCGTAAGCGACTTCGTATCGCGTGACGAGGGTGTCGGGGTGCGTGGCGCCGAGGACGCGCGCCCGGGCTGTCGCCACGTCGCGGGCCAGCTTGTAGGAGTCCTCCAGGCGGCCGAGCCTGCTGAGGTTGTATGCCAGGTTGTGCCGGCAGCGCAGGGTGTCGGGGTGATCGGGGCCCGCGGTCCGCTCCCGGACGGCGAGGACCGACGTGTAGACCTGGTGGGCCTCGAAGTGCCGCCCCAACTGCCCCATGACGTAAGCCATTTCCTGCCGCGCGGCCAGCGTGTCCGGGTGCTCGGGGCCCAGCGTGCGCTCCCTGCCCTGGGCGACGCGGCCGTACTCCCGCAGGGCGTCGGCGGCCCGGCCGGTGCGGCTGAGCGTGAAGCCCACCTCGTACCGGCTGGCGAGCGTGTCCGGGTGGTCGGGGCCCAGCGCGTGCTCCCGCTCGGCGGCCACCGCGCGGTGCACCTCGCCCGCCTCCGCCCACCGGCCGAGGCGCCCGAGGCTCAGGCCCGCGTTGTGCCGGCTGACGAGGGTGGCGACCACCTCGGGTGACGGTGTGGGCCGTTCGGGCCGGGGCGGGGCGGCGGCCCGGCGCGCGTCGGCGCGCGGAATCCATTCGCCGGTCAGGCCCGCCGCCGCGTCGGGCGGCGTCGTCCGCAGTTCGGAGGCGCCGTTCGCCTTGTGCCCGGTGGTCATGCCGCGGGTCCACGAGGGCAGCCGGGGCTCGCGCGAGGGCGGCTGCTCGGGGCGGCGCACGGACGGGGTGACGACGGTCGGGATGTACGAGGGGACCGTGCGGCCGGTGACGATGCGGCGCCCCAGTTCGCGTGCGTCGCCGGGGCGCTCGTCCGGTTCCTTGGCGAGCAGGTCGAGGACGATCTTCTCGAAGTACTCGGGCAGCTCGTCCCGGTGCCTGCGCGGCGGCTCGGGCGGCGTGTCACGGTGGCCGACGAGCACCGCCCAGGCGTCGTCCAGGTCGAAGGGCGGCGCCCCGGTGGCGATCTCGTAGAGCACGCACCCGAAGGAGTAGAGGTCGCTGCGCTGGTCGACCTGGGCGCCGCTGATCTGCTCGGGCGACATGTAGTGGGGCGTGCCCATCGCGATGCCCGTGCCGGTCAGGCGCGAGGTGAAGCCGATGTCGTGGCCGAGCCTGGCGATCCCGAAGTCGCAGATCTTCACCGTGCCGTCCGTGAGCCGCATGATGTTCGCGGGCTTCAGGTCGCGGTGCACGATGCCCTGCTCATGGGTGTACGCGAGCGCGGCGGCGACCTGGTCGGCGATCTCCACGACGTCCGCGACGGGCAGCGGATGCTGTTTGTTGTCCTCCAGGAGCTGACTGAGGTTGCGTCCTTCGAGCAGCTCCATGACCAGATACAGGACGCCGTCGTGCTCCCCGAAGTCATGGACGACGGTGACGCCGCGGTGCTGGAGCGCCGCCGCGACCCGTGCCTCGCGCCGGAAGCGCTCGCGCAGCACACGCGTGAAGGACTGGTCGTGCTGGGGCCCCATCGGCTTGAGGCACTTCACGGCGACCCTGCGCCCGAGTGACTCGTCGCGGGCACGCCACACCTCGCCCATGCCGCCGCGCCCGATCAGGTCCAGTAGCCGGTACCGGCCCTGGATCAGCCTGGTGTCCGCCATCTCCGTCCGTCGCCCCCGTTGCCTAGCCTCGCCCTCCCCGGCTCGTCCAGTATGGCTGTCCGACTGTCGAGTTTGTACGGGGCAGGCCGGGCGCCGGGCCCGAGCCTGGCCATGGCCCGCAGAATGTGCTTCGGGGGAAGTTGCCAGCGTAGACGTGCGGGAACGGTGCGCAGGATGGTGCCGGTGGTGCCGAGCCGCCGGGTCACGGTGGCGGGCGGCGGGGCCGTCCTGCCGTACAGCTCGTGGGCGTACGGCGGCAACGAGGCGTACGCGAGGTTCGCCACGCGCCGCCACAGGAGGGCGCGCGCCGGGATCAACAGGGGGTGCGTCGGCGGCCGTTGGAGGAAGTCGTCGACGTCGCGCGCCTCGGGCCCGGCGGCCAGTTCGGGCCGCACGCGCTCGAAGTACGCGGCGAGCTCGGCGGTCGAGGCCGGTACGCCGTCGGGGTCGAGGCCGACGAGCCGGGCGCTCTCCCGCTGTTCATCGACATACCGGTCGGCGAGTTCGCCGGTGAGCCGGAACCCCGACCGGCGCGCGACGTGCAGATAGGAGTCGATCTCGGCGCAGTGCACCCACAGGAGCAGCTCGGGCTCGTCGACGCCGTACCGCTCCCCCGTGCCGGGATCGGTGGCTTTTATCATCGTGTGGATCTTCCGCACGCGTGCGCCCGCGTGCTCGGCGACCTCGGTGGTGCCGTACGAGATGGTGCCCACGAAGTTGGCGGTCCGCATGAGGCGGCCCCACGCGTCCTTGCGGAAGTCGGAGTTCTGCATGACGCCGCGGACCGCGCGGGGGTGCAGCGCCTGCAGATACAGGGCGCGGATACCGGCGACCCACATCATCGGGTCGCCGTGCATCTGCCAGGTCACGGACGAGGGGCCGAAGAGCCCCGGGTCCGGTGCGGTCGGGCGTTCTGATGAGGATGCCTCGCGCATACAACCACCTCCTGGCCGCAGGCTACGCCTCCGGAGGCGGCCTCAACTCCCCTGTGCGGGCGGCCGTTCCGAGGTCAGGTAGGAGATGACCATGTCGCCCAGCATCGTCCGGTAGTGCGCACGGCGCGAGGTCTCGGTGAGGTCGCGGCCGAAGAGCGTGCGGAAGGTGTGCCGGTTGGAGACGCGGAAGAAGCAGAACGAGCTGATCATCGCGTGCAGGTCGACGGCGTCCACGTCGGCGGTGAACACGCCCTGTTCGCGCCCGGCTTCGAGGATCGAGGCGATGACGTCGATCGCCGGGGAGCTGAGGGAGCCGAGACTGGGCGAGGCGCCGATGTGCTTGGCCTCGTGGATGTTCTCGATGCTGACGAGACGGATGAAGTCCGGATGGGCCTCGTGGTGGTCGAAGGTGAGCTCGGCCAGGCGGCGGATCGCGGACACCGGGTCCAGGTGCCCGACGTCCAGCTGCTGCTCCTCGTGCCGGATGACCTTGTACGCCCGCTCGAGGACCGCGGTGAAGAGCTGGTCCTTGCTGCCGAAGTAGTAGTAGATCATCCGCTTCGTGGTCCGCATGCGGGCGGCGATCTCGTCCACCCTGGCTCCCGCGTAGCCCATGCGGGCGAACTCCTCGGTGGCCACGTCCAGGATCTCCCCCTGCGTACGGGCCGCGTCCCGGGTGCGTTTGACGGGCGGGGGCGACGGGGGGACGGCGGCGGCCATGCGGCTCCTCAGGGCGGACTCATCGGCGCCGGTCAGTCTAATGCTGGTGCAGATACTGGGCCGCGAGCCGTACGGCCGCGTTCTGTGCCCCGTAGCCCCGGTAGCCGCCCGTGCGCTGCACCAGCTCGAAGAAGACGCGCCCGACCGTGGCGGTGTAGCAGTGCAGGAACTCCCCGTTCTCGTCACGGTCGTAGAGGATGCCCAGCTCCGCGAGGGTGGACAGGAGTTCTGGCTCCAGTTCGTGGCGGGCGTCGAGGTCGTCGTAGTAGTTGGCGGGGATCGGGAGCAGGCTCGCGCCGGTCTCGCGGACGCGCCGGGCGGCGCGGACGATGTCGTCGGTGGCCAGGGCGATGTGCTGCAGGCGGGAGCCCTCGGCGTCCGGCGCCGGCGCGACGTTGAGGACGATGCGGACACCTCCGTCGGGGGACGCGACGGCACGGCTGCGCACGAGCCCGTAGGGGTCGGCCAGATCGAGGCTGTCGTCCGCCTCCAGGCCCAGCACCCCCCGGTGGAACAGCGACGCCTCGTCGAACTGGTGCCAGGGCTGGGTGAGGGCGATGTGGTCGATGCGGCGGACGGCCCCGGCCTGCTCGCCGGCTCCCTCCCCCGGCAGCGCGCGCGACGCGACGCCGGTGAAGTCGCCGGTCCAACTCGGGTGGTCGGGCTGCTCCGTGCGGCAGAAGAAGAATTCCGTGCCGTCGGGCGCGGCCACCGCGTCCAGCGGCGCGTCCTGCGGCGCCCGGCGCCTCGGCACGACGGGGGCGAGCACCTCCTCGGCGCGCCGCGCGGCCCGGCCCGGATCGGGGGTCTCCACGCCGACGGCGGTCAGCGCGGGGTCCTGACGGCGCCCGCTGACACCGGTGTTGAGCAGGATACGGGCCTCGCCCTGTTCCCACAGTTCGACCGGTTTCCAGTGGTGCCGTGCGGTGTGGGCGAAGCCGAGTGCCTCCAGGACTCCGCGCAGCGGTTCGGTGTCGGCCGCGGTCAGCTCGGCGAAGGCGAAGCCGGAGGGGACGGCCGCGGCGGGGAGCGTGGACAGGCCTGCCTGCTCCTCCAGGAGGAGCAGCGAGCGCAGCGCGTCGACGGCGGTGGAGGCCGCCCCCGCCTGCCGGAACACGTCGTTGAACACCTCCAGGGACAGGGGCCCTTGGTATCCGGCGCGCACGGTGGCGGACACCAGGGCGGCGAGGTCGAAGCCGCCCTGGCCGGGGAAGCAGCGGTAGTGCCTGCTCCACTGGAGGACGTCCACCGCCATCAGGGGCGCGTCCGCGAGCTGCAGGAAGAAGATCTTCTCGCCGGGGATGTCCGCGATGCCCTTGGGGTCAGAGCCGCGGGAGAGGATGTGGAAGCTGTCGAGGCAGGTGCCGAGCGCCGGGTGATCCGCCTGTTCGACGATCCGCCAGGCGTGGTCGTACGTGCTGACGTGCCGGCCCCAGGCCAGGGCCTCGTAGGCGATGCGGATGCCGTGGTCCGCCGCCCGGTCGGCGAGCAGCCGCAGTTGCTCGGCGGCGAGCGCGTCGTCGTCGACGGACTCGGGGGCGACGCTGGAGCAGACGAGGAGCAGGTCGGCGCCCAGGCGCTCCATCACCGCGAACTTGCGTTCCGCGCGCCGCAGATTGCGGGCGAGCACGTCGGCGGGGACGGCCTCGAAGTCGCGGAACGGCTGGTAGAGGTCGATGCCCAGGCCGAGGTCCGCACAGCGCAGCCGTACGTCCTCGGGGCTGAGCGGGGCGCCGAGCAGGTCGTTCTCGAAGATCTCCACGCCGTCGAATCCGGCGGTGGCGATGGCGGTGAGCTTCTCGGAGAGCGGGCCGCTGAGCGAGACGGTGGCGATCGATTTACGCATGGATGTCTCCTGTCAGGCCGGGAAGGCGGCCAGATCGCCGAGGTCGGCGAGCATCGGTCCGGTGTGCGGTTCGAGCCCGGTGAAGAGCCGGAAGGCGTCGGCCGCCTGGAACACGGCCATGCCGCCGCCGTCGAGGGTGCGGCAGCCGATCGCGCGGGCCTCGCGCAACAGCTCGGTCTCCAGCGGCCGGTAGACGACTTCGGCCACCCAGAGTCCGGGCCTGAGCAGAGCGGCCGGCAAGGGCAGGCCCGGGTGCGCGACCATGCCGGTCGGGGTGGCGTGCACGAGCCCGTCCGCGGCGGCGAGGCGCTCGGCCGTCGCCGCGGCGGGCGCGGATGCCGCACGGCCGGGGCCGAAGCGTGAGGTCAGCGCGGTGGCGAGGGCGGCGGAGCGGGCCGGGTCGGTGTCGATGAGGGTGACGCGGTCGACGCCGAGGTTCAGCAGGGCGTGCGCCACCGCGGCGCCCGCGCCTCCCGCGCCGAGCTGTACGACGTCACCGGTCGGCGCGTCGGCCAGGCCGCGGGCGAAGGACTGGGCGAAGCCGGTGGCATCGGTGTTGTGCCCGATGGCGCGACCGTCCTTGAAGACAACGGTGTTGACGGCGCCGAGTTCGGCGGCGTCGGGGGCGAGCTCGTCCAGGTGCTCGATGACCAGTTGCTTGCAGGGGTGGGTGATGTTCAGGCCGTCGAAGCCGAGGAGCCGGGCGGCATGCACCAGCTCCCCCACGGCCTCGGGTGCGACGCCCAGCACGTCGATGTCGAGGGTGCGGTAGACGAGGCGGACACCGTGCCGGTCCGCCTCGCGTTCGTGCAGGGCGGGGCTCAGGGAGGGGCCGATGCCGGAGCCGATCAGGCCTGTGAGGTACGAGGTCATCGATGCTTCCTGTGGGTCGTCTTGGCACGGTCGTTCACAAGGGCGCGGTCAAGGCGCGGCCGGTTCAGAGGGCGGCGGCCTCGGGCGTCGCCGCCGGCGCCTTCGCGTCCCCGGGGCGCAGCCCCAGTTCCGCGGTGGGCACGCGGTGCGTCTCGCGTCCGGTGGCCACGGCGATCGCGCAGATCGCGCAGAAGGCGGCGGTGAAGATCGCGACGCCGACCCAGCCGTCTCCGTCGGGGCCGTCGATCTGGGCCGCGAAGGTGACCGCGAAACCGGCGATGGCGAAGCCGATCTGGGTGCCGACGGCCATGCCGGAGAGACGGACCCTGGCGGGGAACATCTCGCCGTAGAACGAGGGCCAGATGCCGTTGGCCGCGCTGTAGACGACACCGAAGAGGAGGACGCCGGTCACGAAGACCAGGGGGTAGTTGCCGGTGGAGATGGCCCACAGATAAACAAAGATCATCATTCCGCTGCCGATCGCCCCGACGAGGAAGACGGGCTTGCGGCCGATCCGGTCCGAGAGCCTGGCCCAGAGCGGGATGGCGAGCAGGGCGACGGCGTTGGCGCTGCCCGCGACCCAGAGCATGCCCGTCTTGTCGAGGCCGACCGCGTCGCTCGTGGCGAAGGAGAGGGCCCAGACGGAGAAGATCGTGCTGACCGTCGCGATCAGCGCGGCGGCGACCACCCGCAGCACGTCGGCCCAGTGGTTCCTGAGCAGATCCGCCAGCGGCATCTTGGCCACCTCCTGGTCGGCGGAGACCTGTTGGAAGACGGGGGTCTCGTCGAGGGTGCGGCGGATGACGTAACCGGCGACGGCGACGAGGGCGCTCAGCAGGAAGGGGATGCGCCAGCCCCAGCTGTAGAGCTGCTCGTCGGGCAGCGCGGCGACCGGCAGGAACACCAGGGTCGCCAGGAGCTGACCGGCCTGGGTGCCGTTGAGGGTGAAGCTCGTGTAGTAGCCGCGCCGGCCTTCCGGCGCGTGCTCCAGCGTCATCGCGTTGGCGCTGGCCTGCTCACCGGCCGCGGACAGCCCCTGGAACACGCGCATCAGGACGAGGAGCACCGGGGCGATGGTGCCGACCTGGGCGTACGTGGGGAGACAGCCGATGAGGAAGGTGGAGAGCCCCATCAGGATCAGCGTCCAGACCATGATCTTCCGGCGGCCGAGCCGGTCGCCGAAGTGGCCGAGGACGAGAGCACCGAGCGGGCGGGCGGCGTACGCGACTCCGAACGTCGCCAGGGAGATCAGGGTGGCGGTGGCCGGGTCGTCCGGGTCGAAGAAGACCTTGGGGAAGACGAGGGCGGCGGCGCTTCCGTAGATGAAGAAGTCGTAGTACTCCAGCGCGCTGCCGATCCAGGCGGCGAAGGCGGCCTTGCGTGGCCTGCCCTGGGGCGGCGCGGCCGGTGGCTGATCGGCCTGCGGGTGAGCGGACACGTGAACTCCTCGGGGAGAGCGGCCTGACCACGAACGGGGAGGCAGGCTGCGAGGGGACGTAGTTAACGCACTAGATAGTTAATTAACTTGGGTGAGATGCTCGCCCGCCCCTCGGGTCGTGTCAATACATCTGGCCGTAACAGCCTGGCCGGATCCCGCCGCCACGCCGACGGGGGCGGCCACCGAGACACGATCGGTCTCGGCGGCCGCCCCCGGGGGTGTCTACGGCGGGGTCAGCGACGCAGTATCCGCGGTGTCAGCCGGTGTCAGCCGGTGCCAGCCGGCGTCAGAGCAAGGCACCCGCCGTGTCAGCGGCGCACCCGCGGCATACCCAACCCGATCCAGGAGATGATCTCGCGCTGGATCTCGTTGTTGCCGCCGCCGAAGGTGAAGATGACGGCGCTGCGGTAGCCGCGTTCGAGCTCGCCGTGGAGCACGGCACCCGCGGAACCCTCCTTGAGCGCACCCACCGCGCCGACCACTTCCATGAGCCAGGCGTACGCGTCCCTGCGCGCCTCGGAGCCGTACACCTTCACGGCGGAGGCGTCCTGGGGGGTGAGGGTGCCCTCCTGGACGGCGTTCACCATCTGCCAGTTGAGGAGCTTCATCGCGTCCAGCTTGGTGTGCGTCCTGGCCAGGCGCTGACGCACCCAGCCCAAGTCGATGACGCGACGGCCGTCGGCGAGCTTGGTGTCGGCCGCCCAGCGCTGCACGTTGTGGAACGCGCGGATGGCCATGGTGCCGTGCGCGGCGAGCGTGACGCGTTCGTGGTTGAGCTGGTTGGTGATGAGCCGCCAGCCCTTGTTCTCCTCGCCCACGCGGCGCGAGACGGGGACGCGGATGTTCTCGTAGTAGCTCGCCGTGGTGTCGTGCGAGGCGAGGGTGTTGATGATGGTGCAGGAGTAACCGGGGTCGCTCGTCGGCACGAGGAGCATGGTGATGCCCTTGTGCGGCGGGGCGTCCGGGTCGGTACGGACGGCGAGCCAGACCCAGTCGGCGGTGTCGCCGTTGGTGGTCCAGATCTTCTGCCCGTTGACGACATACTCGTCGCCTTCGCGGACCGCCTTGGTCTTCAGGGCGGCCAGGTCGGTGCCCGCGTCCGGCTCGCTGTAGCCGATCGCGAAGTCGAGCTCGCCGGAGAGGATCTTCGGCAGGAAGTACGCCTTCTGCTCCTCCGTCCCGAACTGCATCAGGGTCGGCCCGACGGTGTTCAGGGCCATCAGCGGCAGCGGCACACCCGCCTGCGCGGCCTCGTCGAAGAAGATGAACTGCTCCATCGGCGAGAGCCCACGTCCGCCGTACTCCTCGGGCCACCCGACACCGAGCCACCCGTCACCGCCGAGCCGCCGGATGGTCTCCCGGTAGAACTGCTTCTGTGTGGCGGGATCGGCATAGCGCGCGTACGCGTTGTCGGGCACCAGCTCGGCGAAGTACGACCGCAGCTCGGTGCGCAACTGCCGCTGCTCAGGCGTGTATTCGAGGTGCACGACCCCTCCTGCTTCCGCTGGCTCCCCGGGCTCGGGCTTGACGGCGCACAGAGTAGAACGCGTTGCAGAAATAGGGAATGGCGGCGGCACATGCGCTCACGCGCGCCCTCCGGATGAGATCCCACTTTGGATATTGTCTCGGTTTGGTCTCGGTCGCAAAATCGATGAGTGCGGTACTGGGTGGTGCCCGTACTCACGCTTCGAAGGAACCAAAGCGACCTGAAGTGATCCGAAGCAATCCGAAGTGATCTGAACACTGATTTAGGGGGACCTCCGATGCTCAGCAAGGACACCAGCACCCGCATGACCACCCGCACGACCACCCGCACGACCAGCAAGAAGACCGCCCTCTTCGCCTCCTTCGCCACGGCGGGAGTCCTGCTGCTCTCCGCCTGCGGTGGCGGGGACGGTGACGACGGCGCTGCCGCCTCCGCCTTTGGCTCCGGCTCCATGAACCTCGCTTTGAAGACCGGCACCGCCGAGCAGAACAACGCGCCCGAGAAGACCGGGGACTGGGCCAACCTGCCCGGCAAGGCGGCGTCAAAGCCTGTGCAGCGCAGGTGGGTTCAGCTTTCGGCGTCCAGGGCGGGCGACCTGGACCCGGTCGTCGTCAACGGCTCCGGCTTCACGCTCTACCGCTTCGACAAGGACACCGCGTCGCCCTCCAAGTCCACCTGCAACGGCGCCTGCGCCACCACCTGGCCGCCGGTCCTCGTGGACCGGGGCAGCAAGCTCTTCGTCGACGGCGTGAACGCGTCCGACGTGGGTGTGGTCAAGCGGGACGACGGAACCCGGCAGGTCACCATCGGCGGCTGGCCGGTCTACCGCTTCAGCAAGGACCTCAAGCCCGGCGACACCAACGGCCAGGGAGTGGGCGGCACCTGGTTCGGCGTCCAGCCCGACGGTCAGAAGTCCGGCGCGCAGGGCGGCGGGGCCGAGCCGACCGAGACCCCGGGCCAGAACCAGGACCAGGACGGGGACCAGGACGGGGACCAGCCTCAGGCCGCGCCCGCGAGCAGCGCCATCCTCTTCGACGACGCCAATTTCTCGGACAACGGGCCCGCGCAGGGAGTCGCGGGCAAGGGCTGCCAGAACGTCGCCCGCCCGAAGGTGACGTCGTCCCTCTCCGTGAGCGGTTCGATGAAGCTCTGGTCGTCCTCCGACTGCAAGGGCACGTCCAAGGTCATCAACGGTGACGTGGCCGACCTGTCCACCATCGGCTTCGACAACAGGATCGCCTCGGTGACCTTCGGCTAGGTCCGTGGCCCCGCGGAGTACAGCACCCGCGGAGTACAGAACCTGCACCGCGCCCCATTCGACGAAGGCCTCCGCCTGCTCCATGCCGATCGACTCGAGCAGGCAACGCGACCGGACATTGGCCTCCTGCGCGACCGCGGCCACCTCCGAACCGCCGGGGGTGGCCGCTTCACGCCAGTACCCCAACCCTCAGTGTCCTGGTGGGACTTACTCAGGCTTGAAGGCGCGGTGCATGAGGAAAACGACAACCGTCCCACCGTGCCGGCTCGGGCCGGACCACCACTCATCGGTCAGCGCATCGACGAGGAGCAGGCCGCGGCCATGGGCTTCCGTGGCCTGGGGTGTACGCAGGCGGACGTGGGCGGGACAGCCGGGATTGTGCACGTCCACGCGCAGCGCTTCGCCCAAGCGGTGCGCCGAAGGACACACCCTTACCCTGTTCTCGTGAAACGGCTCATTGTGGCGGCCGGAGGCGGCGGCGACGCGGTAGCGGCGGCGATGCTGCACGCCGCCCTGTACGGGGACGACGACGAGCCGGCGCTGATCCTGACGTACTCCTGGGACCGCCTGATCATCGATCCGGTCCCGGGCCCTCGCTCCCCCACCGACTTCCTCGGCCTACGCCACCTCACCCCCCACGTCTGGGCAGTCCCCGGCACCGCGACGCTACGGCCACCGCACGCGGCGACACTCCCCCGCCTGGCGGCGGAGCTCCCCCACACTTTCGCCTTGCTCGACCCGTATACCGGGACGGAAGGCATCACCCGCCAACTAAACGACCTCATCGCCCACTTCACCCCGTAGACGATCGACCTCCTGGACGTCGGCGGCGACATCCTGGCCCACGGCGACGAACCCACCCTGCGCAGCCCCCTGGCCGACGCACTCACCCTGGCCGCCTGCGCACGGACCGAGGCACCGGTACGCCTCCTCGTGGCAGGCCCAGGCCTCGACGGCGAACTCCCCGCAGACGTCCTCAGCCCACGCCTAGGTCCTCTGATCACCACGTTCACGCCCGAGCACACCCAATCCATCATCCCCGTCCTCACTTGGCACCCCTCCGAAGCAACAGCCCTGCTAACCGCCACCGCGCTGGGCGCCCGAGGCCTCTGCGAGATCCGCGACGCCGGACTCCCGGTCCCTCTCACCGCCGAAGGCCCCACCGTCCACCAGGTCGACCTCACAACGGCGCTCGCCGCCAACCGCCTAGCCCAGGCCATCACCGCCACGACGACGCTCGCCGAAGCAGAGGAAGCATGCCGCACCATCTGCGGCACCTCCGAGATCGACTACGAACGCGAGAAGGCACAAAGACTGCTGCTCCGACAACAGAGAAGTCCCATCACCCCGCACGACCTACTGCCCCAAATCAAGGAATTCGAGAAGGCCGTAAGTACACGAGGAGTCACACACACAACAGTCCGCCGCCTGGCCGAGGCCCTGGGCCTCACGACCGAAGCACTCCCACACCTCACCCAACTCAATGCCGCGCGCCACGGCCACCTACCGGCATCGGTATGGAAGCTCCACCCCAACTGAGTTACAGAATGCGCAGGCTGGGTCAATACGGGCCTGACCTGTACAGAGCCCCGCAACAAGGGCTACCGATCTAGTGGGGGACCGATAGGAAACCCGCTAGGAAGGCCGACAGCGAGAGCCATTCTCTGCAGCCTGTACCAGTGAAGGGGCTGACACAGCGATCATCGCGTGGGTGATTGGACCTACTTGACACCCGCCAAGCCCCACCAGCAGGACTGAGTTACAACTCCGCTGACATTGTGCTCAGGGGAGCAGCCATCCAACGATCACCTCAGTTTGCCGAGCTGAGGTTTCGAGAGATGGACTAGCGGTCTGGAACGGGAGGAGCCGCGGCACGGTTTCGCAAGAGCCATACAGTGCCGGGATGTTTGAGACGATCCGTTGGCGCTGCTACGCGCATGTGGGCGACCTCCGTGGGGCCGAGCGTGTGGTCGACCGCATCGGAGAGCTGTTAACGCACACCATCGAGATCGAAAGTTACGAGCGGTACTGGAAGTTCCCAGAACTGGCCGAGCTGCGGTTCGTCTCTCCCCTTTGTTGCAGCACCCCGGAGGACGCACTCCTGACCACCCTTCAGTGGGCATGGAAGGTCGCGACGCCCTGGAGCCTCAGCGGCCCGGAACCAGGGGTACGTCACGAGTTCTGGGGCATCGCGTCCTCTAACGTCGGAGCCAGGTTTGGCGTCGTCGGCATCGAGTGGATGGAGTTCACCATCACTGATCGCCAAGAGAAGCCCCCCCGGGGATTCATCGCAAGGAGGGCCGGACGATTGCGGTGATCGTGTTATGGCCCTGGTCCTGCCGGAACCGTATTGCCGGACTCCTCCGACGGACCCTGGCACAGGTCCGCCCCGGTGGGATTGTTCCCACCGGGGCGGACCAGTGTCAGCTGGAGTTGACTCAGCTGAGCAAGGCCAACGCCTTGTTCAGCGTGGCGGACGGGCGCATTACCGATGCGGCCTTTGCCTCGTCGGGCTGGTAGTAGCCGCCGATGTCGGCGGGCGAGCCCTGGACGCCGTTCAGTTCGTCGACGATCGTCTGCTCCTGCTCGACCAGCGTCTTGGCCAGCGGGGCGAACGACTCGGCGAGCTGTGCGTCCGCGGTCTGCTTGGCCAGCTCCTGGGCCCAGTACATGGCCAGGTAGAAGTGGCTGCCGCGGTTGTCGATGCCGCCGATGCGACGCGTCGGCGACTTGTCGTTCTCCAGGAACGTCGCCGTGGCGCGGTCGAGGGTGTCCGCGAGGACCTGGGCGCTCGCGTTGTCCGTCGTCTGCGCGAGGTGCTCGAAGCTGGAGGCGAGGGCGAGGAACTCACCCAGGCTGTCCCAGCGCAGGTAGTTCTCGCGGACCAGCTGCTGGACGTGCTTGGGGGCGGAGCCGCCCGCGCCCGTCTCGAAGAGGCCGCCGCCGTTCATGAGCGGAACGATGGAGAGCATCTTGGCGCTGGTGCCGAGCTCCAGGATCGGGAACAGGTCCGTGAGGTAGTCACGGAGCACGTTGCCGGTCACCGAGATGGTGTCCTCGCCGCGACGGATGCGCTCCAGGGAGAACGCGGTCGCGTCCACCGGCGACATGATCTCGATCTGCAGACCGTCGGTGTCGTGCTCGGGCAGGTACGCCTTGACCTTCTCGATGAGCTGCGCGTCGTGCGCGCGGGTCTCGTCGAGCCAGAACACGGCCGGCGAGCCGGTCGCGCGGGCGCGGTTGACGGCCAGCTTGACCCAGTCGCGGATCGGGGCGTCCTTGGCCTGGCACATCCGGAAGATGTCACCGGTGGAGACGGCCTGCTCCAGGACGACGTCGCCGGCCTCGTTCAGGACGCGCACCGTGCCGGGCGCGGCGATCTCGAAGGTCTTGTCGTGGCTGCCGTACTCCTCGGCCTTCTGCGCCATGAGGCCGACGTTGGGCACCGAGCCCATCGTCGCCGGGTCGAAGGCGCCGTTGGCGCGGCAGTCGTCGATGACGACCTGGTACACGCCGGCGTAGCTGGAGTCGGGCAGCACCGCGAGGGTGTCGTGCTCGCCGCCGTCCGGGCCCCACATGTGGCCGGAGGTGCGGATCATCGCGGGCATCGAGGCGTCGACGATGACGTCGGACGGCACGTGCAGGTTGGTGATGCCCTTGTCGGAGTCGACCATCGCGAGCTCCGGGCCCTCGGCCAGCTCGGCCTCGAAGGACGCCTTGATCTGCTCGCCCTCGGGAAGCGCGTCGAGACCGTTGAGGATGCCGCCGAGACCGTCGTTCGGGCTCAGGCCCGCGCCGGCGAGCGCCTCGCCGTACGCGGCGAACGTCTTCGGGAAGAAGGCGCGCACGACGTGGCCGAAGATGATCGGGTCGGAGACCTTCATCATCGTGGCCTTGAGGTGCACGGAGAAGAGCACGCCGTCGGCCTTGGCCTTGGCGATCTGCGCGGTGAGGAACTCACGCAGCTTGGCCACGCGCATGACGGAGGTGTCGACGACCTCGCCCGCGAGGACCGGTACGGACTCGCGCAGCACGGTGGTGCTGCCGTCCTCGCCGGTGAACTCGATGCGCAGCGTGCCGGCCTCGGCGACGGTCACGGACTTCTCGGTGGAGCGGAAGTCGTCGACGCCCATGGTGGCGACGTTCGTCTTCGAGTCGGCCGTCCAGGCGCCCATGCGGTGCGGGTGTGCCTTGGCGTAGTTCTTCACCGAGGCGGGGGCGCGGCGGTCGGAGTTGCCCTCGCGCAGGACCGGGTTGACGGCGCTGCCCTTGACCTTGTCGTACCGGGCGCGGATGTCCTTCTCCGCGTCGGTCTTCGGGTCCTCCGGGTAGTTCGGCAGCGCGTAGCCCTGCGACTGCAGCTCGGCGATGGCCGCCTTCAGCTGCGGGGTCGAGGCCGAGATGTTCGGCAGCTTGATGATGTTCGCGCCGGGCGTCTTGGCCAGCTCGCCCAGCTCGGCGAGGGCGTCGTCGATGCGCTGGCTCTCCTCGAGGAACTCGGGGAAGAGAGCGATGATGCGCCCCGCCAGGGAGATGTCACGGCTCTCCACGGCGACCCCGGCCGTCGAGGCGTAGGCCCTGACCACCGGCAAGAACGAATAGGTCGCGAGGGCCGGGGCCTCGTCGGTCTGGGTGTAGATGATGGTCGAGTCAGTCACCGGGTGCTCCGCTCCACGTCTGCAACATTGCTCGACATCAAGATATCTCGTGATCGCACGCTTCCACGAAGCGGCCCCGCATTGCGGGCGTCACAGCCCGTAGCCCCCGTCACGCTCCGTGGTCCTGGCTGCCACAGATGGTTGCTGTCCGGTTCCCACAAGGTCCGGTCCGCTGTTCCTGGCGGTCACCGGGCCCTCGCGGTCGGGCTCGCGCGGCGAGGATGAGCGGATGATCGCTCCCCTGGACCCCGCCGATCCCGCCTTCGCACGCGACCCGTTTCCGTACTACGCCCGCCTGCGCGACCAGGGGCCCGCCGTGCGGGTCCCGCTCGCCAACGGGACGTACGCCTGGCTCGTCACCGGGTACGAGCGGACGCGGGCCGTCCTCGCCGACCCCCGCTTCTCGAACGTGCCCCCGCGGGGCGCCGGGCGGCCCAAGGCGAACGCGGATACTCCCGGGCAGCACGCCCGCGCCTGCCTGGCCCGGCACATGCTCAACTCCGACGCCCCCGACCACACCCGGCTGCGCCGCCTGACCACCGCGGCGTTCGCCCCGCGCCGCGTCGACGCGCTGCGGCCCCGGATCGAGGAGCTGACCGCCGGACTCCTGCGGGAGATGGAGCGGCAGATGCGGCGGGAGGGCGGCGTGGACCTCGTGGACGCCTTCGCCTTCCCGCTGCCCGTGCTCGTGATCGGCGAGGTGCTCGGGGTGCCGGAGGCCGACCGCGCGGATCTGCGGGACTGGACCTACCGGGTCGGCTCGCCCGCCGACGCGCTGGAGCCGGGGGCGGTGGACGAGGCGTGGACCGGTCTGTACGGCTACTTCACCGAGCTCATCGCTCGGAAGCGGCGGGCGCCCGGCCCCGACCTGTTCAGCGCGCTGACGCGAGGCGCAGGCTCCGGCTGCAGCCCCAGCTCCGGCTCCGGCTCCGGCTCCGGCTCCGGCCAGGACAGCGGCCTCGACGACGGGGAACTGCTCGCCATGGCGTTCCTCCTCCTCTTCGCAGGTTACGAGACCACGATGAACCTGCTGGCATCGGCGTCGCTGCTGCTGCTCACCCACCCCGAGGAGCTGGCGGCGGCCCGCCGCGATCCCGCGCGCTGGCCCGCCGTCGTAGAGGAGACACTCCGCCACGCCAGCCCGCTGGAGGGCACGACGTGGCGGCACACGACCGAGGAGGTGGACCTCGGCGAGGGCGTGGTCATACCCGCGGGCGCCTCCGTCCTCGCCGTACTCGCCGCGGCCAACCGCGACCCGCGCCACTTCCCCGACCCGGACGCCTTCCGCCCCGGCCGTCACCTTCCGGACGAGACGACGACGCCCGAAGGCACCCGCACAGTGCCCCACGCCGCCTTCGGCCACGGGCCCCACTTCTGCGTCGGCTCACGGCTCGCCCGCCTGGAGGCGACGATCGCACTCCCCCGGCTCATGGCGGCCTTCCCCACCCTCCACCTGACGGCGGACCCGCACCAACTCCCCTACCGCCCAGGCCTGTTGGTCCGGGGCCCCCGCCGTCTCCCCGTCAGCGTGTGAGCAACAGCGCGTCGCCCACCGGGCGTTCGGTGCCGTCCGACGGGGCGTTGACGACCTTGCCGTTCACCGTCATCGTGACGGAGCCGCCGCCGTCCAGGGCCATGGCGTGCACCGCGCCGAGCGACTTCATCAGTTCCGCCGCCTCGCCGAGGCCGAGGCCGTCGCTGATGCCGGGCTGCCTACCGTCCGCGCCCACCAGGAGCAGGCGGCCCTGCCGGTCGACGCCCAGGAGCATGCGCGGGTTGCGCTTGATTCCCCAGGTGTACGCGAAGGAACGGTCCCCGGCGCGCACGATGCCGTCGGCGCCGTAGTTCACCGCGACCTTGCCATCGCGCACCAGCTCGGGGCCGCCGTTGACGATGTCGTCCTGCGGGCCCAGCTTCAGCTTCCGGCCCCGCTCGTCGAGAATCCGCTGGTCCATGTGCAAAGCGGAGCCCGGCTTCACGTGCGTACGCAGCCAGGTGGCGCCCGTACCGATGCCCGCGAGGACGCTGCCGCCTTCCGGCACCGCGCCACCGCGCGCACGCACCTCCCGTACGTGTCCGCTCGCGTCGAGCACCACCTCCACTCCCTCGCCCGCCGGGGTGTCCGCGCCGAGCTCGTCGGTGAAGCTCACGATCTCGTCGGGGTCGGTGCAGGTCACGTCGTGCTGCGGGCGTTCGGTCGGGGAATCGCCCCCGACACCGCCGCAGTTGCGGATCAGGCCCGGCACACGGTTGATGCCGTCCACGACCGCGGAGGCCGCCCCCGCGCGGACCCGGAACTCGGTCCTGAGCTTCTTGAACTCGGGGCGCAGGCCGTCGCCGCGCAGCACCACCGCGATCCGGCCGCCGGTCGCCGCGCTCTGCAACTCCCCGTCGTACGCGGCGATGCCGGCTGCCGCGCCCGGCACCCCGTCCTTGCCCTCCATGACGAAGAAGCCCGCGTTGGCACCGAGCAGGGCGTCGTCGCGCGCGGCCATGGCGCTCACCGTCTCGCGGCCCGCGACGCCCGCGCCGTACGTTCCCTTCATCGCGCCGCCGTAGCGCTTCGGGTCGACGACGGCCACCTTGACACGGGCCACTCCGGTGCCGGGTACACCGTCGGCGCCGGTCCACTCGCTCACCGCGTCGAAGCCTGCGTCGGCCAGAGCCTTGCGTCCGGCGTCGGCCTCGGCCCGCGTGCCGTACTCCCCCACCCGCACCCGCACCCCGACCACCCCGTGCCGGTCCGAACCCCGCGGCCACGTGACCGCCTCGGCCCGCGCGTCGAACCCGGCCCCGCGCACCTTCTGGGCCAGCGTCCGCGCCTCCCGCCCGGCGGCGAGATGCGCTCCGTTCGCACGCACCGTCACCGTCCAGTGGTCGGCGCCGGGACGCCCCGAGATGCTCCCCTGGTACAGATCGGCCCCGGAGGCGAGTCGCTCGCGGGGCCAGTCGGCGATCGGCGTTGGGACAGCGGTGGGGACGGCGGCAGTTGGGGCGGCGGCCGACGCGGTGTCCCCGTAGCGGTCGACGACGACGCCGGGAACGAGGAGTCCCGCGGCGGCGACGGCGACCGCCGAGGCCTGCGCGGCGGCTCTGAAGGGGCGGCGGGCAAGGGCCACGGGGACTCCCGGATCGCGTAGGTACACCTGCGGGCACATGGGCGCACCTGCGGGCGCAGGCGCGGAGCGCTCGGAACGCGCGTCGAGACGCAGCGAACGTGAGCGCGCGGACGGCGGTCGATCCCAGGAGTGAATACCAGAAGTCCGCCCGGAAAACAGGCCCCGCTACCAGCACTTGGGGACGGATTCAGTCGCCGCGGTCTGCTTCAGCCGTCCCGGTCCGTCTAGCGCGCCCGGTGCCGGCGGACCGCGTCCCGGTTGGCGCACCGCTGGGAGCAGTAACGCTGCCGCCCGGTGCGTGAGGTGTCGGCGAAGATCGTGACGCACTCGGTCACGGCGCACCGCCGGAGCCGGTGCATCCCCCGCCCGGCCAGGTGCAGCGCCGTGCCCACGGAGATCAGTTGGTACAGCAGGGCGCCGAGCGGCTGCCGGTCGTCGCGGTAGTGCAGGTGCCAGCCCGAACCCGCGTGGTCGGTCAGCCGCGGGTGGGCGGCGGACGCCGCCAGCATCTGGTTGAGCAGTTCGGCGCGCTCGTCCTCCTCGGTGGCGTCGACGACCTTCTCCCACCGGTCCAGCGCGTCCTGCGCGCGGTCCAGGTCCCCCGGCGTGACGGGGCGCTCCAGGGCGAGCCCGGCGGCGCGGCAGCGGTCCGCGAGTTCACCGGCGGTCGACGGGCGCCGGTTGGCGAGGTCGGCGGCCAGCTTCACGACCCCCTCGCCATAAGGGTTGAGGTGCACAAGACCATTACATCAGGCTGATCGTCATGTCACGACGCACCGAAGAGAGCACTCCTGCACGCCCATACGCAGGCCCATCCGCACACCCATACGCACACTCATCCACCGGCCCAGCAGCGCGCCCGGCGACGTACGACGACATCGCCGAGCTCGTACGCTTGCGGGCGCTGCTGTTCGAGAACCTCGGCGGCGAGTACTTCAGCCCGCCCTCGGGAGACTCCGGCTGGCAGGACGACCTGGCCGTGGTCCTGAAGAACCACATGGCCACGGAAGGCATGCGGATCCTCGTCGTGGACGGCGACGGCGACGGGGACGCCGGGAGCGGCAAAGGCCTGGCCGCCTGCGCCATCGGCTCGGTCGAGCAGCGCCTGCCGGGCCCGCATCTGCGCAACGGCCGGGTCGGCCTGGTGATCGGCGTGGTCACGGACCCGGCACACCGGCGACGGGGCCACAGCCGCGCGCTGATGGGAGCCCTGCTCGACTGGTTCCGGGAACGCGAGGTGACCCGCGTGGACTTGTACGCCTCCCCCGAGGGCGCCCCCCTCTACCGGGACCTGGGCTTCGTCGACCACCCCGACCCGGCCCTGTACTGGCGCCCTTGACGGCGTTCGCGCGCGGCTTCGTGTCAACCGGCCCCACTCGCGTGGCCAACCCGCCCGCAACAGGCCACCGTGAACCAGTACGAGGTGTTGACGCGAGTGCGGCGGGTAGCCGCGCCTGCGCAGCGGAAGCGCCGTGAGACCGCGCGGGACGCGGTGACGAGGACTGGAGGGAACACCGTGAGCGAGGAACTGCCCGAGACCCGGGGCGAGGACGAGACACCCGTGCCGAGGGATCTGCCCGATCAGCAGGCGTCGGACGCGGAGGACCACTGGGAGCCGGACGACGACGCGGCCACCACGGGCAACGCCCCGGACGCCGACGACGACGTACCGGACACGGACGAGGCGGGCACCGGCCGGCGCGGTGCGCCGCACTCGGGCGGCGTGCGTCCGGACCAGCCGGTGCCGGACGAGCCCTCCGGCTGAGCGGGAGTCAGCGCGCTCAGCGGGTCACCTGGTCACCCTCGGCTCGGCGGACACGGCAAGGGTGAACGAGTGCCCTGCCGGGTCGCTGTAGGTCCGGGTGTCCCGGGGGCCGGAGTTGTCCTTGGTGTCCACGGGCCGGGCGCCCAGGCCGATGGCCTCGCGCTCCGCCTCGTCGATGTCGCCGCGGTCCACCAGAATCCTGAGGTGCGCCTGCTGGGAGTCCTCGGGGCGCGGCCAGCTCGGAGGCGCGTAGCCGTAGTCGCGGTGGATCGCCATGCGGATGCCCTGCGCGTCGGACACCTCGACGTAGTCGGGGTCGGTGCCCATGCCGGCCGTGCCTCCGAGCAAGCCCGCGTAGAACTCCGCGAGCTCCTCGGGCTTCGCGCAGTCGAGGACGACGACGGCGGTCTTCTTCACACCCATGGGGTCCCTCTTCGGTCGGCATCAGGTCGGCGTGGATCGGAATGGAGACGGGCGGCCGCTCAGCCGGCCGCCCCACGGCTGTCCGAGTGCCCCGCCCCGCCCGCCTCAATCGGCGTCCGTGGGTGGCCGTGGGGCGTCACGGCACGGGTGACACTGGGGGCATGCGCCTCGTCGACCAATGCCAGCCCCCGTCCGCCTACGGCCGTCTCCGTGTCGAGCGGCACGACCTCTCGCCCGCCCGCTGGCTGGAGCAACGCCCGCCCCATGACGACGGATTCGGCACGGTCGCGGGAGTCTGCGCCCCCGGCTTCGAGGCGTACGCGCGCATCCTGCACCCGGCCTGGCTCGGCACGAAACCGGTGCGGTGGGACGAAGTCGCCGCCGCGTACGGCCGGCCGGTGTCGGCGGGGACACGCTGGCACGAGCTGATCGGTCTCGGGGACGACCGGCTTCTCTATCGCAACGACGACACCCCGGCCGTCCCCGGCGTCTGGGACGAACACCCCGACGAGGGCCCGACCCCCGCCGGCGTGGCCCGCGCCCTGATCTCCGTGCTGTCCGGACACACCCGCACCCCCGACCGCTGCTGGTACGGACTCTGGGAGGGGTACGGCCAGTACAACTGGGACGGGTATCCCGTGTTCCGCACACCGGGCCGTCACGAGATCCTGCTCTCCGGACCGCTGGACGACGCCGACTCACCCGCGTTCCCCGTTCCCGGGGGCGAACCTGATGAGGCGCCACCCGAGCTCCCCGACCTCTGGTGGCCCGAGGACCGCGCCTGGTGCGTGGCCGGGGACGTCGATCTGGTGAGCACGTACGTCGGCGGAACGGCGGCCTGCGTCGCGGATCTCCTCGCGGCTCCGGGGCTCGAGGCGTACGAGATCACCGAGACCTCGCCGGTCGACTGACCCGCCGTCTGGTGGGCGCCGCGACGTGGCGCCGTAAAGTGGCGGCCGAATGTGGCGCCGTAAAGTCGAACTCCATTATCACGGCGCCATGTTCGAAGGGCCAGATCACGACGAAAGCCCCTTCGGTGCGGCCTGTTCCGCCTCACTGTCCTGCGCGCTCCGCGAGGTGACTAGCATGGCGCGATGTGTGGTCCGGAAGATCGCCGTCCTCTTTGGCGTTCCCGCCGGGCCCGCGACCGATGCGTACATCGGTCGGCTCGTTGCTTACCTGCACTCAAGGACCGAGGGACCGCTGAATGCCCGTGCCTGCTCCCCCCAGCCCGCACCGAATAGCGAAGGCGCGCCGGCCCGCGTCGACCCTGCCCGTGGTCGTGCTGGTGGTGACCGCCGTGGCCGGTGCCGTGGCGGGCGTCATGGCACCGGAGAACGCCCGGGTCTGGACGGTGGCCTCGGTCCTGGCCGGCTGGCTGTGTCTGGCGATCGCGCTGGTGACGACGTCCCTGCACGTCAAGCGGGTCCGTGGAGCCGCCGACGCGGACCACGCCGAGGCCGCCGCCCTCAAGGCGCAGATCGCGCGTCAGGGTGCCGAGTCCGCGCACCTGCTGACCGTGACGCTGCCGACCGTGATGAAACGGTTGCGCGACGGGACCAGCGCGAGTGAGACGCTGGCGCAGACCGCGCCGCCGTCGGATCCGCAACTGCGCCAGATCGTCCACGAGTTCGCCTCCGTGGTGGAGGAGACCGTACGGCACGCGGCCGAGGTCGACTCGCGCCGCGACCACGCCCAGGCGCAACTCGCCCAGGCCGCCACGGAGTTGGACCAGCTGACGGCGGTGACGCTGCCCGCCGCGATCGAGCGGCTGCGCGACGGCGCCTCCGCGGACACGGTCCTCGCCGGCCTCGAATGGCCGCGCAATCCCCTGCTGCGCGTGCCCGCCGAATCGTTCGTCCGCGAGCTCGCCTACAGCGAGCGGCGCGCCGCGGCCGCGCAGGCGGCCTCAGCCAAGGCGCTGAGCCGCGTGCAGGCCAAGTCCGTGAGCATGCTCGCCGACCTGCGGGACATGCAGGAGCGGCACGGCGTGGAGGTCTTCGGCGATCTGCTGCGCCTGGACCACAGCACCTCCCAGCTGGGTCTCATGACCGACCGTCTCGCCCTGCTGATGGGTGGCCGCTCCAGCCGCGCCTGGAACAAGCCGATCGTCATGGAGAGCATCCTGCGGGGCGCGGTGGGCCGGATCTCCGCGTATCAGCGGGTGCGGCTGCACTGCTCGACGACGGTGGCCATCGCCGGATTCGCCGCTGAGGGCGTCATGCACGTCCTCGCCGAACTGATGGACAACGCGGCGAACTTCTCCCCGCCCATCGACGAGGTGCACGTCTATGTGGAGGAGCGCAGCGCCGGGATCGTCGTGACGATCGAGGACAGCGGCCTGAAGATGGCCGACGCGGCGATGCGCCGCGCCGAGGAGTCGGTCTCCGGGCACGTCACGGACCTGGCCTCGCTGCAGGGCACCCGCCTCGGTCTCGCGGTGGTCGGGCGTCTCGCCGCGAAGTACGGGATGAGCGTCAACTTCCGTCCGTCCTCACGCGGCGGCACGGGCGTCGTGGTGCTCCTGCCCCCGCAGCTCCTGGCCCAGCAGCGCGACCCCGCTCCCCAGCAGCTCGCCCCTCACGGCGTCGAGCCGACGCCCGCACCGCTGCCCGCGGCCCCCGCACCGGCGGCCGCTGAGACCCCCGCGGCCCCGGAGCATCCCGCCGCCCCGGCGCGGCCCGTGGAAGTCGCTCAGGCGCAGCCTGCGGCCGCTCAGGCACAGCCCCGGCCCGAGCACGCCCGTCCCGCGGCCGCCACGGCCAACGGCCTGCCCGTGCGCGCCCCCGGGCGCACCATGGCCGAGGCGGAGCGCGAGCGCGAGCAGCGCAGGGCGGCGTCCGACGCCGCGGCCGGAACCGGGGCGCTCTCCGGCGACGCGGGGCTGCCGCCGCGCGACGCCGGTTCCCGTTTCGGTGCCTTCCACCGCGGGCGGCGGGCGGCGGGCGACGTGCCCGGCTCCCCCGCGGCGCCCGAGTCCCCCGCCGATTCCGGGCCGCCGCCCGCCGAGTAGACCGAAGCCACCCGCACGGCGCCCGGGCTCTGGCGCCCCCTTCCCCGCTCGAAATTCGTGAGATTGGAGGGACGGGCAGGTGACCGGACGACCCGCGCATCTCGCCCCGCCTACCATGCAGACCACTGACAACAGCCTGACCTGGCTCCTGCAGAGCCTCCTGAAGCGCACCCCCGGAACGCGGCACGCCCTGGTGCTCTCCCGGGACGGCCTGAAGCTGTGCTGGAGCGAGCATCTGACGCTCGATCAGGCTGACCAGCTGGCGGCGATCTGCTCCGGTATCCAGGCCCTCGCCCAGGGCGCCTCCATGGAGTTCGGTGACGGGACCGGCGGCGTCCGGCACTCCATGACCGAGTTCCACGGCGGACTGCTCTTCATCGTCGAGGCCGGCCAGGGAGCGCACCTGGCGGTGGTGGCCGAGGAGAACGCCGATCCCGGAGTGGTGGGGCATCAGATGACCGAACTGGTCGAACAGATCGGTGAGCACCTGCGCGCCGAGCCGCGCGCCCAGACCGAAGGCAGCGGCTCCTCGTGACGCCGCGCAAGCCCGTGGACATCGGTGATCCGGACCGGCTCTACACGGTCACCGGCGGTCGCAGCCGCGCCGACGACGATTCGTTCGACCTGGTCACGCTGGTGGTGAGCGAGTGCGAGCCCACTGCCGGGATGCAGTCGGAGCACGTACGGATCCTCGAACTGTGCCGGCATCCGACGGCCGTGGTGGAGATCGCGGCGGAGATGAAGCTGCCGATCACGGTGGTGCGGATCCTCCTTGGTGACCTGCTCGCGATGGGCCGGATCACCGCCCGCCACCCCCGCGCGGCCGGCTCGGCCGCCTCGATCCCCGATTCCGCCCTTCTCAAGGAGGTGCTCCATGGGCTCCGCAACATCTGAGCTGCCCTCCCGGACGCCGCTGTCCGACACTGCCGAGACCGGCCTGAAGATCGTCGTCGTGGGCGGCTTCGGGGTCGGCAAGACGACGCTGGTCCGCTCGGTCAGCGAGATCCGTCCACTGAACACCGAAGAGGTCATGACGCAGGCCGGTGTCGGCGTCGACGAGACGACCGACGTGGCCGCCAAGACCACGACGACCGTGGCGTTCGACTTCGGCCGCATCAGCCTCAACGAGCGTGTGGTGCTCTACCTGTTCGGCGCGCCCGGGCAGGAGCGTTTCTGGTTCCTGTGGGACCGGCTCTTCTCCGGCACGCTCGGGGCGGTCGTCCTGGTCGACACACGGCGGATGGACGACTCCTGGTACGCCATCGACCGGCTCGAACACCACAAGACGCCGTTCGTGGTGGCCGTCAACCGGTTCGACGACGACACCTCGACGCATTCGCTTCAGGAGATCCGGCAGGCGCTCGCGCTGCCCGACCACGTGCCGCTGATCGACTGCGACGCACGGGTGAGGTCGTCGGGCAAGGACGTCCTGATCACCCTCGTGGACCACCTCTACGCACTGGCCATGGCCCAGGAGATGACAACGTGACCGAGCCGACCGGATCCCCCTTCGAACAGAGCCCGCCGCCCGGGTGCCCGGCACACGCGGGTACGGGCGCGGTGCGCCTGGGTGGTCTGGAGTACCAGCAGACGCCGTCGCAGCTCTACCGCAGCCTGCGCAGGGAGCACGGCGCGGTGGCGCCGGTGCTCCTCGACGGTGACGTGCCCGCGTGGCTGGTGCTCGGCTACTCCGAGGTCAGCTATGTGACGGGCCACGACGAGCTGTTCGCCCGCGACTCGCGGCGCTGGAACCAGTGGGAGAACATTCCCGCCGACTGGCCGCTGCTGCCGTTCGTCGGCTACCAGCCCTCGGTCCTGTTCGCCGAGGGCGAGGAGCACCGCAGGCGGGCCGGGGTGATCACGGAGGCCCTTGAGGGGGTCGACCAGTTCGAACTCGCCAGGGACAGCGCCCGGATCGCCGACCGGCTGATCGCCGAGTTCGCCGGCAGCGGCCAGGCCGAGCTGATGGACGCGTACGCGCACGCGCTGCCCATGGTGGCCGCGGTGCAGATGTGCGGGATGCCGCACGAGGGCACGGACACGCAGCAGCTCGTGGACGACCTGCGGATCTCGCTCGACGCGCATGAGGGGGACGACCCCGTCGCGGCCTACACGCGCGTCGGGGAGCGGATCCAGCTCCTGGTGAAGGAGAAGCGCGAGAAGCCCGGCGCGGATGTCACCTCGCGGATGCTGACGCACCCGGCGGGCCTCACCGACGAGGAGATCGTCCAGGACCTGATCTCCATCATCGCGGCGGCCCAGCAGCCGACGGCCAACTGGATCTGCAACACCCTGCGGTTGATGCTGACCGACGAGCGGTTCGCGCTCAACGTGTCCGGCGGGCGGCTGAGCGTGGGCGAGGCGCTCAACGAGGTGTTGTGGCTGGACACGCCGACACAGAACTTCATCGGCCGCTGGGCGGTGCGCGACACCCAGCTCGGCGGGCGGCAGATCCGGGCGGGCGACTGTCTGGTGCTCGGCCTCGCCGCGGCCAACACCGACCCGCAGATCTGGCCCGAGTCGCATGTCGGCCCGGAGAACTCCGCGCATCTCTCCTTCAGCCACGGCGAGCACCGCTGCCCCTACCCGGCTCCGCTGCTCGCCGACGTCATCGCGAGGACCGCGGTCGAGACGCTCCTGGAGCGGCTGCCCGACCTCGTCCTCGCGGTGGAGCCGCACGAGTTGACGTGGCGGCCGTCCATCTGGATGCGCGGCCTGACGTCGCTGCCGGTGCAGTTCACGCCTGTGGCGCACTGAGCCGGTACCGGGGCGCCGCCTTCTGTCGGCGCCCCGGTGGGATCAGGCGGTGGCGGGGGTGAACTCCACCGGCAGCGACTGCGGCCCCCGGGTGAACACGCCCTGCTCCACGGGGTCGAAGCCCTTCGCGAGCCGCACGTCCGGCATCGCGTCCAGGAGCTGGTCGACGCCGATCTCCACCTCTGCCTTGGCCAGGAGCGCGCCCACGCAGAAGTGCCGACCGAGGGCGAAGGACAGGTGGTCGGCAGCGGCGGAGAACGCGGTCGTCGTGGTCAGGTCGTCGCGGAAGATGTCGAAGCGGTCCGGCTCGCGGTAGCGCTCCTCGTCACGGTTGGCCGAGCCGATCAGGCAGGTGACGGTGGCCCCGGCGGGGATGGTGCCGCCGGTGACCTCCACGTCGGTCGCGGACTGCCGCATGATCATGTGGACGGGCGGGGTGTAGCGCAGGGTCTCGGCGAAGGCGCGGGCGATCAGACCGCGGTCCTGCCGGACGGCCTCGAGCTGCTCGGGGTGCATCAGGAGGTTGGCGAAGATGCTGGCGATGGCCTTGTCGGTGGTCTCGCCGCCCGCCGCGAGCAGCAGGCTGCAGAAGGCCTTGATGTCCTCGTCGCTCATGCGTACGCCGTCCACCTCGGCGGCGCACAGTGTGGAAAGCAGGTCGTCGCCGAGGTTGTCGCGGCGCTCCCGGATGATCGGGATCATGTACTCGGCGAACTCCACCCGGGTGCGTTCACCGGCCGCCGCGACCTCGGCGTCGCCCGCCAGGTTGCCGAGGAAGGCGATGACGGTGGTGTACCAGCCGTGGAAGCGGGCGTGGTCGGACTTGTCCAGGCCCAGCATGTCGGCGATGACGTTGACCGGGAAGCGGGTGGCGTAGCCCTCGACCAGGTCGACGCTGCCGGTGTGCCGGAAGGTGTCGATGAGTTCGCGGGAGTTGCGTTCTATGACGGGCAGGAATTTCTCCTGCAGGTCGCTGCCGCGGAAGGCCGGTGCGACGAGCGCGCGCCGCACGGAGTGCTCGCGGCCGCTGAGCTGGAGGATCGTCTTTCCGTGGACGGGCTCGATCTGCCAGTCGTAGTTGTCGGTGGTGAACTGCGATGCCTTGTCCTTGAACACGCGCTCGACGTCCGCGTACCGCGAGATGATCCAGCTCTGGGTCGCCTCGTGCCAGAAGAGCGGTGCGTTCTCCCGCATCAGCTGGTAGGCCGGGTACGGGTCCTTGGCGAACTCGGGCGAGAGGATGTCAGGGACCTGCTGCGCGGTGGACATGTGGCTCCTAGGTCGGGAAAGGCGACGCGCCCAGGCTATTGATCACTTACGGAGCCAACCAGCCCCTCCCGGCCGATCGTTGAGCACTACACTAATGTTGGCCGAAAATCGCCCCTCGCCCCATCGGCTCGAAACCGGTGGGGCGAGGGGGAGCGCCGAACCCGCGGCCGGGGCCGGGGGGCCGGGGCCGTCAGCAGCTGAGCTTGTCGCCCGGGGTGACGCCGAGGATTCCGGTGAACTTCGTGTAGTTGTTGATGCGGCTCTGCACCTGCTCGGGGTTCTTCCCGTCGCATTCCAGGCTGCCGTTGATGCTGCGGATCGTCTCGCCGAAGCCCGCGCCGTTGACCATGGCGTTGTGCGGCGTCATGGTCCCCGGGCCGTTCTGCGTGTTCCAGTACCAGAGACCGGTCTTCCACGCCACGGCCGGATCGTTCTGCACGAGGTCGGGGTTGTTCAGGAGGTCGATCTTCAGGGCGTCGCCCGCCGCCTTGTAGTTGAAGTTCCAGCTGAGCTGGATCGGGCCGCGCCCGTAGTACTTGTCGTTGCCCGCCGGGCATCCGTAGGGCTGCGAACTGTCGCAATAGTGCGGGTAGTTGGCGGTGTTCTGCTCGACGACGTGGACCAGGCCGCCCGTCTCGTGACTGACGTTCGCCAGGAAGGCCGCGGCCTCCTGCTTGCGTACGGTGTCGCTGCCGGTCCCGGTGAACTCGGGATAGGCGCTGAGCGCCTGGGTGAGCCCGCTGTAGGTGTAGAAGGAGTTCCGATTCGGGAACATCTCGTTGAACTGGGCCTCGCTGACGAGGAATTCCGCCGCGGCCCGCTCCCCCGGCGCCTTCTCGGCGGAGGCGTTGGGCGCGAGGGTCAGAAGGGCGAGTGCGGCGGCCGAAGCGGTCGCGGTCAGCGCGGCGAGGACACGAGGACGCATGGGGGATCACTCCTTGGCGGGTCGACCCATGCGTGCGCACGGCCACCCGTCACGTGGTGGGGGGGGAGGGATTCAAGTCCGTCTCTTGGGCGCGCACGAGGGGTGGGAGGCACGAAGAGACGCGGCAGGACCCACCGGTGATCGCACCGGAGCACCGGAGGCTGCAGCTCTCCGGAATGGCTCCTACCGTTGGACTAGACCATACCGAGTGACGCGTCCCCGTCAATAGCCCTTCCTGTGACCGCAGTTGAGGCGATGGATGTGCGATTCATCCATCGCCTCGGTGTGGACAGTGCGAATCGGGCACTGGTGCGGCCACGCGCAGGGCGTCTACGGTCCCTGCATTTCCGTCTCGGCACCTCGCACTCCGTGGTGCCGCCGATCAGGGAGCCGCCTGTGCCCAAGGAGCCTTCTCCGTCCGTCACCGAGGTCGAGACGCACGGAGTCGAACGCATTCCGGACGCGGACCGTTCGGCGGGACCGCTCGATCTGTTCCGGCTCGCGTTCGGCGGCGCCAACACCTTCGCCACCTGCGTGCTCGGGGCGTTCCCGATCCTGTTCGGGCTCTCCTTCTGGCAAGGGCTCGCGGCGATGCTCCTGGGGCTGCTCGTCGGTTCTCTGCTCCTTGCGCCGATGGCGGTGTTCGGGCCGCGCAACGGCACGAACAACGCCGTCTCCTCGTCGGCCCATCTGGGCGTGCACGGCAGGATCGTCGGCTCCTTCCTCTCCCTGCTCACCGCCGTGGCGTTCTTCTCCCTGTCGGTGTGGAGCTCGGGCGACGCGCTCATCGGCGGGGCGCACCGGCTGCTCGGCGTACCGGAGAGCGACGTGGCCTACGGCTGCGCGTACGCGGTCTTCGCCGCGCTCGTCCTCGCCGTGTGCGTCTACGGCTTCCGCTTCATGCTGCTCGTCAACAAGATCGCGGTCGTGGCGGCGACCCTGCTGTTCGTGCTCGGTCTCGTCGCCTTCGCCGGGGACTTCGACCCCTCGTACGCGGGGATCTTCACCGCGGACGCCGATCAGGCCACCCAGGACCTGTTCTGGCCGTCCTTCATCGGCGCCGCGCTGATCGTGCTGTCCAACCCGGTCTCCTTCGGCGCCTTTCTGGGCGACTGGGCGCGCTACATCCCCGCCGAGACCCCGCGCCGCAAGGTGATGGGGGCTGCCTTCCTCTCGCAGATCGCCACGGTCCTGCCGTTCGGCTTCGGCCTGGCGACGGCGGCGATCATCGCCGAGCAGGCACCGAAGTACATGGACCCGGCCGCCCCCAACTTCGTCGGCGGCCTGCTCGCGATCGCGCCCGGCTGGTATTTCCTGCCCGTCTGCCTGATCGCCCTGATCGGCGGCATGTCGACCGGGACCACCGCGCTGTACGGCACCGGCCTGGACTTCTCCTCGGTGTTCCCGCGGCTCAGCCGCGTCCGGGCCACCGTCCTGATCGGCGTCCTGTCCATCACGTTCATCTTCGTGGGCCGCTTCGGCTTCAACCTCGTGCAGGCGATCTCCACCTTCGCCACGATGATCGTCACCTGCACCGTGCCGTGGATGATCGTCATGATGCTCGGCTACGTCACCCGGCGCGGCTGGTACGACCCCGAGGCGCTGCAGGTCTTCACGCGCCGCCAGCACGGCGGCCGCTACTGGTTCGCGCGCGGCTGGAACTGGCGCGGCATGGCCGCCTGGTGGACCGGCGCGGTGACCGGGGTGCTGTTCACCAACATCCCCGGACAGTTCGTCGGGCCGCTCGGCGACCTTGCGAACGGCGCCGACATCAGCCTCCCGCTGGGGGCGGTCGTCGCGGCGGTCGTCTATCTGGCGCTGCTCTCGGCGTTCCCGGAGCCGCGCGGGGTGTACGGGCCCGAGGGGCCGCGCTGGGTACGCGCGTCCGATACGCCGATCGCCCCGATCACCGGACCGTCCGGCGGCGGCACCACCGACGAGGCCGCCGCCGCCCGCTCAACGAGCCGTCTCTAGCTCCCGCTTGAGGTTCTTCAGCGTCCGGTCGATGTTGCCGACCTGGAAGACCGCGAAGGTGCGGCCACCCGTGGCCAGGCGGTCGAAGGCGTTGGCCGCGAAGGTGGGCCAGGAACGCCTGTCGTCCGTCCACGTCTCGGTCACCTTGGTGCCGCCGCCGCTGTCCTCGAAGCGGTACTCCCAGGTGGCGATGGGGGCCCGCAGCCGGGGGCGCTTCAGTCCGATCGCGTGCACGCGGAAGGCGAAGCGCCGCCCCGGCTCGGCCTTGGTCACCGTGCAGCGGGTGGTCCAGCGGAACGGGCCGCGCTTGTTGTGCCCCTCGAAGACCAGGCCGACGGTGGCGGGCACCTCGCCTCCGGGCACGGTCGCGCCGAGGTTCTCGGGGCTCCAGCGCCCCATCAGAGCGGGCTGGCTGACCTGCTCGTACACCGTCTGGGGTGACGCCTCGACCAGGATGCTTCGGGACACTGTGAACGTGCGGGTCATGACAACTCCGTTCCTCGACCCGCGACCTTACTCACCAGTAGCTTGAATGTCAGCCCCCATGCTCCCCCGAGGGCGGCTCAGACCAGGCCCGTGACCGTGACGGTGACCCGGGGCGTGCCCGGCTCCCCAGTCGCAAGGCCGACGGCCTCGGCCGCCGCCGAGCGCACCTCCCGGGTCACGTCCAGGGTCCGCCGCCCCCGGTGCAGGACGACGTACACCTCCACGCCCCAGCTCCGGCCGTCCTTCTCCTGTCGCACCTGCACGCCCGCGGAGCCCGCCGGGGTGCTGGGGAGACCGCGCCTGAGCACGGCGGACGACCGCAGGAGGTCCGCGAGACCCGGCCGCAAAAAGGCCACCCCCGGAGTGGCGAGGACCGCCTCTATGACGGCGTTCGCCACCCCGCGCGAAACGTCTCGATCGCTCACCGCTGCCGCCCTTCCCCGCTGTCGTCATCCGCGTCGTCGATGAGGTCGCTGATCGTCACGTCGACGACCGCGATCCGCATCCCCAGTTCCTCGTCCACCGCTTCGAGGACGCGGCCGCGCACCCGGTCGGCGACCTCCGGCAGGTTCCAGGGGAGCGGGACCTGCACCTCGACGCGGATGCGGACCGGCCCGCGCGCGAGGCGCCCCGTGGGCGCGGGGGCCGCTGCCTCGTCCAGCGGGCCGATGCGGCAGCTTCCCGCGCGCACGCCCGGCAGGGACTCCGCGGCGGCCCGCACCGTCCTGGCCGCCGCGGCCTCCACAATCCAGGCGTCCTCGTCCTCGTCGCCCAGGGGCAGCGTCCTGCCGGGCCGCAGTTCCAGCCGCACCACCTCCATGACACGGCCGGTGAGGGCGGAGGTGTCCTGTTCGCGCGGTGCGGTCTCGCGCGCCTCGGTGACGATCCCCTCCAGCTGTCGCAGGGCGTCCAGGGCCTGCGTGCAGTGCGGGCAGCCGTCGGCGTGGGGGTCGGGCACGCCCGCCTCCCACTGTTCCCACACGTGCGACAACTCGCGCCCGCAGGGCAGCAGTTCGTCCTCGGGCAGCACTCCGAAGCCCGCCTCCCGCTCGTCGTCCGGTACGGATTCCCCGTTCATCGCCATGCGGCCATCGCCTCCGTCAGATAGCGCCGCGCCCGGAAGACACGGCCGCGGACCGCCTCCGTACTGATGCCGACCGTCTCGGCGATGGACTCGTACGACGCGCCGTCCAGCTCCCGCAGCACCCAGCACACCCGCTGCTCCGGCGAGAGACCCTCCATCGCGCGCGCCAGGTCCGCCACCGCGGCGTGCCCCTCGGCCACCCGCGCGGGCGAGACCTCGTGCTCCGGAGCGGCCGGCTCGGGCAGCCCGTCGAGCGCCACGACGGGCCGCCGCGAACGCAGCGCGTTGAGGCAGCGGTTGGTGACGATGCGGTAGATCCACGTACCGAACTGCGCGTCCCCGCGGAACTCCGGCAGCTTGCGCCAGGCACTGACGAAGGACTCCTGCACGGCGTCCTCCGCCTCCGGGCGGCTCCCGAGCAGGCGCGTGGCCAGGCGCAGCGCCATCGGCGCGTGCCGGTGCACGAGGGCCTCGAAGGCCTCCTCGTCACCTTCGGCCGCCCGCACCGCGAGCAGCCCGTCGTCACGCCTGGCGGACGCGTCCGCCTCATCGGCTGTTCCGCCCCGGTCGCCCGGCACACGCGGCTCCTCTCATTTCGGTCGCGCTCGTACGACACACGCAGGGCCCACCGCGTTACGCGGCCCAGAAAAGCTACATCCCGGGCGAGGAAAATCCCGTGAGGCGCGTAACGGACCGGGGGTACCCGGGTCGGAGCAGAAGAAGAGCCCGACGACCCCGACAAACCCGATGATTCCGACGATCCCCGAGGAGATGCCACCATGACGACGCAGGACCTCACTTCGAAAGCGGCCGCGCCCGGCACCACCGAGAAGGAACTCACCGGCGAGGCCCGCAGGAGCACGGGAGCCATCACCGTCAGCGGGGCCACCGGCGCGGCCCAGCCGGCGGCGACGCGCGGCAAGACGTCCATCGCCGATGTCGTGGTCGTGAAGATCGCCGGCATGGCGGCCCGCGAGATCCCGGGCGTGTTCGACATGGGCGGCGGCCTGTCGCGCACCATCGGCGCCGTGCGCGACCGCGTCCCCGGCGGGCGCCCCAACGTCGGCCGCGGGGTGAAGGTCGAGGTCGGCGAGCGGCAGACGGCCATCGACCTCGACATCGTCGTCGAGTACGGCGTGCCCATCACGGACGTCGCCCACGACGTGCGCGAGAACGTCATCTCGGCGGTGGAGCGCATCACCGGCCTGGAGGTGGTCGAGGTGAACGTCGCCGTCAACGACGTCCATCTGCCCGAGGACGACAGCACGGACTCCGGCGCCGAGACGCGCGTCGAGTAGCACGCCGGTGGTCCAGGACGTCCCCTTCTGCGGTGTGAGGTGAGTGGTGAGCACAGCTCTGGTCGGCCTGATGGCGGGCATGGCCCTGGGATTCGCCGGGTGGTTCGGCGGCTTCGGCGCGTTCCTCCTGGTCGCCGCGCTCGGCGCGGTCGGCTTCGTCCTGGGGCGTCTCGTCGACGACGGCACGGATCTACGCGCCTTCATCGGCGGGCGTGACCGGGAGCGCCGATGACCACGCCCGCGGCACAGCGCGGCACGACGACCGTCGCGGACCGCGCGGTGCGCCGCATCGCGGAGCGCGCCGCGACGGAGGCGCCGGCATCCGGCGCGGTCGAGGTCCGCAAGGGTTCGGCGGCCGTACGCGGCCGTCGCGCCCGGGTCGACGTCACCGTGACCCTGCCCTACCCCGCGGTGCTCGACGAGTCGGGCGAGAGCGTGCGCGCGCACGTCGCCGAGCGCACCGCCCGGCTCACCGGCCTGACCGTGTCCTCGGCGCGCATCCGCGTTCGGGGCCTTGCGCGGCGCGAGCTGTCCGCCGGGCAGTTCGCGCCGCCGGTCGAGGCCGCCGAGGTGCGCGCACACCGGCCGTGGTCCCAACGCCGTCTGCCCGTGGGGGTGTTGGCGCTGCTGGCCGCCGCGCTCTGTGGGGTGCTGCTGTACGACGTGGTGTCGGTGCACGCCGCCGGGAACCCTCCCGCGCGGTGGCGGACCGACGCGCTGGAGTGGCTCTCCACGCATGGCCCGGACAGTGCCGCGGCCACCGGTGTCCTCGCGGCGATCGGTGTGTTCGCGCTCGGTGTGTGGCTGCTGGTCCTCGCCCTCACACCGGGCAGGCGCGGTGTCCTGGCGATGCGGCCGCCGCTGAGGGGGGTGCGCGCCGTCCTGGACCGCCGGACGGTCGCGGTGCTCCTGCGGGATGCCGTGACCGACGTTCCGGGCGTCGGCCGGGTCCGGGTGAGGGTCGGCCGCCGCACGGCACGGGTGCGTGCCGGGCTCGGGTTCGGCGACTTGGAGGGCGCACGGCGAGCGGTGACCGAGGCCGCCGAGGCGGCGGTCGCCGGGTTCGGACTCGCCCGGCCGCTGCGGCTGCGCGTGCGGCTGAGCACGGAACCCGCCTGGCGCGCCCCGGCGAATACCGAGGGCGGGCCCGACGAGGCGGAGAGGGGCGCTCCCGATGAGCCGACTCCGTAGCAGTACGAATCGCTCAACCCTGTTCTGCGTGGCGGCAGTTCTCCTGCTCGCGGGGGCCGTACTGGCGTCCGCTGCGGCTCCCGTCCGTGAGCGGCTGCCGTCGGAAGTGCCCCGTGTCGGCGCGGACCGGGTGTGGCTGGACGAGGAGACGCTCGGCCGCTGGCGCGATCACGGCTGGTGGACGCCGGTCGTGATCGCCGCCCTCACGGTCGGCGCCGTCCTGTTCCTCGGCTGGGCCGTGGCCCAGCTCCGCACCGGCCGCCCGCGCGAACTGCCGCTGGGGCAACCGGGCGTCACTCTCTCGGCCAAGGCGCTGGCCTCCGTCATGGCCGACCGCGCCCGGGCCGTCGACGGCGTGGCCCGCGCCCGCGTACGGCTGCTCGGGCGGCCCCGGCGGCTGCGCGCCCGCATCACGCTGGTCCTGGACCCCGACGGCTCCCCGGACGCGGTGCTGCGCGAGCTGGCCGGGGGCGCCGTCGCCGAGGCACGGGCGGCGGCGGCACCCCGCGTCCTGGAGGCCGACGTACGCCTGACGACCCGGGCGCACCGGGCGCGCCGCATCCACTGAGCGGACCGGTGGGCTACAGGGCTTCCAGCGTGGTGCGCAGGTCCGCGGCGCGAGGGCGGTTGTGCGGAAGCCTGGCGAGGACGGCGGCCATGCCGCAGGTGTCGGTGACGGCGGAGAAGACCAGGCCGGCGCCGACGCCCGCGGCCAGCCAGCGCGCGGGCTTGAACCGGGTGCCCGCGGCGAGGCCGAGCACCACCAGGGACCCGGCGGCGAGCCGCACCTGGCGCTCCATCGACCAGGCCGTCGGCGCCCCCTGGGAGGGGTGCAGGGGGTGCCCCTCCGCGGCCCAGGCCGTGGTGCCCCCGGCGAGGGTGGCGGCGGGAATGTCGGCGGCGGCCAGCTCGTCGCAGGCGGAGGCGGAGCGGTTCCCGGAGGCGCAGACCATCAGGAGCTCGCCGCGGGCGGCGGCGGCCTTGAGCTCGGGCAGCGCCATGTGCAGGTGGTCGACGGGGATGTTGTGGGCTCCGGGAAGGTGACCGGAGGCGAACTCGCCCGGGGTGCGCACGTCGATGACGGTGTAGCGGTCCAGGCGGGCGGCCGCCTGGGCGGGCGCCAGATCGGTGGGGGGAGTCATGTGGGGCTGTCCTTTCGTTGAGCCAAGGCTCTCACCCTCGCAGGCTACAATACCCCCAGGGGTATTATTAATGGAGGGTGGCAGCGTGCGGCTAGAGATGGCGGCCGACGAGCTGAGATCCGTGCTGAACCGGCTGCGCAGGGCGCAGGGACAGATCACCGGCATCATCAAGATGATCGAGGACGGCAGGGACTGCGAGGACGTGATCACGCAGTTGGCCGCGGTCTCCCGCGCCCTTGACCGGGCGGGGTTCGCGATCATCGCGACAGGACTCCAGCACTGCATGGCCGAGGGCGGGCAGTCCCCCGCCGACCGCGACGAGATGCGGGCCCGCCTGGAGAAGCTCTTCCTCTCGCTGGCGTGAGATTCCTGGCCGGAGCTCCCTGGCCCTGAACGCCCGAAGCCTTCGCCGCCCCGGGGCAGGGGCGGCGAAGGCGTATCGGGGCAGCGGTCCGCGTCAGCTCTTCGGCATCAGGACCGTGTCGACGATGTAGACCGTGGCGTTGGCCGTCGGGACGTTGCCGCAGACGACGTTCGACGTGTCGTTGACCTTGTACTCCGTGCCGGAGCCGGCGGTGGTGAGCTTGCTCTTCTCCAGGGTCTCGAAGGAGCCGTTCTCCAGCTGCTGCGGCGTCAGCTTCTCGCCCACCACGTGGTAGGTGAGGATCTTGGTCAACTGGGCCTTGTCGTTGAGCACCTTGTCCAGGTCGGCCTTGGGGATCTTGGCGAACGCGTCGTTGGTCGGCGCGAACACCGTGATGTTCTTGGCGTTGTTCAGGGTGTCCACGAGCCCGGCCTTCTTGACAGCCGTGACCAGGGTGGACAGCTCGGGGTTGTTCGACGCCGCGGTGGCGACCGGGTCCTTCGCCATCCCGTCGAAGGAGCCCGCGCCGCTCTCGGGAACCGAGGAACAGGCAGGTCCGAACGGCTCGTTCGCCTTCATGGCGTCGTCCGACGTGGTCTCCTGCGCGCTGGGCGTGGAGTCCGCGGCCTTGGTGTCCTTGTCGCCGCTGTCCGAGCAGGCCGTCAGGGCGATCGGCAGCACCGCCGCGGCGGCGACGGCGACCGCGGCACGGCGGATTCGGGTGGAGTACATGGACATGGTCTTCTCCTTGCGTCATGGCATGCGGGGGTAGCCGGGAGCGGGCGACGTCAGGGATCGGGCGCCACCGCCCCCGCGCGCCGCCCCCACGTCGTCCGTTCTTCGCTCACACAGGGAATTCGTCACCGAGCGGGCCGGGGATTGGTCACAGATCCGCATTCACCCGTTCGGGCGCGCACGCCCCTCCGGTTGCCCCCTGCCCCTGGGGCCGTCAGACGTCTCGGGCCTGCTCGAAGCGGGCGCGGGCCTCGGCCAGTTCGACGACCGGTCCGGGGTAGTCGAGATCCGCCCGGTCGCGGTCCGGGAGCTTCCACGGCTCGTGGACGTACCGGTCGGGGACCTCCGCGAGTTCGGGCACCCAGCGGCGTACGTAACCGCCGCCCGGGTCGAAGCGCTTGCCCTGGATGACGGGGTTGAGGACCCGGTTGGGGCGCGTGTCGGTGCCGGTGCCCGCCGCCCACTGCCAGTTCATCTGGTTGTTGGCGACGTCGCCGTCCACCAAGAGGCTCAGGAAGTGCCTGGCGCCCACCCGCCAGTCGACGTAGAGGGTCTTGGTGAGGAAGCTGGCCACCACCAGACGCCCCCGGTTGTGCATCCAGCCCTCATGACGCAGCTGCCGCATCGCCGCGTCCACGAAGGGATAGCCGGTGCGCCCCTCGATCCAGGCGTTGATCTCCTTCTCGTTGGTGCGCCACCGGTCGCCGTGCGGGCGGTAGTCCTTGCCCGCCGCGTCCGGGCGCGCCGCGAGGACCTGGTGGTGAAAGTCCCGCCAGGCCAGCTGCCGGACGAACGCCTGCGCCCCCGACGAGCCCTCGCGGTGCGCCCCGTGGATGACCTCGGCCGCCGACAGGGTGCCGAAGTGGAGGTGGGGCGAGAGCCGCGACGTCGCGTCACCGGCGACATCGTCCTGACCGTCCTCGTACCCCTCGACGCCGCCCGTCAGCCAGGACCGCAGCAGCCGGCGCCCGGCGGCCTCGCCGCCGGCGCCGAGCCCCGGCGAGACGCCGGTGATCTCCGCTCTCGGCAGCACCGGGTCCGACTCCACGTCGGCGACCCGCACCTTGCGCGGGGCGGCCAGGACGTCCCTGACCCCTTCCGAGGTCCAGCGCCGGAAGTACGGGGTGAACACCGCGTAGTGGTCCTTGCCCGTCGGGAGCACCTCCCCCGGAGCGACAGCCGTGATGACCGCGTCGTGCACGACCAGTTCGCAGCCGCTGTCGTCCAGCGCGGTGCGCAGCCGCTCCTCGCGCCGCGTCGCGTAACGGCTCACGCCTCCCGAGACATGCAGCCGCTGCGCCCCGGTCTCCTTCACCACCCCGCGGACCTGGTCGACGACATCACCGCTGCGGATCACGAGGCGGCCACCGCGCTTGCGGAGCCCCGCGTCGAGGTCCTCCAGGCAGTCGGCGAGAAAGGCTCGCCGGTTCGGCACGGCGAAGCCCGTGGCCCGCACCCCCTCGTCGTACACGAACAGCGGGACGATCCGGTCCGCTTCGTCCAGTGCCGCCCGCAGCGGCGGATGGTCGTGCAGGCGCAGGTCGGAGGTGAACAGGACGATGGATACAGTCACTTTCTGCGGCTCCTCATGCCGTGGGGAAGTTCATCAGGGCGACCGGGTCGGTCGTCGGCTCCTCGGAGCCGCCCGCCGGTTCGACGGTGATGCCGATGCCGGACGCCTGGTCCACCGGGCCGTCCAGGAGCACCGCCTCGGTGCTGCGGCCCGGATTCATCAGGCCGGCCGAACGCATCGATCCGTCGTCGTTGAACCAGAGTTGGTAGACCTTGCCCGACGGCGGCTCGGGCATGCCGCCCGCCACGAAGGCGGCCTGGTTGCGGCTCTTGGCCACCACGAGCGTGCCGGTCGCGCCGTCGGAGAGCTGTTTGGTCGAGGCCTTGGCGTCCGGCGCCGCGAGCACCTGGGCGAGCTGCTCGGTCTGGCGCCTGGCCTCCTGCTCGCGTTGCCCCGCCTCGTCGGCCCGCTCGTACTGCCATACGGCGATGCCACCGAACCCCGCGGCGGCGGCCAGGCACGCGGCGAGGGCGAAGCGGGACAGGCGCCGGCCGGTGCCCGTGCCACCGGTGGGCTTTCCGGGGGTGGGCGTGTGCGGCGGCTGCTGGCGGACGGTGGCGATGCGCCGCAGCACCTCGGCCCTCATGTCCGGGGGCGGGGCGACCGAGACGGCGCGGGCGAGACGCCCCGCCGTGGCGGCCAGTTCACGCACCTCCTGGGCGCAGGCCTCGCACACCTCCAGGTGCCGCTCGAACTCCGCGCGCTCCTCGTCGGAGAGGGCGTGCAGGACGTACGCGCCCGTCAGCGTGTGCAGGTCGGCGGCGCTCACGCGCTCACCCCCAGGCAGTCGCGCAGCCGGATGAGACCGTCGCGCAGCCGCGTCTTGACCGTCCCCAGGGGCACGGAGAGCAGCTCGCCGACCTCCCGGTAGGTCAGGCCCCGGTAGTAGGCCAGCGTCACCGACTGCCGCTGCAGTTCGGTCAGGGTGCGCAGACAGCGGCGCACCTGCTCACGCTCCAGGCGCGTCTCCACCTGCTCGCTCACCTCGTCGAAGGCCGGGGTGCGTTCGAGCAGCGCCGCCTTGTGCTCGCGCTCGGCCGAGGCCTGGACGGACCGCACGCGGTCCACCGCCCTGCGGTGCGCCATCGTCAGGACCCAGTTCATGACACTCCCCCGCTCCTGCCGGTAGCGGGCGGCCGTCCGCCACACCTCCACCAGCACTTCCTGGGTGACCTCTTCGGACTGGGCCGGGTCGCGCAGCACCGTGCGCACGAGCCCGAGGACGGGAGAGCAGACCGCGTCGTACAGCGAGGCGAAGGCGTGTTGGTCGCCGCGCGCCACCCTGCCGAGCAGTTCCGCCAGATCGGGGCCCGCGGAGGGGGCCCCGCTGATGTGCACCACTTCGTTCACCCGGTGATCCTCCTGGACGCTGGTCGCCTTCAGAGGTGATTCGGAGCCGTTGCGCCGCCGGATTGCCCGTGGGTCACGATTTCCGGGAGATTTTGGCGGTGCGCTGTTCGGCCGTACGTGTGATGTTGCGGGCCATGCCGCCGAAGACGAGCGAGTGGAACGGCGAGACGCTCCACCAGTAAGCGTGGCCGAGGAGGCCGTGCGGGTGGAAGAGCGCCCGCTGCCGGTAGCGGGTACGGCCCTTGTCGTCCTCGTCCGCGCGCATCTCCAGCCAGGCGAGGCCGGGCAGCCGCATCTCGGCCCGCAGCCGCAGCAGCCGTCCCGGTTCGATCTCCTCGACGCGCCAGAAGTCCAGCGAGTCGCCCACCCGCAGCCGCTGGGCGTCGCGGCGGCCCCGTCTCAGCCCGACCCCGCCGACGAGCCGGTCGAGCCAGCCGCGCACCGCCCAGGCGAGCGGGAAGGAGTACCAGCCGTTGTCGCCCCCCACGCCTTCCACGACGCTCCACAGGGCCTGCGGCGAGGCGTCGACGGTCCGTTCCCGGCAGTCGGAGTAGAGGCTGCCGCCCGCCCAGTCGGGGTCGGTGGGCAGCGGGTCGCTGGGGGCGCCGGGCACCGACGCGGACGACCAGCGGGTGCTGACCTGCGCGTCCTTCACGCGTTCAAGGGCCAGGGAGAGCGCCCTGTCGAAGCTCATCGGGACGCCGGGGGCGTCGGGCACGTACCGGGCGATGTCGTGTTCGTGGCAGATGACCTCATGCCGCAGGGACTCCGCGAGCGGCCGGGCGATCGAGGCCGGTACGGGGGTGATCAGGCCGACCCAGTGGCTGGAGAGGCCCGGGGAGAGCATGGGCACCGGCAGGATGAGGCGGTGCGGCAGCTTCGCCACGGCCGCGTACCTGGCCATCATGTCGCGGTAGGTGACGACGTCGGGGCCGCCGATGTCGAAGGTGCGGCTCACGTCGTCGGGCATGGTGGCGCTGCCCACGAGGTAGCGCAGGACGTCGCGCACGGCGATGGGCTGGATTCTGGTGCGCACCCAGCTCGGGGTGACCATGACCGGCAGGCGCTCGGTGAGGTAGCGCAGCATCTCGAAGGACGCGGAGCCGGAGCCGATGATCACGGCGGCGCGGAGCACGGTGGCCGGCACGCCGGACTCCATGAGGATGCGGCCCACTTCGGCCCGTGAGCGCAGATGCGGGGAGAGGTCCTTCTCCGGGATGCCCTCGGGGGTCAGACCGCCCAGGTAGACGATGCGCCGTACGCCCGCGGCACGGGCCTGCTCGGCGAAGATCCGGGCCGCTGTGCGGTCCGTCTCCTCGAAGCCGGAGCCGGTGCCGAGCGCGTGGATGAGGTAGTACGCGACGTCGATGTCCCGCATGGCGTCGCCGACCGACTCGGCGTCGGAGGCATCGCCCCGCACCACCTCGGCCCGCCCGGCCCAGGGGTAGTCGCGCAGCTTCCCGGGCGAGCGGGCCATGCACCGCACCTGGTGCCCCGCGTCGAGCAGTTCGGGAACCAGCCGCCCGCCGATGTATCCGGTCGCCCCGGTCACCAGGCAGCGCAGCCCCTGCGCACCCTCGCCGCTGCCGCCACTGCCGCCGCCGTTCATGGGAGCCTCCGGCCTCGAACGATGTCCTCGCCTCCCCACCTTCCCCCGGATTCAGCGGGAAGGCGTCCGCGCGGGCGGCCGTGCGGTGCTCTCGCGCAGGACGAGCCGCGTGGGCACCAGGGTGGTGCCGCGCTCCGGGGCGCTCTGCCGCATCTGGCGCAGGACTCCCTCGACGCAGCGGCGCCCGACTTCGGCGAAGTCCTGGTGGACGGTCGTCAGAGGAGGCTGGAAGGAACCGGACTCGGGGATGTCGTCGAAGCCGATGACGCTGACGTCCTGCGGAACCCTGCGGCCGCGCTCGTGCAGGGCACGCAGCAGGCCGAGTGCCATCTGGTCGTTGGCCGCGAACACCGCCGTGCAGTCCTCGTGGTCGGCGATCCCGAGACCTGCCCGGTAGCCCGACTCGGCCGACCAGTCGCCGCGCACGAGGGGCGGCACGGCGCGTCCGGCCGCTTCGAGAGTCGTGTGCCAGGCGTCGGCGCGGCGTTGCGCGGCGTAGGAGTCCTCGGGCCCGGCGAGGTGCCAGACCGTCCGGTGGCCGAGGTCGAGCAGGTGCCGTACGGCGTCGCGGGTGCCGCCCGCCTGGTCGGTGTCGACCACGGTGTAGCGGTCCCCGGCGTCCGAGTCGGCCACGACGACCTGGACGTGGGGCGGCAGGGAGAGGGCCGCCGCGTCGAGGAGGTGCTTCTCCATGATGACGATGACGGCGTCGACGGCGAGTTCCCCGAGCCGGGAGAAGGCGCCGCGCACCTCGTCCTGGGTGGGGACGGCGACGGGGAGCAGGGTGACGGCGTACCCCTCCTGTGCGGCGGAGGTGGCGATCGCGTCGATGGTGCGTACGTTGCCGGTGGTGGAGAGGGTGAAGGTGATCAGGCCGATGGTGCGGAACTCGCCGCGTTTGAGGGCGCGGGCGGCGCTGTTGGGCCGGTAGCCGAGTTCCTTCATGGCGGCGAGGACCTGCTGCCGGGTCTCTTCGTTGACGCCCGGGAACCCGTTGGAGACGCGGGAGACGGTCTGCGAGGAGACGCCGGCGAGCCGGGCCACGTCGGCCATGGACGCGCTCTGCCCGCGGCGCGCGGCCCGCTCCCGCCTGTTCGGGGTGCCGTTCGCCGAAGTGTTCCGTGGTGCTGTCACTGTCTCCCTCGCCGCGTGTGTCCCGGTCTTCCCGACGACTCTTGACCGTCGCCATCGGGGCAGTGTAGACATTCCGCCACCGAATGTTTACGTAAACATAACACCCGGCACTGGCTGGCTCCCGCCCTGTGCGCAGCGCGATGTTTACGCAAACATCGCGCCACGTGACGCCTGCTCCGAGACGGACGAGTGAGATGGACGAGCGAGGAACGACATGACGACGCTTCACCCGCAGCGGGCCGCCGAGCGGCGTCCGGCCCGGCCCCCGTCACCGGGGAACCGCCGTTCCTGGACGGGCTGGGGGTTCATCGGCCCCTTCGTGGCGGTGTTCGCCCTGGTCTTCCTCGCTCCCCTCGCCTACTCGGTCTACCTGAGCCTCTTTCGCGACCAACTCATCGGCGGCACCACGTTCGTGGGCCTCGACAACTACCAACAGGCCCTGACCGACAGCCAGTTCTGGGCGTCCCTGGGCCGGGTGTCGCTGTTCCTCGCGGTGCAGGTCCCGATCATGCTGGGCATCGCCCTGCTGGTGGCCCTCGCCCTGGACAGCGGACGCCTCTACGGCAAGGACTTCTTCCGGATCTCGGTCTTCCTGCCCTATGCCGTGCCCGCCGTGGTGGCCTCGCTGATGTGGGGCTTCATGTACGGCACCCGCTTCGGGCTCGTGGGTGACATCAACGACGCCCTCGGCGTCTCGCTGCCCGAGCCGCTCTCGCCCGACCTGGTCCTCGCGTCGATCGGCAACATCGTCACCTGGGAGTTCGTGGGCTACAACATGCTGATCTTCTACTCCGCGCTCCGCGTCATCCCGCACTCCCTGTACGAGGCCGCGGAGATCGACGGTGCCGGTCAGCTCCGCGTGATCACGGCCGTCAAGCTGCCCGCGATCCGCGGCGCCCTGATCATCGCGACGATCTTCTCGATCATCGGCAGCTTCCAGCTGTTCAACGAGCCGAGCATCCTGCAGAACCTCGCGCCCAACGCCATCACCACCGACTACACCCCCAACCTCTACACGTACTCGCTGTCCTTCTCGGGCCGGCAGCAGAACTACTCCGCGACGGTCGCCATCGTGATGGGCCTGATCACCATGGTCATCGCCTACGTCGTCCAACTGCGCGGCATGCGCAAGGGAGCGTGACCCGATGACCGGACCGAGCAGCCCCGTCACCACCGCTCCCCCGACCGCCTCCGCACCCGCCCGCACCCCAAGGGCCGCACCCCGGCTGCGGACACCACGCGTCCGCGCCTCCCGGCGGCACACCGCGGGCCGGCCCCGGCGCAGCGTCCTGCTCACCGTGCTCACCGGTCTGGTCCTGCTCTACAGCCTGATACCACTGCTGTGGCTGGTCATCAGCGCGACCAAGACCCAGGAGGGGCTCGCCGGTTCGTTCGGCCTGTGGTTCGGCGGGGACTTCGCCCTGTGGGACAACATCAGCTCGACGTTCACGTACGACGACGGCGTCTTCACCCGCTGGTTCCTGAACACCCTGCTGTACGTCGTGGTCGGCGCCGGGGGCGCCACCTTCCTCGCGGTCCTGGGCGGCTACGCCCTCGCGAAGTTCGACTTCCCCGGCAAACGCGCCGTCTTCGCCGTCGTCATCGGCGCCGTCGCCGTACCGGGCACAGCGCTTGCGGTGCCCACCTTCCTGATGTTCAGCAAGATGGGCCTGACCGACACCCCCTGGGCCGTCCTGATCCCCTCGCTCATCTCGCCCTTCGGCCTCTATCTGATGTGGGTGTTCGCCACCGAGGCCATTCCCACCGAGCTGATGGAGGCCGCCCGCATCGACGGGGCGAGCGAGCTGCGCACCTTCTTCCAGGTCGCCCTGCCGCTGCTCGCACCCGGCACCGTGACCGTCCTGCTGTTCACGATGGTCGCGACCTGGAACAACTACTTCCTGCCGCTGATCATGCTCAAGGACCCGGACTGGTACCCGCTGACCCTGGGCCTCGACAGCTGGAACGCCCAGGCCGCGACAGCGGGCGGCGACCCCGTCTTCCATCTCGTGATCACCGGTTCGCTGATCACCGTCCTGCCGCTGATCGCCGCGTTCCTGCTGCTCCAGAAGTACTGGCAGTCCGGACTCGCCGCCGGAAGCGTCAAGGAGTAACACCCGCACGCCAGTTGATCTCATACCGCCCCTGCCGAACCACGAAGAAGTGGAAGCATCGCCATGCCCCAGAACACCCGCCGCCTGCTGCGCGGCATAGGTCTCGTCTGCGCCCTCACCCTGGGGGCGACCGCCTGCGGCGGCTCCGACGACGACGCGTCCGACCAGAAGCAGGTCTCGTCGGCGGACATCGAGGCGGCCCTGAAGAAGGGCGGCAAGGTCAAGGTGTGGGCGTGGGAGCCCACCCTGAAGAAGGTCGTCGCCGACTTCGAGAAGGAACACCCTGCCGTGGACGTCGAGCTGGTGAACGCGGGCACCAACAAGGACCAGTACACGGCCCTGCAGAACGCCATCTCGGCGAAGAAGGGCGTCCCCGACGTCGCGCAGGTCGAGTATTACGCGCTGGGTCAGTACGCCCTGACCAAGGACATCACCGACCTGACCCCCTTCGGCGCGGACAAGCTCGCCAAGTCCTACTCGCCGGGCCCCTGGAACGCGGTGAAGTCCGGCGACGGCGTCTACGCCCTGCCGATGGACTCCGGCCCCATGGCCCTCTTCTACAACAAGAAGGTCTTCGACAAGCACAAGATCAAGGTGCCGACGACCTGGGACGAGTACCTCCAGGCGGCCCGTAAGCTGCACAAGGCCGACCCGAAGGCGTACATCACCAGCGACACGGGAGACGCGGGCCTGACCACGAGCCTGCTGTGGCAGGCCGGTTCGCGTCCCTACCAGGTCGACGGCACCAAGGTGGGCATCGACTTCTCCGACAAGGGCGCCCGCGCCTACACCGAGACCTGGCAGAGGCTCATCGACGAGAAGCTGCTCGCACCGATCAACCCCTGGACCGACGAGTGGTACAAGTCCTTCGGTGACGGCACCGTCGCGACCCTGCCCACCGGCGCCTGGATGCCCGCCAACTTCGCCTCGGGCGTGAAGGAGGCGTCCGGCGACTGGCGCGCGGCTCCGCTGCCCCAGTGGACCGCGGGCAACCGGGCGAGCGCCGAGAACGGCGGCAGTTCCCTCGCCCTGCCCGAACTCGGCAAGAACAAGGAACTCGCCTACGCCTTCGTCGAGTACGCCAACTCCGGCAAGGGCGTGCAGACCCGCATCGAGGAAGGCGCCTTCCCCGCCACCACCAAGGACCTGGAGTCCAAGGCGTTCCAGAACACTGAGTTCCCCTACTTCGGCGGCCAGAAGGCCAACAAGGTGTTCGCCGAGTCCGCGGCGAACGTCGCCGACGACTGGAGCTACCTGCCCTACCAGGTGTACGCGAACTCGATCTTCAACGACACCGCGGGCAAGGCCTACGTCTCCGGCACCCCCCTGTCCAAGGGCCTGAAGTCCTGGCAGGACGCCTCCGTCAAGTACGGCTCCGAGCAGGGATTCAGCATCCAGAAGTGACGCCTCCCCGCCCTACCTCACGGGCCGCCCCCGCACATCCCGAGCACCACACCGGAAGGACCACCATGCCCCCCACCCTCCCGTCCCGGCTGCTGCGCGGACCGGACGGTGACACCTCCCCCCGGCTCGCGTACGGCGCCGACTACAACCCCGAGCAGTGGCCGCGCGCGGTCTGGGAGGAGGACGTCCGGCTGATGCGCGAGGCCGGCGTCAACATCGTCTCCGTGGGGATCTTCTCCTGGGCCCGCATCCAGCCGGACGCGGACACCTGGGACTTCGCGTGGCTCGACGAGGTCATGGACCTGCTGCACACGGGCGGCATCGGGGTCGACCTGGCCACCGCCACCGCGTCCCCGCCGCCCTGGCTCACCGCGGCGCACCCGGAGATCCTCCCGGTGACCGCCTCCGGTGAGACGGTGTGGCCGGGAGCGCGGCAGCACTGGCGGCCGACCTCCCCCGTCTTCCGGGAGCACGCGCTGCGCCTGGTGCGCGAGATGGCGCTGCGTTACGCCGGCCATCCGGCGCTCGCGGCCTGGCACGTCTCCAACGAACTGGGCTGCCACAACATCTACGACTACTCCGACGACGCGGCCCGCGCCTTTCGCGACTGGCTGCGCACCCGCTACACCACCCTCGACGGACTCAACCACGCCTGGGGCACGTCCTTTTGGGCTCAGCGCTACAGCGACTGGGAGCAGATCCTGCCGCCGCGGCTCGCGGCATCGCATCCCAATCCCACCCAGCAGCTGGACTTCAAGCGCTTCTCGTCGGACGCACTCAAGGAGTATCTGCGCGCCGAGCGTGACGTGCTGCGCGAGCTCACGCCGGAGGTGCCCGTCACCACGAACTTCATGGTGATGGGCGGCACCAAGGGCATGGACTACGCCGACTGGGCCGGCGAGATCGACTTCGTCTCGAACGACCACTACGTCGTGCCGGGGCCGCAGGCCCGTGACGAGCTGTCCTTCTCCGCCAACCTCACCAGCTCCGTGGCGGGCCACCGCCCGTGGTTCCTCATGGAGCACTCCACCAGTGCCGTCAACTGGCAGCCCGTCAACCTCGCCAAGCGCCAGGGCGACCTGGCCCGCGACTCCCTGCTGCACGTGGCGCACGGCGCCGACGCGGTGTGCTTCTTCCAGTGGCGCCAGTCCGCGGCCGGTGCCGAGAAGTACCACTCGGCGATGGTGCCGCACGCCGGCGCCGACAGCGAGGTGTTCCGTGCGGTGACCGCCCTGGGGCGGACCCTGAGGGCGCTGACGCCCGTCGCGGGGGCGGTGCGCGAACCGGCACGCGTGGCCGTCCTCTTCGACTGGGACTCGTGGTGGGCCAGCGAGCAGGACTCCCACCCCACCTCCCGTCTCGACTACCACCAGGAGGCGCTCGACTGGTACTCCGCGCTCCTGGCCCTCGGCGTCCGCGCCGACGTCGTCACCACCCGCGCCGACATCACCTCGTACGACGTCCTGATCGCGCCCGTCCTTCATGTGGTTCCCGAGTCGCTCGCCAAGGAGCTCACGCGCTTTGCCGAGGGCGGCGGCCATCTGGTCACGACCTACTTCTCCGGCATCGTCGACGAGAACGACCACATCTGGCTCGGCGGCTATCCGGGGGCGCTGCGCGAGCTGCTCGGCATCCGGGTCGAGGAGTTCGGGCCGCTGCTCGCCGACGACACGGTCACGCTGGACAACGCCACCACGGGCACGGTGTGGACCGACCGGATCACCGTCACGGACCCTGGGGTCCAGGTGCTCGCCCGCTACCGCAGCGGCGCCTACGCCGAGCGTCCCGCCGTCACCCGCCGTGCCGCGGGCCGCGGTTCGGCGGCGTACGTCTCCACCCGGCTCGGCGCGGACGGCCTCACCGTCCTGCTGCCGGAGCTCCTCGCCCCGGCCGGTGTCGAGAGCGAACTGCCCGCGCCCGCACGCGGACGCGTCGAGCTGGCCGTGCGGCGTGACGCCGCAAGCCGCTACCTGTTCCTGGTCAACCGGACCGACGAGACCGTGCCGCTGCCCGGCCTGACCGGCGAGATCCTCGTCGGCGCCACCCCCGATGCCCCCGAGGGCGGTCTCGTCCTGCCGCCCAGGGAAGTCGCCGTCCTGCGACAGCCCGCCCCCTGACACCCCCTCCTGTTCAGCGCCACCCCGTCCACGGGGCGTGCCGTCCTGCTCTGACGCGGCACGGCACGCCCCCAAGCGCACCCGCGTTGGGAGCACACGTTGGCACCCTCCATCCGCACGAGAACCCGTACGAGGCGGCTCATCGGCGTCGTCGGCACCACCGCTCTGGCCACCGGGGCGGCCCTGCTCACCGTCCCGTCGCAGCCGGCCGCGGCGGCCTCCGCGGCCGTCACCGTCCGGCCCGACCCCTCCTATCAGCACGAGAAGTTCGAGGGCTGGGGCACGAGCCTGGTCTGGTTCGCGAACGCCACCGGCGGCTATCCGAAGGAGATACGCGAGAAACTGGCGGAGCTGCTCTTCGGTGACGACGGGCTCGGCCTCAACATCGCCCGCTACAACATCGGCGGCGGCAACGCCCCCGACGTCAAGGACTATCTGCGCCCCGGGGGCGCGGTCGAGGGCTGGTGGAAGGCACCGGCGGGCACCACCCGCGAGGACCCCGTCTGGTGGAGCGCCACGGACCCGGCCGACTGGAACCCCAAGGCCGACGCCACCCAGCGCTGGTGGGTCGACCGGATCAAGGACGACGTCGACCACTGGGAGACGTTCAGCAATTCGCCGCCCTGGTTCATGACCAAGAGCGGTTACGTCTCAGGTGGTTTCGACGCGAGCGAGGACCAGCTCAAGACCGAGTCGGTCGACGACTTCGCCTCCTACCTGGTGGGCGCGACCCAGCGTCTCGAGAAGGCGCACGGCATCAAGGTCGACACGCTCGACCCGTTCAACGAACCCAACACCGACTACTGGGGGACCCGCCTGGGAGCGGACGGCGAGCCCGTGGGCGGCCGTCAGGAGGGGGCCCACATCGGCCCCGAGCTCCAGCAGAAGGTGATCAGCGCTCTCGGCCCGGCGCTCAAGAAGGCCCGGAGCGGCACGGAGATCGCCGCGATGGACGAGACCAACCCCACCATCTTCACGCGGAACTGGAACTCCTACCCGCGCGAGGTCAGGGACGCCGTCGGCCAGATGAACGTCCACACCTACGGCACGGACGGCCGCACCAGCGTGCGCGACCTGGCCAAGGCCGAGGACGAACCGCTGTGGATGAGCGAGGTCGAGGGCGACTGGGGCGACGGGCAGGACTTCGACGACATGCGGCCGGGCCTCGGCATGGCCCAGCGGATCGTCGACGACCTGCGCGAACTGGAGCCGAAGGCCTGGGTGTTCTGGCAGCCGGTCGAGGACTACGACAACATGAAGCCCGGCGGCGAATCCGCCAAGGGCGGCAACTGGGGCAGCATCCAGCTGCCGTTCAGCTGTACCTCCGAGGACACCCTGGAGACCTGCCCGGTCCGGACGAACACCAAGTTCGACACGGCCCGCAACTTCACCCACTTCATCAGGCCCGGCGACCGGCTGGTCAAGGTCGGCGACACGTCGAGCGCCACCGCCGTGACCCGCGAGGGCGACGGGGCGACAGTCGTCCACGTCAACGGCTCGACCGCCGCGCGGTCGGTCACCGTCGACCTCTCCAAGTTCGGCCACGTGAGCGGCAGAGCCACCGTCACTCCCGTGGTGACCAGCGCCGAGGGCAAGCTCGAACGGCACGACGCCGTCGACGTCCGCGGCAAGCAGGCCACCTTCGAGGTGCCCGCGCAGTCGGTGACGTCCTTCCTCGTCAAGGGGGTCTCCGGAGTCGCGAAGGACGCCGCCCTGCTGCGGAAGAACCACACGTACGAGCTGACCGGCGTCCAGAGCGGCAAGGAACTCACGGTCGCCGACGACGGCACCGGCCTCGTCATCGCGTCGGCCGCGGACACGGCGGACCGGCGCTGGCGGCTGCGGCAGATCAGCGGCGACACCGGCAATCAGCGGCGGTACGTCTTCACCAGCCCCGCCGAAGGCAAGCGGCTGGCCGTCCGTGACGGTGTCCCGGTGGCCGAGGCCGACACCGGTCCCCGCGGCAGGGCCGCCCAGTGGGTCATGTCCACGACCGGTGACGGCACATGGACCCTGGTCAACGCCGCCACGGGCAGGCTTCTTGAGGTCGGCGGCCAGGCCACGCACGACGGAGCGGCCGTCACGACGTGGACACCGAACTCCGGCGCCAACCAGCGCTGGCGGGTGACCGATGTGACCTGACCTAGGAACCGGGCCCACCTGGCGTTATCACACTCTGCGACCGTTCGATATGCGAAGGGTTACCGGGCGTGTCACGCTGGAAAAGACCAATCCGCCCTCACCAGGAGTGAACTCATGGGCAAGCAAAAGCGGTCCGCCGACCCGTCCCGTCAGGCCCCCGCCCGGCAGGAGCCCCCGCAGCGGGGCCGTCGCGACCAGGACCCCGCGCAGCCGGGCCAGCACCGCCAGCAGGAGCGTGAGCAGGGCGACGAGCGCGCCCGGCGTCGTCCGGACATGGACGACGACCTGGTCTGACGCACGGACCGCGCACGGCCCCGAGGGGCGCACCCAAGCGCTTGGGTGCGCCCCTCGGCAGTATGTGCGACGCGGAATGTCGGACCACTGAGATCCCGCGCCGGGGGTACTCGTCCGCGTCGTGACGACCACGTACCGCGGCCTCGCCGTGGCGCCCCACCGGTCCCCCAGGAGAAGACATGACCACGCAGCACCGGACAGTCGACGAGTCGTACTGGATCACGACCACGCCCACCACCGGATATCCGGCCCCCGAGGCGGACCTGTCGGCTGACGTCGCGGTCATCGGCGGAGGCATCGCCGGGCTCTGCACCGCCTGGGACCTGGTTCGCGCCGGTCTCGACGTCGTCGTCCTGGAGGCCGACCGGATCGCCGCGGGCGTAAGCGGCTACACCACGGCCAAGCTGACCGCCGCGCACGGCCTCATCTACGCCGGTCTCGAATCGAAGCACGGCGCCGACGACGCCCGGCTGTACGCGCTCTCGCAGCAGGAGGCGGTGGAGCGGACCGCGGCCCTCTGCGCCGAACTGGACATCGACGCCGAGCTGGAACGCGCCCCCGCCTTCACCTACGCACAGGACCCCGCACGCGTCGACGAGCTGCGGCAGGAAGCCGACGCGGCGCGCCGGGCCGGACTCGACGCCTCCTTCGTCACCGAGACCGAGCTGCCCTTCGAGGTCGCGGGCGCGGTACGCGTGGACGGCCAACTGCAGTTCCACCCCAGGAAGTTCCTGCTCGGCCTGGCCGAGAACATCACCCGCGCCGGGGGCCGCATCTTCGAGCGGGCCCGCGTCACCGCGCTGCACGACGGCGCCCGCTGCCGGCTCACCACGGAGTCCGGGATCACGATCGACGCACGCGACGCGGTCATCGCCACGCACTACCCGATCTTCGACCGCACCCTGCTCTTCACCCGGATCAAGCCCCACCGGGAGCTGGTGATCGCGGCACCCGTGCCGTCGGACGCGGCCCCCCAGGGCATGTACATCACGCCGGAGGGCGGGACCCGTTCGCTGCGCAGCGCCCCCTACGACGACGGGCGCCGGCTGCTCATCGTCACCGGAGAGTCCTTCGAGCCGGGCGCGGGCGGCGTCAGCGAACGCTTCGACCGGCTGGAGGCCTGGGCGCGCGAGCACCTGCCGCACTTCGCCGAGAAGGGCGAGGCCTACCGTTGGGCGGCGCAGGACAACGACTCCGCCGACCAACTGCCGTACGTCGGCCACGCCCACCCCGGCACCCAGCACGTCTTCGTCGCCACCGGCTTCGGCGGCTGGGGCATGAGCAACGGCGTGATGGCGGGCCGCCTGCTCACCGCCCACATCGCGGGCGGACCCCGACCGGCCTGGACCGACCTGTACGACCCGCGGCGGCTGCCCCCGATGCGCGACGCCGGGCAGCTCGCCTCCTATCAGGCGTCCGCGGCCAAGCACTTCGTCGGCGACCGGCTGCACACCAGCCACGTCGACTCGCTGACCGACATCCCGCCGGGCAGCGGCGCCGTCGTACGCGTGAAGGGCAAGCGGTGCGCGGTCTACCGCGACGAGGACGGGAACACCACCGCGGTCTCCGCCCGGTGCACCCATCTGGGCTGCCTGGTGCAGTTCAACGACGCGGAGTGCGCCTGGGAGTGCCCCTGCCACGGCTCGCGCTTCGCGACGGACGGCTCGGTCCTGCACGGCCCCGCCACCCGTCCCCTGGAGCCGCGCGAGACCCCGGACTCCCCGGCCTAGGAGAGGTGGTCGCTTTGGTGGCTGTGGACGGATTCACCGACCGGCTCGACTACCCGATGTACGTGGTGACGACGGCGGGCGCCGACGGCGCACCGGCCGGCTGTCTGGTCGGCTTCGCCTCGCAGTGCGCGCTGGAACCGCCTCGCTTCGTGGTGTGGCTGTCCCGGGCCAACCACACGTACGAGGTGGCCCGCGACGCGGAGTTCCTCGGCGTGCACCTCCTCAGGCGCGATCAGCATCACCTTGCGCAGATCTTCGGCGGCGAGTGCGGCAAGCGCGTCGACAAGTTCGCCCGGGTGCGGTGGGAGCCGCGCGCGGGCGGGACGCCCGTGCTCACGGACTCCTGCGCCTGGTACGTCGGCAAGATCGAGCGGCACGCCGACTGGGGAGATCACGTGGGCTTTCATCTCACTCCGGTGGAGGCGGGCGCGGGCCCGCCGCCGCACGAGAAGCTGCTGCGCCTGAGCGACGTCTCCGACCTCTCCCCCGGCCATCCCGCATGACGCCGGGATCGCGCTCGGGCAGGACTATCCTGGAGTTTGTCAAGTACCGACGGCAGCCCGCGCCCCGCGCTGCTGGAGGCGGCCATGAAAGGCGAACATCCCGGCCGTCGCGGCCACCCATACCCGGAGACACACCGGGCCCATCGCCTGCGCCATCTGCTCACCTACCTCTACACACCGCTCTTCCTGGCCCTCGCCGTGCTCTTCGGGGTGTGGGCGACGCGTTCCCTCAGCGGCGAGCCGCCCAGCCCCTGGGCCCTGGCGGGCCTCGCGCTCCTCTTCGCGATCCTGGCTCTGCTGGCCCTGGCCGCCCTTACGGCCCTGCACCACCGCCACCGGGACCACGACGGCCCACAGCACTGAACCAGGAAGGGGAGACATGGCCGGCCAAAAGGCTGTGATGCGGGAATTGCTCAGGACGTCCGGACAGACGTACGCGGCGGAGGCGGGCATCAAGTTGGCCGACACCCCCCAGCCGCTCTATCGCACGCTCGTCCTGTCGTGCCTGCTCAGCGCCCGGATCCGGGCGTCCGTCGCGGTGGCGAGCACGCGTGCGCTGTACGAGGCGGGGATGCGCGGTCCGCGCCGGATGGCCGACGCCACCTGGCAGCAGCGGGTCGACGCCCTGGGCCGCGGCGGCTACCGTCGCTACGACGAACGGACCGCGACCCAGCTCGGCGACGGCGCCCGCCTGGTGCTCGACGAATGGGGCGGTGACCTGCGCCGACTGCGGGAGAAGGCCGACGGCGACGCGGCGGACCTGCAACGCCTGCTTCGTGCGGTGCCGGGCCTCGGGCCCACCGGCGCGGACATCTTCCTGCGCGAGGTACAGGACGTGTGGACCGAGTACGCGCCCCGCTTCGACGCCAAGGTGCTGCAAGGAGCCGAGCGCCTGGGCCTGCCCAAGGACACCGCGGCGCTCGTGCGGCTCGCGGGCGACGAGAAGCCGGGGGTGACCGCGGCGGCACTCGTCCGTGCCGCCCTCGACCGCAAGCTCGCGCAGTCCGCCCGCGACGCCGCCTGAGGCCGTTCAGTCCTGGCAGAGGCAGAAGGGGTGGCCGGCCGGGTCGGCGTAGACCCGCCAGCCCCGCTCACCGCCCTGGTCGTCGACGTCGAGCGGCGTCGCACCGACCGCGAGCACCTCGTCGTGCGCCTTGTCCATGTCGGAGACGGTGAAGTCGAGGTGCAGCTGCTGCGAATCCGTCTCCGCCTGCGGCCACTTGGGCGGTCGGTGGTCCGGCGCGCGCTGGAAGGAGATCCGGGCGCCGCCCGTGGCGTACAGGTCGTACCAGTCCTCGTCGTACTGCCGGATCTCGCCGCCGAGCACCGCTTGGTAGAAGCGGGCCAACGGTTCGGGCTCGGGGCAGTCCAGCGCAACGAGCTGGTAGGTCGCGATCGCCATGGACGGTTCGCCTCCCGCGTCTCGACGTGCAGAGGGGAATCGGGTTCCCCGCCGTTTCACCGTAAACCCACCGCTTTCCCGGTGCCTCTCACGACGGCGGGCGGCACGGCGGCACGCGGCGCACGCGGGGAGCCCGGGGAGCCCCCGTCGGCCGGCCGACGGGGGCTCCGCGCCTCAGCGGCTGCCGTCCCGCGCCTCCCGCTGTCGCGCGACCGCGCGCCGGACCGCCGCGTCGATGGCGGGAAGCGATGACTCCAGGTCGCTGAAGACGACGTACTCGACCGTCGCGACCGCGTGCAGCCCGCGGACGAGGAACGCGTACTCCCGGCCCTCCTCCAGGAGCAGCACGATCGGTTTGTCGAAGGCGCTGGCCCAGCCCATCTCTATGTGCGTGCCGGGAGAGGCGGGGAGCCCGGGGAAGGCCACGAACACGTCGGCCTTGCGGATCTCCTCCTGGTCCAGCGGGGTGCACTGGTCGGGGGACATCAGTTCCGCGCCCCACGCCTCGCGGCGGTGCGCGTTGTGGACGCTGAACCCGTGCCCCTCGAAGTGCTCGATCAAGGAGGCGAAGGGCGCCCGTGTCCCCGACGGCATCTCACCGGTGGCGGGATCGAGCAGCTGGAGGAAGGGTCCGGCGAGGAACAGGGTGTCGACGCCGAGCTCACCGGCGAGCTCACGGGCGGGTGTCATCGTCATGCGGAGACCTCCTGGTCGGCAGTGGTACGGGGCCAGCGGGACAGCATCATGTGGCGGTACAGGGGCGGGAGTTCGTCGAGCAGCTCACGGTCCGTTCCGCCCTCGAAGGTCAGTTGACGGTGCAGCTCGAAGAGCCCGGTCACGTCCTGCCAGTAGCGGGGCAGGTCAAGGGCGCGCAGCGCGGCGGGGCCGAGCCGCAGCCGGTCGGCGCGCAGTTGTGCCTCGATCCGCAGCACGTCGCGCACGTGCGGCCAGTTGTCCCCGGCGGGCATCGTGGGGAACGGCTCCGGGTCCGGGTGGTCCGCGCCCTCCCGCAGGACGCGTTCCACGAGCGGGGCGTCACTGTCGTACACGTGCAGGGAGCCCACCTGGTGGACGTAGCTCCCGACCTCGACACCCAGCTGCCGGGCGAGCATCTCCAGGAGGAAGGTGAAGGAGAAGACGTCGCTGACCATGCCGCGGTAGGCGTCGTTGGCACGCATGTAGCCGACGGCGTGCAGCTTCCCCTCGCGGAGCATGAACTGCAGGGCGAGGGTGCACGCGACGTCGATGTTGCCCGGCTCGCGCAGCTCGCCCGGGTGGAAGATCTGCACGACCGCGCGTTTGCTGTCGGGGTCCTCCGCCAGTACGTCGATGACGCTGCGCCACTGGTCGAGCCCTGTCCCCCGGTAGTCGAATATCCGTGGCCCGTAAGCGGTCCCGGTCAGGGTGGCGCCGTCGGACGAGTACTTGCGGATGCTCGGCGCGTAGTGGGCGACGAGCTCCAGGTCGGCCGAGCCGGACAGGTACCAGAGGGCCTCGGCGAAGTTGAAGACCAGGTTGGACCTGCGGGCCGGCAGCGCGACATGCCGCTGGACGGGGCGGCGGACCAGGAATCCGGCGCCCAGCCGCTCACGGCTGGGAAAGCCGCGCGGGGCGTTGCGGAAGGGCGCGCCGAGGTAGGTGCTCCGTAACTCCGTCAGGTAGGCGTCCTCGACGGTTTCATAGGTGCTGTGCACGTGGCCCCCGTCAGTCCTTGTAGAAGCACTGGATGTACGCGTCACCCGAGGTGCCGTAGGTGTACTCGGTGGTGTCGTAGGCGGTGTACGGGTGGCGCTCCACGCGGATGGTGCGGAAGTGCTTGACGTACTGCCATCGCAGTTCGGGCTTGGTGCTGAAGAAGGGGATGAACACCCCGCCGGGGCGCAGCGCGCGGACGACCTCGGGCATGGCCTTGTGCCACAGTTCCTCGTCCTTCCACACCTCCATGTCGAGCGCGGGGTCGAAGAACATGCCGTCGATGCTCTCCGTCTCCAGGTCGAAGACCCGCTCGAAGAAGTTGCCCCGCTCGATGGAGAGCGTGCCGGGCAGTTGCGGGTGCTGCTCGCGGAAGAGGTCTTCGACCTCGCCGAAGAGTTCGAGGACGGTGTGGCTGCGGGTGGCGGGGTTCTCGGCGATGCGCAGGGCCGAGAGTCCGAGGCCGAGGCCCACCTCGTAGAAGTCCTGGCCGTGGCGGCAGAGCATGTCGGCGCTGGCCCACATCAGGTCGCGTTCCCAGGCCTGCATGGCTTGCTCGCCGCCGATGCTCAGGGTCACTTCGCCGTCGTGGTCGATGAGCTGGATGTCCGGTGCGGGGGTCGTCCCGGGGCTCTTCGCGGGGGTCTTCTCCATGACAGCCGTCCTTCGTCGTGTGGGTGTTGGGGTGGTCGGGGCGCTTTTTCAGTCATGGCCCGGGACGACTCCGAAGTGTCGCCGGGCGGTCGAGACAGCGAGGTCCTGCACGGCGAACACCGTGAAGTAGTAGGCCTGCGGGGCGGTGTCGGGCGCGAACCGCACCGTGAAGACGACGTCCCTGGCGCGGTCGTCGGAGCCCCGCACCTTGATCCGCTCCGGTTCCACGGTGGTGTCGTCGCGCAGATAGCTCGGCAGGAACAGACCGAGCCGTACGGGGCCGGGGCGCGCCGCGGTGAGAGAGGCGCGCACTTCGAGGACACCGCCCTGTGCCACCTCGTCGGCGGCGTAGGCGAGGAGTTGAGGCGCGTCGGGGACGCGGAAGGTGACATCACCGCAGCGCATGCACACCACGCAGAGGGTGTCGAGGATGTGCGGGAGCAGCCCGCGGCGGGCGAACTCCTGGGCGGGACGGCCGCAGTGGCAGACCACCTCGTGGACGTCGGGGTCCAGGGAACTGCGGTCACCGAAGTGGGCGGGGTAGTTCATCAGCTCGTTCTCGGGGTTCTCCGCGACCTGCCCCGCGATCACATGGTCGAGGGACTGCAGGTCCGCCGAGAGGGACGAGCGGATCTCCTCGGGTGACTGGTCCGCGAGGTGGGTGGGCCGGGCCACCAGGAGGTCCACCTTGCGGGCGAGTTTGCCGAGGCGTGGGCGCAGGCTGTGGTTGTGCGGCAGCAGCTCCGACGTGAGCAGCGCGGAGAGCCGGCGGCCGACGGTGAGGACCAGCGGGTCGGGGGCGTGGTCGGAGGGCGGCGGCGGTGGCGGGGTGTCGTCCGGCTCTCCCGGCAGCCCGAAGCGCATGAACGCGGGGTAGGGATGCGAGCCCGCCAGGCTGGCGTTGAGGGTGTCCACGGAGTCCGCCCCGGTGGCGGCGGCGCGCATCCAGGCGACGTTCTCGGGCCGGTCGGAGTCGTGCACGGAGACGGCGGACACGATCGTGCGTGCGGGGCTGTCGAGGGCGTTGAGCAGGAGTTGGTACTTGGGGTCGTAGAGCGCGAGGTCGGCGAGCGGGCCGCTGTTGCAGGCGCTGAGGACCAGCTCCGCCGCCTCGACCTTGTTGAGCGGGACGAGCTTGTCCTCGGGTTTGTAGCAGGGCAGTCCGTACGCGCACCGAGGGGCCAGGACACCGGGTTCGGCGGTCGCGGTCTCGTTCAGGCCGCAGATGGTGAACTCGCCGAGGTTGATGCTGTCGTCCTTGCCGTGGCCCTGGAAGACGACGCGGCGCCACCGGGTGCCGAGGATCTCGGACTGGATGTCGTGCCGTTCGAAGTCGCGGTCGTCGAAGACCTTGACCCCGGGGAGCCGCGGCGGCCGGTCGGTGTCCGTGAACAGGCCGAGCGCATCGAGGTCCGCGGGGATGTGCGCGTACTGCTTGGCGATGTTCCACGCCACCGACGTCCCGTCGCGGCCGCTGAGCAGGGACAGGCCCCGCCGGGCGTCCCGGTAGGTGGCGAGGAGCAGCGGGCGCACCGGGTCGAGGTTGAGCCGGGCGTAGGTGCCCACCAGCAGGAGCGTGCCCGGGGGCCGCTCGTGGAAGCCGGCGAGGTCGTCCTCGGTGAGCCACTCGCGGGCGAGCGGACGGGCCAGATCCACGACGGCGTCGGCCAGTTCGGCCGGGCCGAGCACGACGCCGAAGTCCAGGGGGGCCGGGCGGCGCACACCGGAGTAGAGGCGCGATGCCAGGGCCACGCTGTGGACCAGGTCGTCCCGGTCGTCGACCGGGACGGGGATCGGCGTCCGCTCGGGCGCGTCGAGGAACTCCCGTACGGCCGTGGCGAGATCGGCGTACTTCACCGGACCGAACAGCGCGCTGTCAGGCTCTGGTCGCGACGGCTCGTGGCTCTGTCGGGAGACGGCGGATGTCATGAAGCGTTACCTCGTGTTCTTACGCTGACCTGCGTTTTCTTACGCTGACCGGCGTGCTCGTACGCTGACCGGCGTTTTCCACGCCGACCCTGCGAGGAGTGACGTGTGGGGCGGGTGACTGTTCGGGAGCGGGGCCGCCGGAGGCGCGCGGACCGCTCCCCGTCCGGTCACCGCTCCCCCGCTTGGGTGGGCACGCGGACCGCTGCCGTGCGCCCCATCAGGCCCCGGCAGGCGAAGGCGACCAGGGCGGCGACGAGTGCCGTGGCGAAGGCCGCCGCGAAGACGCCCCGTGGGCCCGCCGGTTCCATGAGGAGCCCGCCCGCCTGCTGGCCGAGGGCGTCCCCCACCACCGTGGCCAGCGACGCCCAGGTGAACGCCTCGGTGAGTGAACCGCTGTCCGCAAGCAGGCTGACCAGGGACATCTCGCTGGCGGAGACGAGCGCGATGGGCACGCTGCCGACCGCGAGCGCGAGCGCGAGGGTGAGCTGGGAGGTCGCGAGCAGCGGAAGCCCCGTGCCGACGGCGAACGCGAGCACCAGACGCGGGAAGCGCAGGTGCACCGCGACCTCGGACTGGGAGCGCCCCAGCCACAGGGCTCCCAGGGCGCTGCCGATGCCCCAGCAGGCGTACACCAGGCCGGTGCTGCCCCGTGAGCCGTGGTCGTCGACGAAGGCGGGGATGGCCAGCGTCATCAGGCCGACGGGCACGGCGCTGAGTGCCATGACGGCGGTCAGCGCGAGCATCGGCGAGGAGCGCAGGGGGCCGAGGAGACCGCCGCGGCCGGCCCCGCCCCCCGCGCCGTCCTTGCCCTGCGTCGCCGTCTCGCCGTCGACCTCCTCGGGGACGCGGGTGAAGGCGAGGCCGATCGCCCCGATCCCGCCGATCACCGAGACGGTGGTCAGCGCGGCCCCGGCGGACCCGGTCAGCATCAGGCCCGCGAGCATCAACGGCGCCCCGATGACCAGGACTTCGGTGAGCAGCGCCTCCCACAGGTAGGCGGTCTCCCGCTCGTCGTCGCGCAGCGGCAGGCGGGCCCACAGCGACCGCATGCAGGCGTTCGCCGGGGGAAGCGCGATGCCGGCGAGCACCGCGAGTGCAGGCTGCGCCCAGTCGCCCGGCTCGGTCGCCCACACCAGCGCGGTGAGCGCCGCCGGGTAGCCGATGCCGGTCAGCAGCAGGACGGTCCTGCGGCCCCGCCGGTCGACCCGGCGGGCGATGAGCGGGCTGCCGAGCGCCATGCCGACGGTGTAGAGCGCGGAGACCAGGCCGGCCTGGGCGTAGCTGCCGCCCTGTTCGCGCACGAGGAGCACCATGGCGAGGGACATGAGGTAGACGGGCAGCCTGGAGACGACGCTCCACCAGGCGGGGCCCGCGATCTGGCGGCGGGTGAGCAGGGCGGCGAGACGGCGGGCAAGACCGTTCGGCTTCGATTCCATGGTTCCTGTTCCGTGGTGGCCCGTCGCGGGCCGGCGAGGGGGGGTGACTCAGTGCTGGAGCGTTCTGGCCGCCGGCGTCTGGGTGATCACTTCGATCGTGAAGGCGTCGAGCACGCCGCGCATGCGCCGTTCCACCTCGGCGATCGACCCCCCGGTCACGTGGACGTGGCCGGACGCGTTGTGCGAGGCGCGGCGTGCTTCCACGAGGTCTCCCTCGCGGTATCGGAGGACGCTCTTGACCACGCCCGGCAGGCGCAGCAGATCCTCTTCGGCGGTGATGCGCTGCACGGTCCCCGAGCCGGGCAGCGGCAGCAGCAGGTCGCCCGCGCAGCGGCGCCCGGAGTAGTCGAGGAAGGGGCGCCGTCCGAGGTAGGCGTCGAGCGCGGCGCCGAACACGTCGAAGCCGTAGGAGTACCCGTGGTTGGCGGTGATCTCGCAGCCCGCGAGCCGGATCCCGATCTCCCCCGCGTAGACCTCGCTGCCGACGACGAAGAACTCCATGTGCGCGTACCCGTGGTCGATCCCCATGCCGGAGACGATCCGCTGGAGCATGCCGCGCAGGTCGAAGGGCGGGCCCTCGTCGGTGGCGACGCTTATGTTGGCGTTCATCGCGCCGTCGACGATGTCCAGCGGCCGGCACGGCATCGCGCTCGGCCACGCGTCGAGCACCTCGCCCTCGTGGATGAGCGCGCACACCTCCCACTCGGTGCCGCCCAGGTGTTCCTCGATCAGCCAGGACCGGCCTTCCAGGGCCACGTCGGGCAGTTGTTCGGGGCCGGTGAGCCGGAAGGTGTCGACGCAGGCGAAGGAGTCCACGGGCTTCAGCACGACGGGCCAGCCGCACCGCGCGGCGAACTCCCCGATCTCCCGCGCCGTGGAGACCCGCGTGTACCGGGCGGTGAGCAGGCCCAGCTCCCGGAACTTGTCCTTCATCGCCACCTTGTCGCGCACCCAGCTCACCTGACGTTCCGTCAGGTGAGGTAGTCCGGCGAGGGCGGCGAACCGCTGGGCGATGTCCTGGCGCGGTTCGGACGGGTTGCAGAACCGGGTGGGCTCGGCGGGGAGTTGGGCGGCCCAGGCGCGATAGCGGGCCGCCTCGTCCTCCAGCGGAACCCGCTCGTTCACCCAGAACGCGGGCACGTGCGCGGTCTGCCGTACGTACGCCTCGGAGAGGTCCTGGCGTGCCGAGGCGAAGCGCAGCAGGGCAAGCCGGCCGGGCAGGGCGTCCACGGCGTACCGGGTGAAGGAGGAGGCGCGGTCGTCCGCCAGCAGGAGCACCGGCGGCGCGTTCACACGCCCTCCAGCGCCTGGCGGACCGCCTTGACGGCGAGGACCTGTTCGGACTCGGAGAGTTCTGGTGAGAGCGGCACGCACAGGGTGCGGTCGAGGAGGTCCCTGGTGCGGGCGAATCCGTCGCGGCTGAGGGCGAGCGGCTGGTCGGGGGCGAGGTTCCAGGGGAAGCCGTCGGCGTAGAGCGAGCGCCGTCCGGCGACCACCGGGTGGTCGGGCAGCAGGTACTTGTTGAGCGTCCAGTTCGCGATGGACCGCTCGGTGAGCGCGGACACGGCGGCGTCCCGTAACTCCCGGCTCTCGCAACGGAACCGCAGGCTGATCTTCACGTCGCCGGCCGCTCTGGGCAGGATGTCGAGCCCGCTGCGGTCGGGCAGCTCCTCCATGGCGATGGTGTGGTGGCGCTCCAGGCCGGAGAGCACCTCGTCGAGGTGGCGGAACTGCTGGTACTGGATGGCGGCGACCTCCTCGCTGGTGACCAGGTTCTCGCCGTAGTAGGCGTCCTCGTTCCAGGTGGGGTAGCGGCCGGGCACACGTGCGGAGCCGTGGTCGTGGTAGCAGCGCATGGTCTCCCAGGCGGCGGGGTCGTTCGTGACGAGCAGCCCGCCCTCCCCCGAGGTCAGCACCTTGTTGTGGTGGAAGCTGAAGGTGCCCGCGTACCCACGGGTGCCGGTGTGCCGCCCGTCGGGGAATTTGGCGCCGAGCGCCTGGGCACTGTCCTCGATGACGTACGGGACGCCCTCGGGCAGCGGCGCGACCGTGCCCTCCATGTGGGCGACGATGGCCCGTTGGGCGCCGTCGGGGATCAGCGAGGTGTCCATGGAGAGCGACTCGTCGACGTCCACCAGGACCGGGATGAGCCCGCTGGACAGGACGGCCCCCGCCACCGCGACGAACGTGACCGCGGGTATGTGCACGACGTCGCCGACGCGTGGGCGGGTGGAGACCAGGGCGAGCCGCAGCGCCTCGGTGCAGTTGTGCACCGCGAGCACATGGCCGGCGCCGAGGCGCTCCCCGACCCGCCGTTCGAGGCGCGAGGCGACGCTCTCGGTCTCCGTCTGGTAGCGGAAGAGGACCCCGTGCTCGATCGCGGCACGCAGCTCCCGCATGTCGGACCAGTCGAGGTAGTTGGCGCCGTAGGGGAGGAAGCGCAGTCCGAGCCGTTTGTCGAGGGTCATGACGCGTCAGCCTCCGTGATGGGGTGCACCGAGGCGTCGACGACCATCTCCTGGCCTCGGTAGTTGCGGAGCAGCAGGCCTTCGGGCACGCGGGAGTAGTACGGCTGGGCGATGGGGATCTTGCCGATCTTCGTCGTCAGTACGTACTGCGGTACGCCGAAGCCGGTGATGTGTCCCTGCAGGCCCTCCATGATTTCCCAGCCCTTCTCGATGGAGGTCATGAAGTGGGACACGCCGGTGACGTTGTCGCAGTGGTAGAGGTAGTACGGCCTGACCCTGATGCGCAGGAGTTCGGTCATCAGGGTGCGCATCGTCGTGACGTCGTCGTTGACGCCGCGCAGGAGAACGGTCTGGTTGCCCACCGGGATGCCGTGCCGCAGCAGCCGGTCGACCGCGGCGGCGGACTCCGGGGTGATCTCCTTCGGATGGTTGAAGTGCGTGTTCAGCCAGACCGGGTGGTAGCGCGCGAGCATCTCGCAGAGCTCGTCCGTGACGCGCTGGGGCAGCAGGACGGGGAAGCGGCTGCCGATGCGGATGATCTCCACGCTGGGGATCGCCCGCAGACCGGAGATGATCTCCTCCAGCTTGCCGTCGCGGTACGAGAGCGGGTCGCCGCCGGTGAGCAAAACGTCCCGGATCTCGGGGTGTTCGGCGATGTAGCGCAGGTCCTCCTCGAAGGACTCGCCCTCGTTGTCGCGGAAGTAGCTGCCGTCGACGTCGGTGGTGTGGAACTTGCGTGTGCAGTGCCGGCAGTAGACCGGGCAGGCCTCGGTGATCAGCATGATCACGCGGTCGGGGTATTTGTGCACCACCCGGTTGGTCCTGCGGTAGAACATGTCACCCACGGGGTCGACCTCGGCGCCGCTGTACTCCGCGAGCTCGCCGAGCGCGGGTACGGCCTGCTGCCGGATCGGGCAGGTGGGGTCGTCGGGGTCCATCAGGGACGCGTAGTACGGGGTGACGCTCCAGCGGTACTTGCCCGCCGACTTGTCGATGGCCTGTTCCTCGTCGGCGGTGAGATTGATCCACTGCCGTGCCTTGTCGACGTTGGTGACACGTTTGCGCATGTGCCAGCGCCAGTCGTTCCACTCCGCCTCGGTGACGGCGGGGATTCCCGGCCGGTCCGGTACGGGGTGGCGGTCCGCGTCTGTGGCTCCAGGAGTGCGGGGCATGGTGTCTCCAGGTTCTGCGGGTGAGTGACCTGTCACAGGGGTGCGAGGGAGAGCTGGCGCAGGGTGCGGGCGACGCGCTGTGCCCCACGCAGGTCGTCCGCGCCGCCGTCGAGCGCGGACCACGGGTCCGGTGCGCCCGGCTGCCCGGGGGCCCAGAGGGACGGATCGCGTGGATCGGCGGCCACGGGGACGGGGACCGCGCGGGCCACCCGGCCGGCGAGGTCGCGCTGCCCGTCGCCGAGCGGCGGCAGGAAGGCGAGCGGCGCGCGGCGGGCCTGGGCGAGCGCCACGGCGCCCAGGATGGGGGCGGCGAGGAGCAGTTCGGCGTCGGCGTGCAGGGCGTCGACGTCGGTGTCGGCGGCGCGCAGGACCCGTACGCCGTCGAGCCCTTCGAGCGCGGCACGCACACTCTCGACGCGCGTGTCGCACACCACCTCGCACCGCTGCGCGTGGCGCACCGCCTCCGCGGCGAGCTCGCGCAGCGGCCCGGAGGTGAACGCGTCCGCCTCCCCGGCCGGTACGCCCCACAGCGAGACCAGCAGCAGACTGCCGCTCCGCTGCCGCCCACGAGCCGTCCGTACGGGAGCGAGCACCCCGGTGGTGCGCGCGCCGCCCGGAGTCGCGGGCCACGGTCCCGGGAGCCATCCCGGACGGTGCACCCGGTGCAGTGCCCCGTCGGTCACGGGGTCGACGGCGGCCCGGTGTCCCGAGTGCAGCCGCACCACCGGCACGCCGAGGTCGAGCAGACGGCGGGTGGCGGCATCGTCGTCGCAGACCAGGGCCACGTCCGGTGGCGGTCCATCGCCCGCGGTGGGCTCCAGGTCCGTCAGGTGCGCGGCGATCCGTCGCCCGGCGAGCAGCGAGTCGAGTTCCTCCTCCCGCGTCACGAGCAGCACCCGGCGCGGGGCGGGCCCTGACGGCTGCGGGGCGGGCCCGCCGGTGTTCAGTACTGCCACGGCGCCGCCGTCCCGAGCCGTGCGACGTCGTCGCTGTAACCGGCGGCCGTGGTGGAGCAGCCGCCGCACATGTCGGGCCCCCGCTCGCGGAAGAAGTCGGCGTGGCCGCGGAAGACCGGGGTGTCGAGGTGGATGACGCCGCCCTCTCGCAGCGGGGCTCCGCCCAGGTCTTCCCCCTCCCGGTGCGGGAGGCAGCTGCAGGCGTACATGCGCCCGTACTTGCCGTCGATGTAGATCACGTCGTCCACGACATGGCACAGGGGCTCGGAGGCGCGCGGGGTCAGTGACTCCGCGAAGTAGCGGTCCTGCTCCTCGCGGGTGTCGCCGTAGAAGCGTTTGCCGAGGGGCACGAGGTGGGTGGCGGGGTCGGCGTCGTAGATCGGGTCGCAGACCGCGCGCACGTGATCGGGGTCCGGGTAGGTGATGGAGCGCTCCAGCTTCAGCGCGGAGAGTTCCCACTGCTTGACGCCGGCCTCGGTGAGGACCTTCTGCAGTTGCGGCATCTCGGTGTAGTTGTGCGGCCCGACCACGGTGTTGACCCGGGGCAGGACGCCGAGGGCCGCGGCGTCGCGCAGCCCTTGCAGGCCGTTGTCGAACATGCCCGGGGAACGCCGGTAGACGTCGTGCGTCGCGGCGGATGCGCCGTCGAGGCTGACGATCACTTGGGCGAGGCCCGCCTCGGCGAGCCGCCGGGCCTTCTTCGGCAGCATCATGCCGTTGGTGATCATGGACATCTTCATGCCCGCGTCCGTGCCCGCCCGCACGAGTTCGACGATGTCCCGGTGCATGAGCGGCTCGCCGCCGGTGAACCGTACGTACGCCACTCCGGCCGCGCGGGCCTTGGGCAGCAGGTCGGCGAAGTCCTCCGTCGAGAAGCGGAACGTGTCGCGGGAGAGCGCGAACTCGCACATGAAGCAGTCCGCGTTGCAGGCTTCCAGGATTCTGATGAAGAGGTAGCGCTGACGCTCAGTCATGTACGTCGATGCCTTCCTGGACGGTACGCGGAGCCGAGGTCCGGGCGGGGCCGGGCAGCGGCTCCCTGTCGAGTACGCCGAGCAGGGCGTCGGCCACTTGCGCGGCGCCGCCGATGCCGACGTGAGCGGCGAGTCCTCCCCACACGGCGCCCTCCGACGCGCGCCGCAGGGCCTCAAGTACGCCGTCGCGCACGGCGGTCACGCTGCCCGGGGCCTCGTGCTCCCCGGCCGCGGCGGTGATCCCCCCGTAGATGACGCGGAGTGCCGCCTCCTCGCCCTGCGACCGATGGGCCAGGACCTCGCTCTCGGAGAAGACCGACGACGGCCAGACGACTCGGACGTCGGCGAGCACGGCCCTGCTGTGGAAGCGGCCGTTGAAGATCTGGCTGAGGTTCTGCGGGGGCAGGCAGATGGTGGGCACCGAGAGACTGCCGGCCTCAAGCAGGGTGGTCAGACCCGGCGAGGTGAGCAGCAGGTCGCAGGCCGCGAGCCGGTGGAGGAACTCGCCGTGGGAGAGCGGGCCCGCCGTGACGCGCAGGTCCGCGCCGCTCGCCGCGCAGAGCCGCCCGGCCAGATCGGCGGGCAGGTTGCCGGCCACATGCGCCTCACCGACCCCGTACGTGGCGAGGGCCTCCAGCACCGCGGGCACCACGATCTCCGGATAGCGCGTCCAGTCGGCCAGGCCGGGGGCGCGCAGGCCGCCCAGGTTCACCAGGGCGCGCCGGAAGGGCTGTGGGCGGCCCAGCCGGGGCGCCGGAGGGTCGGGGGGAGCGCCGATCACGGCCTCGACCCAGCGCAGTTCGCGTACGGCGGCCAGTACGCCGAGGCACTCCTGCGGCAGCTCGACGCACTGCTGCGCGCAGTAGACGGAGACCTTCAGCGGAAGTTCGGGCAGGTCGCCCTCGGTCCACAGGAACGGCAGGCTGTCCACGAACACGGTCGGCACACCCGCCGCCTCCAGGGCCATGGCCGCCGGTCCGTCGAGCACGACGACGGCGGCGTCGATCCGCTCCGCCGCCACGACCTTCGCCACGGCATCGGCGGCCTCCCCCGCGGCGCCCCCGACCGGCAGGTCGTACCAGCGGTCGACCCCGTGCCGGGCCAGGAGCGGCCGGCCGAGGCCGGACGCGAGGCCGACGAACCTCAGCGGACGAGCGGACCGTTCGCGCAGCGCGGCGAGGACGGCGCTGAGCTTGCCGGAGCTTCCCCAGCCGAACTCGGCGCCCGCGACGGCGACGGTGGCCGGTCCGGCGTCGGTGGGCGTGGCGGGTGCGCCGGGGGCGGGTTTCTCCCGGACGGACGGCGGGTCCGGAGGGCGTACACCATGCATCGTTCGGTCCAACTCCCTTGCTGGGGCCGGGGTGTGGCCCCCGTCGGGTGAGTGCGGGGAGGGAATGTCACGTCGGGATGGCGGGTGCATTCGGGCCGCGCCGCGGTGGTCGTCCACGGTGGCCCTGACGCAGAGGGAGCCCCTCCGCTTCCCACACGATCACCCCTGTCCCCAGGCGTCGCAAAGGCCCCCCTGTCACCTTCTGGCCATCCATAAGTAGTTGCGAACCGACTGCAATAAGACGCGCACGTGCCGCGCCCCCACTCACCCGAATGACACGTTCCAAGCCCCGGCACCCCAAGGGCGCACGGAGCGCGCGCAGGGTTGCGCAGGCACCCGGCACCCTCTCCAACAAGCCGTTTCGGCGACCGAAGACAGTCAGGGGGACGACCCGGAACAACGGCCGAAAGAGGCCACTGGCACATGCCGCGTCACGGCTCTCCAGGACTCTGGTCCGCACGGCCGACGGGCACCTTCGTCCGAGCTTCGCGCATCTTTACGCCACTGCCTTGATACTGACCTCGGGACCTCGGGTCCCAGCGACACCCAGCCTTGCCGATGTCACCAGGAGGTACCCGTGAAGATGCTGATCAACGTCGCGGAGACAGTCGTAGCGGACGCGCTGCGAGGCATGGCGGCCGCGCATCCCGACCTGACGATCGACGTGGAGAACCGTGTGATCGTGCGCCGGGACGCCCCCGTCGAGGGGAAGGTGGCCCTCGTCTCCGGCGGGGGTTCCGGGCATGAACCGCTGCACGGCGGGTTCGTGGGGCTGGGGATGCTCTCGGCCGCCTGCCCCGGCGAGGTGTTCACCTCACCCGTGCCGGATCAGATGGTGCGGGCCGCGGCCGCCGTGGACAGCGGGGCGGGGGTCTTGTTCGTCGTGAAGAACTACACGGGGGACGTCCTCAACTTCGACATGGCCGCGGAGCTCGCCGAGGACGAGGGCATCCAGGTCGCCAAGGTGCTCGTCAACGACGATGTGGCCGTCACCGACAGCCTCTACACGGCGGGACGCCGCGGCACCGGCGCGACGCTGTACGTGGAGAAGATCGCGGGAGCCGCGGCCGACGAGGGCATGCCGCTGGAACGGGTCGAGTCGATCGCCCGGCAGGTGAACGAGAACGCGCGGAGCTTCGGGGTCGCCCTGAGCGCCTGTTCCACGCCCGCCAAGGGCAGCCCGACCTTCGATCTGCCCGCGGGCGAGCTGGAGTTGGGCGTCGGAATCCACGGCGAGCCCGGACGTGAGCGGCGCCCGATGATGACGTCGAGCGAGATCGCCGAGTACGCGGTGAACGTGGTGCTCGACGACCTCAGCCCCCGCAACCCGGTGCTCGTGCTCGTCAACGGCATGGGGGCCACTCCCCTGCTCGAGCTGTACGGATTCAACGCCGAGGTCCAGCGGGTCCTCGCCGAGCGCGGGATCGTCGTGGCCCACACGCTGGTCGGCAACTACGTCACCTCGCTCGACATGGCCGGGGCCTCCGTCACGCTGTGCCAGGTCGACGAGGAGCTGCTGCGGCTCTGGAACGCCCCGGTGCGTACGGCGGGCCTTCGCTGGGGTATCTGATCCGTACCGGCCCCCCGCCCTCACCACGTACCACTCGCGCCACTCGTACCGCTCGCGCCACCCGTACCACTCGTGCTTTGCCCAACTGTTCTACCGCGCAAGGAGTTTCCGTGCTCGATGCCGCATTCTTCCGTCACTGGCTGACCTCGGCCGCCGCACTCGTCGACCGGGAGGCGCAGCGGCTCACCGAACTGGACTCGCCGATCGGCGACGCCGACCACGGCAGCAATCTGCAGCGCGGGTTCACCGCCGTGGTGGCCACGCTGGAGAAGGAGGCGCCGGCCACTCCGGGGGCCGTGCTCACCCTGGCGGGACGGCAGCTGATCTCGACCGTGGGGGGCGCGTCCGGGCCGCTCTACGGCACGCTGCTCCGGCGCACCGGCAAGACTCTCGGCGACGCCGCCGAGGTCAGCGAGCAGGAGTTCGCCGACGCGCTGCGCACGGGCGTGGACGCCGTCAGCGCCCTCGGTGGCGCGGCGCCCGGCGACAAGACCATGCTGGACGCCCTCGTCCCCGCGGTCGACGCGCTCTCGGAGTCGTTCGCGGCGGCGCGCACGGCGGCGAACGAAGGCGCCCTGGCCACGACACCGCTCCAGGCACGCAAGGGACGGGCCAGCTATCTGGGCGAGCGCAGCATCGGGCACCAGGACCCCGGGGCGACCTCGTCGGCGCTGCTCTTCGACGCGCTCGCACAGACCGCGGAGGCCGGCCGTGAGTGACGACAAGCTGGTCGGCATCGTGCTCGTCTCGCACAGCGGTCCCGTCGCCGAAGCCGTCGCCGCCCTGGCCACCGGGCTCGCGGGCGGCGGGTCCACCGCGCCCGTGGCCGCCGCGGGCGGCACCGAGGACGGCGGCCTCGGCACCAGCGCGGAGCTCATCTCCGCGGCGGCCGCGAAGGTGGACGGCGGCGCGGGCGTCGCGATCCTCACCGACCTGGGCAGCGCGGTGCTCACCGTGAAGGCGCTGATCGCCGAGGGCGACGAGCTCCCGGAGGGCGCCCGTCTGGTGGACGCCCCCTTCGTGGAGGGCGCGGTCGCGGCGGTGGTGACCGCGTCGGCGGGCGCCGACCTCGCGGCGGTGGAGGCCGCGGCGGCTGAGGCGTACTCCTACCGGAAGGTGTGAGGCCAGGAGGTCAGTTCTGGCGGAGGAACTGCCGGGCCAGCGCGTCACCTTGGGTGACCGCGGCCCGGTGGCTCTCGATGGGGGACGCCTTGGGACCGTCGAAGACGATGTAGGTGACACCCGCGCCGGTGCCGCCCGTCCTGGGGTCGGGGTCGATGCCGAGCGACTTCGCGGTCGCGTACGACGCCTCGCCGATGAGGTCGGTGGGTCCGGTGTCGCCGACGACGGCGTACACGACCTTGCCCTGGTGGATCACGGCGACCACCGAGCCTCCCGAGATGCCGTGCTTCGCGTAGTTCCAGCGGCTGCTCGGGCCCGGCACGACGACGTAGGGAAGGTACTCCGCGCTGAGCTGGCGGCCGTTGGATTCCTGGAACGCGGTGGTGTCCTGGAACAGCGGGTCGGTGCGCCGGTTGCAGGCCTTGCTCGGCCGGCCGTCGCAGTCGATGTCCATGTCGGCCTTCCAGAACACCGCGCCGCGCTTGCCGCAGACGGGGACGTCCGCCTGGGCTCCGCTGTCCGTACGGTAGTTGCCGCTCGACACCTGCTCACAGGTCGTCACCTTGGCCAGGAGCGCGTCGGCGGACACTGATCCCTCCCGCGTCCGGTCGGCTGAACTCCCGCTGTCCTGCACGGTCTTACGGGCCGTTCCGCTCTCCTGGGGGTGCGCCGAGGCGGGGAGGGACGCGGGGACGATCAGGGTGGCGACGGCGGCGACGGCGAGCGCCGGGATTCTGGTGTGCACGAGGAAAGACCTTCCGTGTGGGGGGGGAACTGACGGCCGGTCGGACGGGGGGCCGCCAGCCTGGAGCACGTGACCAGACATCCCAATCTGTCCCGGGTCCTACACCTCGGCCGCCGCCGAGGCGCGGACGACGCACGCCCGACCCCTTGATGTGCACCCGACACCCCTGTCAAATAGGTCCGGACCAATGCCGCCCGAACGGAAGGCACACCGTGCGACGGACCCCCCACCTGTCCACCCTCCTGGCCGTCACCGCCTGCACGCTCACCGCCTGCGCCCTCACCTCCTGCGCATGGGGCGGCGACCAGGACGCGAAGGACGTGCAGCCCCCGGCCGCGCCCCGCGGCGTCACGGTCCAGGCGGGCAGCGCCACCACCGCCCACGTCATGTGGAACCAGGCGACGGACGACACGAAGGTCACCGGCTACGACGTCTACCGGGGCGCCACCAGGGTCGAGCGCGTCCCCGGCGGCAAGCACATGGTGGACGTCGTCGGCCTGAAGCCGTCCACGGCCTACACCTTCACCGTCCGCGCCCGCGACGCCGAGGGGAACGTCGGACCCGCCAGCAAGAAGCTGACGGTCACCACACCCGCCGCGGCCTCCGCCGACCGCGAGCCGCCCTCCCGCCCCGGCTCACCGCGGGGCACGGTCGAGGGAAGCCGGGCGGTGACCCTGTCCTGGGGAGCCGCGAAGGACGACCAGGGCGTCGCCTCGTACGAGATCTACCAGGGCTCGTCGAAGATCCACAGCGTGGGCGGGAACGAGCGCAGCACCCTGGTCACGGGGCTGCGGCCGGGCACGGCCTACCGCTTCACCGTCAAGGCCCTGGACGTGGCCGACAACGCGTCCCCCGCGAGCCGCGTCGTGCGCCTCACCACCGCGGCGGGCCGGGACGACGGGAGCGGCACGGCACCGACGGACTTCCGCGCGACGACGCGCCTCGACGACGGGGCGTACTACATCGACCTGGCGTGGACGCCTCCGCGTACCGGCGGCGCGGTCGCGGAGTACCAGATCCATCTCGACGGGAAGAACGCCACCTCGCTGGTGTTCGGCGGCACGGCGCCTCGGGACAAGGCCAAGCACAGCTTCTACGTGGGCAGGAAGCCGGGCGACACCCACCGCGTGAAGCTCCGGGCCAAGCTTCCCGACGGGACATGGGGCGGCTGGTCCCCCGAGCGGACGGTCACCACTGGCCAGCGCCCTTGACGCCGGGTCAGCCGCCAGACGAGCCGCAGGCCGGGGCGTCGGCTGTCGGCCGTACGAAGGATTCCGTCACCTGCCCGGTGGCTGTCCGCATGCGGCCTTGCCGGATGGCACGTTGGCTCATCGGCAGGTAGCACGGGCGCTTCCCTACCCCCGGCGGCGCATGGGATGTACCGCCTCCCGTGCCACCGGAGGGCAGACTCATGCGCACTTTCCAGATATTCGTCCGCTCCGGCCTGACCATCGCCGCCGCGGCTGCGCTTCCGATGGCACTGACCGCTCCGTCGGCGTCCGCCGCCGCCGGAGGAATCACGGTCACCGCCAGGGGATCGACGGTCACGGTGACCACGGCGGCGTGCCCCGACGGAGGCAACGCCTCGCTGATGAGCAACGGCCAGGCAAGCTTCGCCCAGGGCAGGCAGATGGAACTGACGGGCGGCAGCGCCTCCTGGCAGAACGTCAGCACCGGCCTGCACACGGTGGCGGTGATCTGCGAGGACGGCACGACGGCCGGTTCCCAGACGGTCACCGTCGGGGCGTCGCCGACCACCGCGTCCACAACGTCGCCCGCGCGCGGCGTCCGGGGCGGTCTCGGCGGCGGCAGCGAGGACTACGGCACGACCACCCTCGTCGCGGGCGGGGCCCTCGTGGTCCTGGCCGCGGGCGGTGGCGGCGCCTGGTACCTGCGTCGCCGCGGTGCGCAGCACCGGCTCTGATCCAGGGCCACGAAGAAGCGGCTGCCGCCGGACCCGACTCAGGTCGGGACCGGCGGCGGCCGTCGTTCGCGTGGGCGTGAGGCGTCAGGCGTGAGGCGTCAGGCGTGAGGCGTCAGGCGTCAGGCGTCCGGCCTCAAGCTTCGGGCTTCAGGCGTCACGTGAGGTGTCCGGCGCCCCGAGTTCTTCCAGGGTCCGCTCCAGCCACTGCGTCCAGAACGTCTCCAGGTCGATCCCGGCCCGCAGCACCACATGCCTCAGGCGGTCCTCCACCGCGTCCTTGCCCGGCGGGAAGTCCCGTTCCTCGATCTCCTCGTACTCGGCCAACTGCCTCCGATGCAGGGTGAGATGGCGGCGCAGATCCGCCTCGATGCCCTCCGTGCCGACGACCGCCGCCGCGCGCAGGCGCAGCAGGAGGGTGTCCCGCATCGGTTTGGGGTCCTGGCTCGCGGCCGTCCAGCGGGCCAGCTCGGCGCGGCCCGCGGGCAGGACCTCGTACTCCTTCTTCTGCCCGCGGGTCGCCTGCTGCTGCTCGAGCGCGCGGATGGACCCCTCCCGCTCCAGTTTTCCCAGCTCGCGGTAGATCTGCTGGTGCGTGGCCGACCAGAAGTAGCCGATCGACTTGTCGAACCTGCGGGTCAGCTCGAGCCCTGACGAAGGCTTTTCCAACAGGGCGGTGAGGATCGCGTGCGGGAGTGACATGGCGGCCATCCTAAGTACGGCGTCCACGGCGGACGCCCGGTGTCACAGGGCCGCGGCCAGCTCCGTGCCCTGCTTGATGGCGCGCTTGGCGTCCAGCTCGGCCGCCACGTCCGCGCCCCCGATGAGGTGCGCGCTGTGCCCGCCGGCGAGCAGTTCCTCGTACAGGTCGCGGCGCGGGTCCTGGCCCGAGCACAGGACGACCGTGTCGACGGGGATGACCGTGGACTGTCCGTCGACCGTGATGTGCAGGCCCGCGTCGTCGATGAGGTCGTAGCTCGCGCCCGCGACCATCGTGACGCCGCGGTGGCGCAGCTCGGTGCGGTGGATCCAGCCCGTGGTCTTGCCGAGGCCCTGGCCGACCTTGGAGGTCTTGCGCTGCAGGAGGTGGACCGAGCGCGGCGGGGTGGGGCGGTCGGGCGCGGTCAGGCCGCCGCGGTCCTTGTAGTCCATGTCGACGCCCCACTGACGGAAGTACGTCGCCGGGTCGAGGCTCGCCTTGTCGCCGCTGTCGGTGAGGTACTCGGCCACGTCGAAGCCGATGCCGCCCGCGCCGATGATCGCGACGCGCTCCCCCACAGGCGCGCTGTCGCGCAGCACGTCGAGGTAGCCGACCACGCTGGGGTGGTCGATGCCGGGGATCTCGGGGGTGCGCGGGGTGACTCCGGTGGCGATGACGACCTCGTCGTACGCCGCCTTCGCGAGGCTCTCCGCGGTGGCGCGGGTGTTCAACCGCACGTCCACGCCGTGCAGTTCGAGCTGGGTGCGGAAGTAGCGCAGGGTCTCGTCGAACTCTTCCTTGCCGGGCACCTTGCGGGCGACGTTGAGCTGGCCGCCGATCTCGGAGGCCGCGTCGATGAGCGTGACGTCGTGGCCGCGCTCGGCCGCCGACACCGCGAAGGCGAGCCCGGCCGGTCCCGCGCCGACGACCGCGACGCGCTTCTTCGTGCGGGTCGGCGCGAGGACGAGCTCGGTCTCGTGGCAGGCGCGCGGGTTCACCAGGCAGGAGGTGATCTGTAGGTTGAAGGTGTGGTCCAGGCAGGCCTGGTTGCAGCCGATGCAGGTGTTGATGGCGTCGGCCTGCTCGGCCTTCGCCTTGGCGACGAAGTCCGGGTCGGCGAGCAGCGGGCGGGCCAGGGAGACCATGTCGGCGGCGCCGTCGGCGAGCAACTGCTCGGCGATCTCCGGGGTGTTGATGCGGTTGGTGGTCACGAGCGGCACGGAGACCTGGCCCATGACCTTCTTCGTGACGAAGGTGTACGCGCCGCGCGGCACGGAGGTGGCGATGGTGGGGATGCGCGCCTCGTGCCAGCCGATGCCGGTGTTGATGATCGTGGCACCCGCGGCCTCGATCTCCTTGGCGAGGTGGACGACCTCTTCGAGGGTCGAGCCGCCGGGGACGAGGTCCAGCATGGAGAGGCGGTAGATGATGATGAAGTCCGCGCCGACGCGCTCGCGTATGCGCCGGACGATCTCGACGGGGAAGCGGATGCGGTTCTCGTAGGCGCCGCCCCAGCGGTCGTCGCGCTGGTTGGTGGGGGCCGCGACGAACTCGTTGATCAGGTAGCCCTCGGAGCCCATGACCTCGACGCCGTCGTAGCCCGCGAGCTTGGCGAGCTCGGCGGCGCGCACGAAGTCCTCGATGGTCTGCTCGACCTCGGCGTCCTGAAGGGCGCGCGGCACGAAGGGGCTGATCGGCGCCTTGATCGCGCTCGGCGCGACCAGGCCCTCGTGGTAGGCGTACCGCCCGAAGTGCAGGATCTGCATGGCGATCTTGCCGCCCTCGGCGTGCACGGCGGCCGTGATGCCCGCGTGCTCCTCGGCCTCCGCCTCGGTGGTCAGCTTGGCGCCGCCGTCCCAGGGGCGGCCGAGCTCGTTCGGGGCGATGCCGCCCGTGACGATGAGGCCGACACCGCCGCGCGCACGGGTCGCATAGAACTCCGCCATCCGCCGGAAACCGTCCGGCGCCTCCTCCAGGCCCACGTGCATCGATCCCATCAGGACCCGGTTGGGCAGGGTGGTGAAGCCCAGGTCCAGGGGGTTCAGCAGGTTGGGGTAGCGGCTCATGCGGGCCCTCCGTACGCGATGTGTCGTCGGAACAGTTCTAGAGGACGCCGACCCCTTGTGCAACTAGTTGCATAAAGACGTGGCGGGAGCCACTTCGGCCCGGTCGACGCCCGGTGACCGGATTACCGGCACTCGGTGACCGGATTACCGGCACTCGGTGACCGTTTTGCCGCTTTCGCCGGAAGATTCACTGTGCGCAACAGGGGATTGACCATTCAACGAAGCGCTCCTACGCTCCTCGCACCCCCGCAGGTATATCGATTAACCCCTGGTTGTCATCGCCCTGGTTGGAGTCATCCCGCTGTGCGCTCAACGATGAGTCGGCGCGGCTTCCTCGCCGCAGGTTCAGGCCTGGCCGCCGCCACCACCCTGCCCGCCCTCGCCGGCTGTTCCACGCTGGCGTCGGCGGATTCCGATCCCGACACGCTCGTGGTGCACAGCCAGCTCGGCACCACCGCGCCGGGCTCGCCCACGTACCTGTCCGCCCTGAACACCTTCCGGGACGAGAACCCGGGCCTGAAGGTGAAGAACCTGGTCAACGGCGACGACCTCGCGCAGGTCTACGAGACCTCACGGCTTGCCCGCAAGGAGCCGGACGTCGTCATGGTGAACCTCTACGACAAGACGCTGGCCTGGACCGATGTCGGGGCCACCGTCGACGTCAAGGGCTACATGGACGACTGGGGGCTGCGAAAGCGCGTCCTGCCCGTCGCCCTCGACGCCTGGACCGACGGCAAAGGGCGCCTGCGGGCCTTCCCGTACTTCGCCACCAACTGGCCGGTCGCCTACAACACCGCGCTGCTCGACAAGGCCGGGGTCGACGCGATCCCCACCACCGGCGACCAGCTCATCGCCGCCGCCCGCAGGCTCCGCGCCAAGGGCATCGCGCCGGTGACCGTCGGCGGCAACGACTGGACGGGCCAGAAGCTCCTCGCCCAGATCATCCAGACCTTCCTCTCCCCCGACGAGGCGCGGAAGGTCTTCACGAGCGGCGACTTCAGCGGCAGCCGCGGCGCCCGCGACGGCATCGAGTACTTCACCGCCCTGCGCGACGCGGGTGTCTTCGCCGACAAGGCGCAGGGCCTGACCTCCGACACGATGACCACGCAGTTCAACACCGAGGCCGCCGCCATCGAGTCCGCCATGTCGTCGGCGCTCGCCAAGGTCCCGGAGAAGGTCGCGCGGCACACCGAGGTCGGCGGCTGGCCGCTCGCGCCGGACGCCGCGCACAAGAAGCCGACGATCCTGCGCACATACACCCTGATCGGCTTCTGGATCAGCCCGAACGGCACGAAGAAGCTGGACGCGGTCGAGAAGTTCCTGCGCTTCATGTACCGCCCCGACACCGTCTCGCGCTTCATCAAGGAGAGCGGCCGCGACATGGCGCTGCGCTCCGACACCCTCAGCACGGATTTCCCGCTGGTCGCCGCCGCGCAGCAGCTCGGCACGGACGTCAGCCAGGCCCTGCTGCCCGATCTGTACGTGCCGCCTGCCGCGACCCAGCCGCTGATCACCGCGACCAGCACGGCGTTCACGCGCGGCACGAGTCCCGCCAAGGTGCGCTCCGTGCTCGAAGCCGCGTACCGCACCGCATGAGCCGCCCGCCCGAGCCGCCCGAGCCTTCTGGGAGTCACCCGAGATGACGACGCCGACGATGTCGACGAACGTGCCGCCGGGCGGGACCGAGGTCCGCCCCGCACCCTCCGCGCCACCCGTCCGCAGGCGCCGCCAGGAAGGCGGCACGATCCTCGCCGTCCCCGCCCTGGTCTGGTACCTGGTGTTCATGGTCGGCCCGATGATCGCGATCTTCGTGATCGCGGCCCTGCACTGGCCGGGCATGCTCCAGCCCGTCTCGTTCGCCGGGTTCGACAACGTCCGCACGGTCTTCGACGACCCGGTGTTCTGGGACGCCGTGCGCAACACGGCGGTGCAGCTCGCCGTCGCACTGCCGATCATGATCGTGTGCGCGTACATGCTGGGCTATTACGTGGCCCAGAAGCCGCCGGGCCACCGCGTCCTGCGCTACCTCCTGTTCATCCCCGGCCTGATCTCCACCCCGGCCAAGGCGATGGTGTTCTACGCGGCGCTCTCCCCCGACGGCCTGGTCAACGGCGCGCTGAAGTCGGTGGGCCTCGGCTCGGTGACCGACGCCTGGCTCGCCTCCCCCTCGACGGCGCTCGCCTGTCTGATCGTGCTCGACATCTGGGGCGGGATCGGCTTCACCGCCGTCCTGTTCGCCGCCCGGCTCGGCAGTGTGCCCGAGGAGCTGGGCGAGGCTGCGCAGCTCGACGGCGCCGGGCACTGGCGGACGATGTGGCGCGTGCACTTCCCGGTCATCCGCGAGTACGTGGGCGTGGTGACGATGCTCCAGTTCCTCTGGACGTTCTTCGGGTCGGCCCAGCACGTCCTGCTCCTTACACAGGGCGGCCCCGGCAGCTCGTCGACCACGCTGTCGTTCCTCGTCTACCAGAAGGCGTTCATCGCGGCCGACCTCGGCTACAGCCAGACCGTCGGCGTGATCCTCTTCCTGGTCGGCCTCGTCGGCCTGCTCACCATCCGCCGCGCATTTCGCCAGAACTACTGAGGTCACTGTGAAAAACGGAAAGTCCTGGCTGCCCGCGCACATCCTCGCCTGGGCGTACGCGGCCCTGCTCGTCGTGCCCCTCTACTATCTGCTCGCCTCCGCCTTCAAGACGAACGAGCAGATCTTCGCAAGCCCCTTCTCCCTGCCCACCTCGCTGTCCTTCGGCAACTTCGGCACGGCTTTCGAGAGCGCCGACCTGGGGCTCGCGGTCGTCAACTCGGCGCTGGTGACGGTCTTTTCGCTCGCGCTGACGCTGGCCCTCGCGATTCCGGCGGCGTTCGCGATCGCCCGCGCGACGGGCCCGCTCGGCGCCTTCGTGGAGAAGGTCTTCTCGCTCGGCTTCCTCATCCCGACGTTCGCCGCGCTCTTCCCCACGTTCCTGCTGGCGGCGGCGACCGGTCTGTTCCACACCCGCATGTTCATGGTGCTCTTCCTGCCGGCCACCGCGATGCCGCTGTCCGTCGTGATCCTGGTGCAGTTCATGCGGACTATCCCCAGGGAGATGGAGGAGGCGGCGCGGATGGACGGCGCGTCGACGTTCGCGGTCCTCCGGCACGTCTATACGCCGATGTGTCTGCCCGGCATCGCGACGGTGCTGCTCCTGAACTTCCTGACGTTCTGGAACGAGTACCTGTACTCGCTCGTCATCATCGGCCCCGACCCCTCCCAGCGCACCGTGCAGGTCGCCCTGCCCACGCTGAAGTCCCTGACGGGCACGGATTACGGGGTGCTGACCGCCGGTACGGTACTGACTCTCGTACCGGTATGGGCCGTCTACACCGTGTTGCAGAAGCGGATGCAGCAGGCCCTCGTCAGTGGGGCGGTGAAGATGTGAACGGGTCGATCACGTCGGGCAGGGACAGCGGCGGACGTCCGACGATCAAGGCCGTCGCCGCGGCGGCCGGGGTCTCCACGGCCGCCGTCTCGCAGGCCTTCAACGCCAAGGGCCGCATCTCCGGGGCCACCCGGCGCCGCATCCTGGACGCCGCCGCAGAGCTGGGCTGGTCACCCAGCGCCACGGCCACGGCGCTGCGCAGCGCGCGGACCCGCACGCTCGCCCTCGTCGTGCGCCGTCCCACCGACGTGCTCGGCGCCGACCCGCACTTCAGCGAGCTGATCACCGGCCTTGAGGGTGAACTGGCGCCGCGCGGCTACGGCTTGCTGCTCCACCTGGTCACGGACGTGGCCGAGGAGAGCGCGCTGTACGAACGTCTGGCCGCCGAGGGCCGCGTCGACGGCGCCGTCCTGACCGACGCCCGCGCCGACGATCCGCGACCGCCGCTCCTGCGCGGCCTGGGGCTGCCCGCCGTGCTGCTCGGCGCGCCCCACCCGGACGCGCCCGTGCCCACGGTGGGCCTGGGCAACCAGGGCGCCGGCATACACGAGGCCGTCGACCACCTCATGGACCTCGGCCACCGGCGCGTGGCCTATGTGTCGGGGCCCGGCGAACTGCTGCACACCGGGCTGCGCCGGTCGGTCTTCGAAGAGACCCTGCTGCTCAAGGGACTTGAGCCCGCCGCCGTCCTGAGCACCGACTTCTCCGAGGCGGCGGCGGTCGCCGCGACGGAGGAACTCCTCGGCATGGCGCAGCGCCCGACCGCCGTCATGTACGCCAATGACTCCATGGCGGTGTGCGGCATCGGCGCGGCTCAACGCGCCGGCCTTCGCGTCCCGGACGACCTGTCCGTCGTCGGCTACGACAACCTCCCGATGGGCCGCTGGCTGCACCCGCGCCTGACGACCGTCGACCAGCAGGTGCAACGGGTCGGCGCCGCCGCCGCGCGGGCGCTGCTCGCGCAGTGCGGCGAGGACGTGCCACCCGTGTCGCTCGACGACCGGCCACGCCTGGTCGTCCGCGAGTCGACGGGCCCCGCCCACTGACCGCCGCGCCAGATCACCTCTCCACCCCCGTACGGAAAGACCTGAGTACCACCATGCGACGCCACAGCGCCCAGCTCACCCACGACTCCGCCGTCCTGCCCTGGATCGGCGCCAACTTCTGGTCCCGTACCGGCGGCCCACTGATGTGGCGGAACTACGACCCGAAGACGATCCGCGAGGAACTCTCCGTGCTGCGTGAGCACGGCCTGACGATGACCCGCTCGTTCTTCTACTGGCCGGACTTCCACCCCGAACCGCACCGGATCGACGAGGAGTTGTGCGACCGTTTCCGCGACTTCCTCGACGCGCACACCGAGTCGGGGATGGGCACGGTGCCCACCTTCATCGTCGGGCACATGTCCGGCGAGAACTGGGACCCGGCGTGGCGCGGGGACCGCGACCTGTACGAGGACGTGTGGCTGGTCGGCCGCCAGGCGTGGTTCGTGTCGCAGATGACGCGCCGCTTCAAGGACCATCCGGCCGTCACCGGCTGGCTCATCACCAACGAGATGCCGGGCTACGGCCGCGTCTACCAGGTCGACCCGCCGTCGAGCGATGTCGTCACCGCCTGGGCCCAGTTCATGTGTGACGCGGTGCGCGCGGCGGGCGGCACCCAGCCGGTGTCGCTCGGCGACGGCGCCTGGGGCATCGAGGTCACGGGCCGCGACAACGGCTTCTCGCTGCGGGACACCGCCGAGTACGTCGACTTCGTGGGCCCGCACGTCTACCGCTCCGACACGGACCGCGTACGTCAGCACTACCGCGCCGCGTTCGAGTGCGAACTGGCCGGAGTCACCGAACAGCCGGTGATCCTGGAGGAGTTCGGCCTCTCCACGGACACCGTGTCGGCCGAGAACGCGGGCATCTACTACCGCCAGACGCTCCACAACTCCCTCCTCGGCGGCGCGACCGGCTGGATGGCCTGGAACAACACCGACTACGACGACCTGTGGGACCAGTCGCCGTACGACCACCACCCCTTCGAGATGCACTTCGGCATCACGGACAGCACGGGCGCCCCCAAGGCACCTCTGCACGAACTCGCCGCGTTCTCCGCCGTGTTGAAGCAGGTCGACTTCGCCCGCTGCCGCCGCACTGACGCGGACGCGGCGCTCGTCGTGCCCGCGTTCCTGGAGCGCGGCTACCCCTACAGCCGCCCCGCCGACCGTCCGCTGATCTTCACGTCCCTGCACCAGGGGTACGTCGCCGCGCGCGGGGCCGACCTCCCGGTGGGCCTGATGCGCGAGGCGGACGGGCTCCCCGGAGAGGCGGCGCTGTATCTCCTGCCGTCCACACGGCAGTTGACCACCCGCACGCGGCGCGAGCTCGAGCGGCGGGCCCGCGAGGGCGCCACCGTGTACCTGTCGTTCTGCTCCGGCGAGCACCCCGGGACGCGCGGTCCGTGGTTCGACGATCTGGACGGCCTCTTCGGGGTCGAGCTCCAGCTCACCTACGGGGTGGCCGAACCCATCGAGGACGAAGTCCTCGAGATGACCTTCACCGAGGAGTTCGGGGACATCGCGGCGGGCGAGACCCTGCGCTTCCCGGTCGCGGGCAACGAGGACAGCCGCGCCTATCTGCCGGTCGTCCCGACCGGGGCGCGCGTCGTCGCGAAGGACGCGCACGGCCGTCCGGCGCTCCTTGTCCACGAGACAGGCCGGGGCCGCACGGTCCTCGCCACCTACCCCCTGGAGCACATGGCCGCGCGCACGGCCCGCGTCAACCCCGAGCAGACGCACCGGCTGTACGCGGCCCTGGCCGAACTCGCGGGCGCCGAGCGTCCGGTCACCGTCGACAGCGCTTACATATCGGCGGACGCCCTGGTGCACGAGGACGGGCGGCGCTTCGTGTGGCTGGTCAGCCAGTCGGACGAGGAGCTGACGGCGCGTCCCGCGGTGGACGGTTCGCTGCACGACCTGGAGACGGGCGAGGCGGTGGAGGAGGTGCGGCTCGCCCCGTTCGGCGTGCGCGTCCTCGAACAGCGATGAGCGGGCCGCCGTACCGGGACCCGGCAGCCCCGGTCGCCGACCGGGTGCGCGACCTGCTCTCGCGGATGACGCTCACCGAGAAGGTGGGCCAGGTCAACCAGCGGATGTACGGCTGGGACGCCTACGAGCGCACGGCCGAGGGACACCGCCTGACGGACGCCTTCCGCGCCGAGGTCGCCGCGTTCGACGGGATGGGCGCCCTGTACGGCCTTCAGCGCGCCGACCCGTGGTCGGGAGTGACGTTCGCGGACGGCATCACCGCGGCGGACGCGGCGCGGGTGGCCGACTCGGTGCAGCGGCACATCATGTCCAGCACCCGGCTCGGCATCCCCGTCCTCCTCGTCGAGGAGGTCCCGCACGGCCATCAGGCCCTGGACGGCACGGTCCTGCCGGTGAATCTCGCGGTGGGCGCGACCTGGGACCCGGAGCTGTACGAGGCCGCGGCGGCGGGCGCGGCGGCCGAGCTGCGTGCCCGGGGCGGCCATGTCGCCCTCGTCTCCGCGCTCGACCTGGTCAGGGACCCACGCTGGGGCCGCGCGGAGGAGTGCTTCGGCGAGGACCCGTATCTCGCGGCGCGCTTCACGGAGGCGCTGGTGCGCGGCATGCAGGGTGACGGCACCTCGTACGCCCCGGACCGGGCGGCGGTCGTGCTCAAGCACTTCGCCGGGCAGGGCGCGACGGTCGGCGGCCGCAACAGCGCGGCCACGGAGCTCGGCCCGCGCGAACTGCACGAGATCCATCTGGTCGCGGCGCGGGCGGGGGTACGCGCCGGGGCTGCCGGTGTCATGGCCGCGTACAACGAGTTCGACGGCCTGCCCTGCGCGGCCAACCGCGAGCTGCTCACCGGCCTGCTGCGCGAGCGCTGGGGGTTCACCGGTCTGGTCATGGCCGACGGGTGCGCGCTCGACCGTCTCGTGCGCCTGGCCGGTGACCCGGTCGCCGCGGGCGCGCTCGCCCTGGACGCGGGCACCGACCTGAGCCTGTGGGACGGCTGCTTCCCGCGGCTCGCGGATGCGGTGCGGCGGGGCCTGGTCTCCGAGGACGCCCTGGACGCGGCGGTCGCCCGCGTCCTGACGTTGAAGTTCCGGCTGGGCCTCTTCGAGCGGCCCTACGTCGGCGGAAAGACCCGTGAGAGCCCGCACGCCCTGGAGGAGCTGAGCGAGCGCCTGGCCCGCGAGTCCGTCGTCCTGCTCGGCCATGACGGGGCGACCCTGCCCCTGGCGGCCCCTCCCCGTATCGCCGTCATCGGCCCGAACGCCGACGCGCTCCCCCAGCAGCTCGGCGACTACACCGCGCCGCAACGCCCCGGCACCGGCCTGACCGTCCTCGACGGCATCAGGGCGGTGGCGCCGCCGGGGGTCGACGTGACGTACGCGCGGGGCTGTGAGCTGGTCGGCGACGATCACTCCGGGGTCGCGGAAGCGGTGGCGCTCGCCGCGGGCGCGGACACGGCCGTGCTCGTGCTCGGCGGGTCAAGCGCACGGGAGGCCGACACGCGCTTCGACAGCAACGGGGCGGCCGTCATCAGCTCGGGCGCCCCCGTGGGCATGACGTGCGGCGAAGGGGTCGACCTCGCCGAACTGGGGCTGCCGGGCGGCCAGTCGGCGCTGCTCGACGCCGTGGCCGCCACCGGCACGCCCGTCGTCGTGGTCCTCGTCCAGGGGCGGCCCCATGCCGTGCCGGAGCTGTCCGGGCGGGCCCGTGCCGTGCTCTGCGCCTGGTATCCGGGACCGTGGGGAGGGCGGGCGGTGGCCGACGTGCTCTTCGGGCGCGCGGAGCCCGTGGGGCGGCTTCCGCTCTCCGTACCGCGCTCGGCCGCCCAGCTGCCGGTGTTCTACAACGCCAAGGATCACGGATACCGGGGCTACGTCGACCAGCCCGCCAGCGCGCTGCACGCCTTCGGCCACGGGCTCTCGTACACGAGAGTCGAGTACGGGGAGCCCCGGCTCTCGCGCACCCGGGCCCCGGTCACCGATCCGGCGCTCACCTGCACCGTCGCCGTGACGAACACGGGCGCGCGACCCGTGCGGGAGACCGTGCAGCTCTATGTGCGCCGCCTTTCGGGGTCCTGCTCCTGGCCGCGTCTCCGCGAGCTGCGCGGCTTCGCCCGCGTGGACCTGGCCCCCGGCGAACGGGCCGAGGTCGCCTTCGTCGTCGAGGCCGATACCCTTTCCTCGCTGGACCGCGCCCTGGAGTCCGTCGTGGAGCCCGGCGAGCTCCTGCTGGAAACCGGGCCTTCGTCCGACCGCACGAGCGGCGCCCTTCTGACGCTGACACCCCCATGAGCGCCACGTCCGAATCCCGCCAGCCGCGCGCTCCCGCACCCCGCAGACTGGGGAACGTCACCGGGGACAGGTCACCGGGGTAAGAGGGAGCATCTGGATGAACAAGGTCATGGCCAAGGCCGTCTACACGACCGTCGAGAGCCCGCTGGGCGAGCTGCTGCTGGTCGGCGAGGAGTCGGCCACCGCGCACGGCGGCACCGCGCTGGCCTCCCTGTCCCTGCCGGGGCAGAAGGGCGGCGCCGTCGTCCAGGACGGGTGGGTGCGCGACGACGAGGCCTTCGCCGTGATCGCCGGGCAGCTGCGCGCGTACTTCGACGGGACGCTGACGCGTTTCGACATCCAGTACGCGAGCGGCACCGGCACCGACTTCCAGCGGCGGGTCTGGCAGGCCCTCGACACGCTCCCCTACGGCACGACCACCACGTACGGGAAGCTCGCCGAACAGCTCGGCCTCTCGCGTGTGGCGGTCCGCGCCCTGGGCACGGCGATCGGGCGCAACCCGCTGCTCGTCGTCCGCCCTTGCCACCGGGTCATCGGCGCCGACGGCTCACTGACCGGGTACGCGGGCGGCCTGGAAGCCAAGCGGCGGCTCCTGGACCTGGAGTCGGCGCACTAGCGTCCCCGGTGGCCGAGGCGCTCCGAGAGGTCGCCCGCGCCCTTGGCCGCCAGCTCGGCCAGTTCCTCTTCACGCTGCTCGCTCCAGCGGATCATCGGCACGGAGATGGAGAGCGCCGCGACGACGTGGCCCGCGCTGTCACGGACCGGGGCGGCCACGCAGCTGACGTCCGGGTTCGACTCGCGGTGTTCGGCCGCGACACCGCGCTCCCGGATGTCGGCGAGCGCGGCGAGCAGCGCGTCCGGCTCCGTGATGCTGTTCTGCGTCATCGCCACCAACTCCCGCCCCGCGAGCCGGGATTCGAGCTCCGTCTGGGGCAGTGAGGCGAGCAGCATCTTGCCGACCGACGTGCAGTGGGCGGGCAGTTTGCGGCCCGCGGCGGAGACCATGCGCACGGCGTGCGTGGAGTCCACCTTGGCGATGTAGATGACGTCCGTGTCCTCGAGGACCGCCACATGGACCGTCTCGTCGCAGGTCTCGGCGACCTCGCGGGCCACCTGCTGCCCTTCCGCGGCGAGGTCGAGCTGTTCCGCGTACCGGCTGCCGAGCTGGTAGGCGCGTACGCCGAGGCGGTAGCGGCCTGTCTGGTCCGGTATCTGGACAAGGTACGAGCGGGCGGCGAGGGTGGTGAGCAGTTCGTGCACGGTGGTCCGCGGCAGCCGGAGCCTGCGGGTGACCTCGGGGGCGGACAGCGTCCCGTCGCCCTCCAGGAACAGTTCCAGTATGTCCAGCGCCCTGGTCACCGCGGGAACGAGTCGTCCCATGGTCGGCCTCCCACCCCGTGCGGCCGAAATCGCGTCCGCGTCAGGCTTGCAGATGCGTCCGAAACTTCGGTCAACGATCGATATGACGAACACAGGCTAGACACAGCGACGTTCGGCGCGCAACGGCCCGAGGGGCGCCGGTCGGCCCAAGACCGTTTCGCGCGACCCATTGACACCCTGCCGCCTGCGTGAATACGGTCACGCCAACATTTCGAACGTGTGACGAAATACCGAACAACCAAGGGGCAACTGCCTTGCGTATTACGGGAATCAGCACGCACGTGGTGGGAACGCCGTGGCGCAATCTCACCTACGTCCAGGTCCACACCGACGAAGGGCTCACCGGCGTCGGCGAGACCCGCATGCTCGGCCACACCGACGCACTGCTCGGCTACCTCCACGAGGCAGCGGCCAATCACATCGTGGGGTCCGACCCGTTCGCGGTCGAGGACCTCGTGCGGCGGATGAAGTACGGCGACTACGGCCGGGCCGGCGAGATCGTCATGTCGGGCATCGCCTGTGTGGAGATGGCCTGCTGGGACATCAAGGGCAAGGCCCTCGGCGTGCCGGTCTGGCAGCTTCTGGGCGGAAAGGTCACCGACAAGGTCAAGGCCTACGCCAACGGCTGGTACACCACCGAGCGCACTCCGGAGGCCTACCACAAGGCCGCCCAGGCCGTGATGGAGCGCGGCTACCGCGCCCTGAAGATCGACCCGTTCGGGACCGGGCACTTCGAGCTCGACCAGGCGGGCACGTCGTACGCGGTCTCGCTGATCGAGGCGGTGCGGGACGCGATCGGCCCGGACGCCGAGCTGATGCTGGAGATGCACGGCCGGTTCAGCCCGTCCACCGCCGTGCGCCTCGCGCGGGAGCTGGCGCCGTTCAAGCCGGCCTGGCTCGAGGAGCCGGTGCCGCCGGAGAACCTCAAGGCCCTCGAGAAGGTCGCCGCCAAGGTGGACATGCCGATCGCCACCGGCGAGCGCATCCACGACCGGATCGAGTTCCGCGAGCTTTTCGAGTCGCAGGTCGCCGACATCATCCAGCCGGACGTCGGCCACATCGGCGGCATCCTGGAGGCCCGCAAGCTGGCCGCGACCGCGGAGACGCACTACACGCTGGTCGCGCCGCACAACGTCGGCGGCTCGGTGCTGACGGCGGCCTCGCTCCAAGTCGCCGCCTGCACACCCAACTTCAAGATCCTGGAGCACTTCAACGACTTCGCGGACGCGGAGATCAAGAAGGTCGTCAAGGGCGCTCCCCAGGTGGTCGACGGCTACTTCGAGGTGTCGCACGCACCGGGCCTCGGCGTGGAGCTCGACACGGACGCGGCGGCCGAGTTCCCGCAGCAGCAGGCGCGGTTCGACCTGTGGGCCGAGGGCTGGGAGAAGCGCGCCCCCAAGGCGGCCGGCACGTGAGCGGCGACTCACGCGCGATCGTCGTCGACCGGCCGGGCGCGCACCGGCTCACGGCCGGGGCGCGCCCCGAGCCGGGGCGCGGTGAGGTCCTGGTCCGGGTGGCGGCGGCGGGCATCTGCATGAGCGACCGCGAGGTGTACGACGGTCACCGGGACCCCGCCTACGTGCGCTATCCGGTGATCCCCGGGCACGAGTGGTCCGGCACCGTCGAGGCCACCGGCGAGGGCGTCGACCCGGCGCTCACCGGGCAGAAGACCGTCGCCGAGGGGTTCAGGGCCTGCGGCACCTGCGAGCGCTGCCGCGAGGGCGAGACGAGCCTGTGCGGCGGCGGGTACGCGGAGACCGGCTTCACCGAGCCCGGCGCCTTCGCCGACCATGTCGTCGTACCCGCCAGGCTCTTGCACCTCCTGCCCGCGGACGCGGACCTGGCCGCCGCGGCCCTGCTCGAACCCGCCGCGGTGATCGCGGGCGCGGTGCGGACGGGGCGGCCGAGGCCCGGCGAGCGGATCGCGGTGGTCGGTGCGGGCACCCTCGGGATGCTGGCGGTGCAGCTCCTCGCCGCGTCGTCGCCCGGTGGGCTGGTCGTGATCGACCCGCGGGCCGAGCGCGGCCGCCAGGCGCTGGGCTTCGGGGCGAGCGAGAGCCTGACGCCCGCCGAGGCGGAGGGATACCACGGCCGTTTCGACCTCGTGGTGGAGACCGCGGGGGCGCCGGGCACGGCCGCCTCCTCGTGTCTGCTCGCGCGCAGGGGCGGCCGGGTCGTGCTGACCGGCATGTTCACGCCCGGCGCGGCCGGCATCGATCCGGTGCATCTCTCGCTGAGTCAGCTGGAGGTGCGCAGCGTCTTCGGCGCGCCGTCCCGCGCCTGGTCGGACGCGGTCCGCGCGTTCGGGCTCGGACTGCTCGACCCGGCGCCGCTCATCACGCACGAGTTCCCGCTGGAGCAGTTCGGCGAGGCGGTGGCGTTGGTCGGCGGCGGCGACCCGAAGACCGGGAAGGTGCTGCTGCGCCCCTGAGACGTGCCTGAGACGTACCCATCGAACCGACCAACGTACGAAATATCGAACACAGCAGAGTTCACCACAGAGTTCACAGTGAAGATCACAGCAGAATTCACCGCGTATGGGAGTCCCGTGACCAGCCCGTCAGCACCCCGCCGCCCCGGCGTCGACGCCCTCGCCCGCATCGGGCACCCCGTACCCGCCGTCGATCCGGCGGACGCGTCCCCGCACGCATTCCCCGACGGTGGCACCTGGCGCACCGAGATCCCCTCCGTCGAGGGCCCCGAGGCGCTGGCCGTCGTCCTCAAGGAGAGCTCACGGCTCGACGTGCCGGTCCACCGGATCAGCCAGGGCAGTGGCATCTGGATGCTCTCCGACGTCGAGATCACCGAGATGGTGGAGGCCTGCGCCGAGCGGGACATCGAGCTGTGCCTGTTCACCGGGCCGCGCGGCACCTGGGACACCGGTGCCGCCACCCGCACCGACTCCGGTGGCGCGGGGCTCCGCTCGCGCGGCCATGACGCGCTCGCCGGATGCGTCGAAGACGCCGTGCGGGCCACCGAGCTGGGCGTGAAGTGCCTGCTCGTCGCCGACGAGGGCGTGCTGTGGACGCTGCACCGGCTGCGGGTGGCCGGTGTGCTCCCCGCCGACACCACGTTCAAGGTGTCGGCCCTGATCGGCCCGGTCAACCCGGCCTCGTACGCGGTCTACGAGCGGCTCGGCGCGGACTCGCTCAACGTCCCCTCCGACCTCACGCTGGACCACTTCACCGAGATCCGCCGGGCCAGCCGCGCCCCGATGGACCTGTATGTCGAGGCGCCCGACGACCTCGGCGGCTACGTCCGGATGTACGAGGCGGCCGAGCTGATCCGGCGCGGCGCCCCGCTCTACCTCAAGTTCGGCCTGAGCAAGTCACCCGGCATCTACCCCTACGGTGCCCACCTGCGCGACCGCACCCTGGACACCGCCCGCGAGCGGGTCCGACGTGGCCGTCTCGCCCTCGACCTGCTCGCCCGGCACGGCGCGGACGGCGGCATGTCTCCGCTCGGCTCACGCCTGCCCGGCGAGCTCCAGCGCTTCCCCGTCCCGGAAGGGGACTGATCCAATGAGAACCCGCATATCCCGCATGCGGCTCACCGCCGCGGTGGCCACCGTCGTGCTCCTCGGCTCACTGACCGCCTGCGGTCAGGAGGCCAAGGGCGGCAGCCGCTACCAGCCGGACGAGGGCAAGGGCAGCACCATCGGCCTCGCGATGCCCACCAAGTCCTCCGAGCGGTGGATAGCCGACGGCAACAACATGGCAGAGCAGTTCCAGAAGGCCGGATACAAGACCGATCTGCAGTACGGCGACGACAAGGTCGAGAACCAGATCGCCCAGCTGGAGAACATGATCACCAAGGGGCGCAGTCTCCTGGTGGTCGCCGCCATCGACGGCTCCGCGCTCACCGAGGTCCTCCAGCGCGCGGCCGACGCGAACATCCCCGTGATCTCGTACGACCGCCTCATCCTCGGCACCGAGAACGTCGACTACTACGCGTCGTTCGACAACGAGCGCGTCGGCCGCCTGGAAGCCCAGTACATCGTCGACAAGCTGAAGCTGGGCAAGCCCGAGAAGGGCGGCGACACGAAGAACATCGAGCTGTTCGCGGGCTCACCGGACGACAACAACACCAAGTACTTCTGGAACGGCGCCATGAAGGTGCTGGAGCCGTACTTCAAGAGCGGCCAGCTCACCGTCCGCAGCAAGCAGACGAAGATGAACCAGGCCACCACGCTGCGCTGGGACGGCGGCACCGCGCAGAAGCGCATGGACGACCTGATCAGCAAGAACTACGGCTCCGCGAAGGTCGACGCGGTCCTCTCGCCGTACGACGGCATCTCGATCGGCATCATCTCCGCGCTCAAGAGCGCGGGATACGGCTCCAAGAGCCAGCCCCTGCCGGTCATCACCGGGCAGGACGCGGAGCTCGCGTCGGTGAAGTCCATCATCCGCGGCGAGCAGACGCAGACGGTGTTCAAGGACACCCGCAAGCTGGCCAAGCAGACGGTCGCCATGGGTGACGCGGTCCTGAACGACAAGAAGCCCGAGGTCAACAACACCAAGGACTACAACAACGGCAAGAAGACCGTGCCGTCCTACCTTCTCGACCCGGTCAGCATCGACAAGTCCAACACCCAACTCCTCGTCGACGAGGGCTACTTCAAGGCCGGTCAGCTCTCATGAGCGGGCCCGTACTGGAGATGCGCGGCATCACCAAGACGTTCCCCGGCGTCAAGGCGCTCTCCGACGTGAACCTGACCGTGGGCCCCGGGGAGATCCACGCGATCTGCGGCGAGAACGGCGCGGGCAAGTCGACGCTGATGAAGGTCCTCAGCGGCGTCCACGAGCACGGCAGTTACGACGGCGAGATCCACTTCGAGGGCCGGCAGATGGCCTTCAAGGACATCCGCGCCAGCGAGAAGCACGGCATCGTGATCATCCATCAGGAGCTGGCGCTCGTCCCGTATCTGTCCATCGCCGAGAACATCTTCCTCGGCAACGAGCAGAGCACCCGGGGCTTCATCGACTGGAACGACACCCTGCGCAGGGCCAGCGCGCTGCTCAAGCGAGTCGGCCTGAAGGAGAAGCCGCAGACCCCGGTGGCCGACATCGGCGTGGGCAAGCAGCAGCTGGTCGAGATCGCCAAGGCCCTGTCGAAGGAGGTGAAGCTGCTCATCCTCGATGAGCCGACGGCCGCCCTGAACGACGAGGACAGCGCCAAACTTCTCGACCTCATCCTGGAACTGCGCGACCAGGGCATCGCCTGCATCATCATCTCGCACAAGCTCAACGAGATCAGGACCATCGCCGACTCGGTGACGATCCTGCGCGACGGGCAGACCATCGAGACCCTGACGGTGCGTGAGACTCCGTCCTCGGACCCGCAGTTGTCCGAGGACCGCATCATCCGCGGCATGGTCGGCCGCGACCTCGACCACCGCTTCCCCGACCGCACGCCCTACGACGGCGAGGACGCCGGAACGCTCGCCCTGTCCGTCGAGGGCTGGACGGTGCGGCATCCGGTCGACCACCACCGCAAGGTCGTCGACGACGTGTCGCTCACCGTGCGGCGCGGCGAGATCGTCGGCATCGCGGGCCTGATGGGCGCGGGCCGCACCGAGCTCGCGATGTCCGTCTTCGGGCGTTCCTACGGCCAGTACGTGACCGGCACGGTGACCGTCGGCGGGCGCGAGGTCCTGACGAAGAACGTGCCCTCCGCGGTCGACGCGGGGATCGCGTACGTCACCGAGGACCGCAAGCAGTACGGCCTCAACCTCATCGACAACATCAACCGCAACATCTCCCTGGCCTCGCTCTCCGGCATGCGACGCAAGGACGGCTTCGTCGACGAGCACAAGGAACGCTCGGTCTCCGAGCGCTACCGCAAGTCGATGAACATCAAGGCCCCCACCGTCTTCGAACAGGTGGGGCGGCTCTCGGGCGGCAATCAGCAGAAGGTCGTCCTGAGCAAGTGGATCCACGCCGACCCCGAGGTACTGATCCTCGACGAGCCGACGCGCGGCATCGACATCGGCGCGAAGTACGAGATCTACACCGTCATCGACAAGCTGGCGGCCTCGGGCAAGGCGGTGCTGTTCATCTCCTCCGAACTGTCCGAGCTGCTCGGGATGTGCGACCGGATCTACACGATGGCCGAGGGCCGGCTGACCGGTGAGGTCGACCGCGCGGACGCCACCCAGGAACTCCTGATGCGCCACATGACCAAGAACAGAAGCTGAGGCAGCCGCCATGACCACCACGACCACACCACCACGTGACGCGTCGTCCACGCCGTCCGCGAAGGAGTCCACGGGTGCTCTGCTGCTGCAGAGCGTGCGCTCCAACATGCGCCAGTACGGCATGCTCGTCGCCCTGGCCTTCATCGTCATCCTGTTCCAGATCTGGACCGACGGCACGCTGCTCCTGCCGAACAACGTGTCCAACCTGATCCAGCAGAACGGCTACATCCTCATCCTGGCCATCGGCATGATGATCGTCATCATCGCCGGTCACATCGACCTGTCCGTCGGCTCCCTGGTCGCCTTCGTCGGCGCCATGTCGGCGGTGATGATGGTCAAGCACGACATGCCCTGGGTGCTCGCCCTCGTCCTCTCGCTCCTCATCGGCGCCGTCGCGGGAGCGTGGCAGGGCTTCTTCATCGCCTACGTCGGCATCCCGTCGTTCATCGTGACCCTGGCCGGGATGCTGCTCTTCCGCGGTCTCACGCAGATCGTCCTGGAGGGCCAGTCGCTCTCGCCGTTCCCCGAGGGCTTCCAGAACATCGCCAAGGGCTTCATCCCCGAGATGGGCCCGTACACCCAGTACCACAACCCGACGCTGGTGCTCGGCTTCGTGACGGTCGCGTTCCTGCTGTTCCGCGAGTGGCGCAGCCGCAAGCAGCAGTTGGCCTACGACCTCGACGTGATGCCGACGGGCCTGTGGGTGACCAAGCTGGTGGCGATCTCCGCCGCCGTCATCGCCTTCACGCTGACCCTCGCGAGCTTCCACGGCGTACCCGTGGTCCTGCTCATCATGTGCGGTCTGCTCATCACCCTCGGCTATGTGATGCGCAACGCGGTCGTCGGCCGGCACGTCTACGCCCTCGGCGGCAACAAGGCGGCGGCGAAGCTCTCCGGCGTCAAGGACAAGCGCGTCACCTTCCTGATCTTCGTGAACATGGGCGTGCTCGCCGCGCTCGCGGGCTGTGTGTACGCGGCGCGCCTGAACGCGGGCACCCCGCAGGCGGGCCTGAACTTCGAACTCGAGGCCATCGCGGCGGCGTTCATCGGCGGTGCGTCGATGAGCGGCGGCGTCGGCACGGTGATGGGCGCCGTGATCGGCGGCCTGGTGCTCGGCGTCCTCAACAACGGCATGTCCCTGGTGAACATCGGCACCGACTACCAGCAGGTCATCAAGGGCCTGGTGCTGCTGGCCGCGGTCGGGTTCGACGTCTGGAACAAGCGCAAGGTCGGTCGCTAGTCCTCTCCCCAACTCCCCTGTCTGGAGCCGCACATGGAAACGAGCAGACGCACCGTTCTGGCATCGGCCGCCGCCGTCGGCCTCACCGCCGCCGTCGCCGGCACCTCGTACGCGACACCGGGTTCCGGCCGCACGCCCACCAAGGAGCTCTTCGGCACGCTGGCCGACGGCACCAAGGTGTACCGCTGGTCCCTGGCCAACGGCGGCACCCGCATGAAGGTGCTCTCGTACGGCGGCATCGTGCAGTCCCTCGAACTCCCGGACCGCCGCGGCCGGTACACCAATGTGTCCCTCGGCTACGACACCATCGAGGCGTACGTCGCCGGGACCACCTTCTTCGGCGCGCTCATCGGCCGCTACGGCAACCGCATCGCCAAGGGCCGCTTCACCCTGGACGGCAAGACCCACCAGCTCTCCGTGAACGACGGCGAGAACAGCCTGCACGGCGGGGCCAAGGGCTTCGACACGCGGGTGTGGGACGTCGAGCCGTTCAAGGACTCCTCCGGCGTCGGTCTGCGCATGCACTACACGAGCGTCGACGGCGAGATGGGTTACCCCGGAACGCTGCGGGTGACCGTGACGTACACGCTCGACGCGCGCGGCGACTGGCGCATCGACTACGCGGCGACCACGGACAAGGCCACCGTGGTGAACCTGACCAACCACACGTACTACAACCTCGCGGGCGAGGGCAGCGGTGACGTCATGGGCCATGAACTGGCCCTGGCCGCCTCCCGGTTCACGCCCACCGACGCCGGACTCATCCCGACGGGCGAGCTGGCGAAGGTGGCGGGCACGCCCTTCGACTTCCGGCGCGCGAAGAAGATCGGCGAGGACATCCGCGTCGCCCACCCGCAGTTGGTGACCGCCAAGGGATTCGACCACAACTGGGTCCTGGACAAGGGCATCACCAAGCGCCCCGAACACTTCGCGACGCTGCGGGACCCGGAGTCGGGGCGCACCCTGAAGATCGCCACGACCGAGCCCGGCGTGCAGTTCTACTCCGGGAACTTCCTGGACGGCACCCTCACCGGGCCTTCGGGGCGCACCTACCGGCAGGGTGACGGCATGTGCCTGGAGACCCAGCACTTCCCGGACTCCCCCAACCAGCCGAAGTTCCCCTCGACGGTGCTGCGCCCCGGCCAGACCTACCGGTCGAGCACGGTGCACAGCTTCTCGGCACGCTGAGCCGGAACGGCGATGCGGCACGGCCCGGTGGGGCCGTGCCGCATCGCCGTGTCCGCTACTTGTAGCTGATGTCCGCGGACGTGAACTTGCAGTGCTTGCCGTCGGGGCCGGTGCCCGTCTTGGTCGGTTCGGCGCCGGTGTTGTTGCCGGTGAAGCGGTCGCAGGTGGCGATCTTCTTGCCGCTGTCGCCGTGGATGCGGATGTTGCGCAGGGCGGCCGTGTCACCGTAGTTGGTGTTGATGCCGACGATCGACTTGCCGGGGGCGGTGATGTCGACGTCGTTCACGATGATGTTCCGCTGGTGCTGCTTGGAGCAGTTGCCGCAGGCCCGCACCAGCTTGCCGAAGTCGGAGACCTGGAACTTGGTGACGACCAGCTTGCCCGCGCCGTTGAACTGGAAGACCTTGTCGTCGGCCTTCTTCGCGCCACCGCCGTAGACGGTGTACGTCGAGCCCGCCGACGTCCCCTTGAAGGTGGCCGCGTCCTCGCCGATGTCCTCCCACCACACGTTCTGCAGCGTGCAGCTGCCCGCGCAGTGCACGCCGTCCGCGGCCGGGGAGCCGAGGATGACGTTCTTGAGGGTCGCGCCGTCCTTCAGCTTGAAGACCGGGTCCTGGCCCTCGTCCTGGCCGTCACCGCCCAGGGCACCGGTGCCGTAGTGGCGCTTGAGACCGCCGTCGTAGGTGCCGGAGACCTCGATGGTCTTGGAGGTCGGCTTCTGGCCCTTGGCCTCGGGCCAGGCGGACGCCGCCCCCGCCGTCGACATCATGGTCGTGGTGAGGAGGGCGGCGCCGGTCATGCCGAGCGCGGCGATGCCGCCGACGACGGCACGGCGCTTGGTGAGACCTCGGCGATGACGGACGCGCTTGTTCGCTCGTGGGGTCATGTTCCCGGTTCATTCCTTCGGTGAGGGTCGGCTTACATGTCCTTGTCGCCGCCGCTTGCCGAAGGGTTGCCGCCCAGGTCCGGCCAATTCGCGGCCGTCCGCACCGTGAAGGGGCGCGCGCTCCCCTCGACGCTGATCTTGACCTCCGCGCCGTCCCGGGCGGCGCGGAAGACGGCCGCGGGGCGGCCCGCCAGGTCCGGCACGGTGATCCGCGTGCCGTCCGCCTCCGGGGTGAGCAGGAGGGTGAGGTCTCGGAGCCAGTCGCCGTCCGCGCGCTGCGTGTCGGCGCCCAGCGGGAGCAGCGCGCCGGGCCGCACATACAGGGGGAGGCTGTCGAAGCCGTGGGTCTCCCGGCGCCAGCCAGGACCGTGGACCGTCTCGCCGGTCAGGAGGTGCGTCCAGGTGCCTTCGGGGACGTAGAACTCGACGTCCCCCTCGGCGGTGAAGACCGGGGCGACCAGGAGGTCGGGGCCCAGCATGTACTGGCGGTCCAGGGTGCGGCACGCGGGGTCGGCCGGGAACTCCAGGAGCATCGGACGCATGACGGGGACGCCCGTGCGGTGGGCCTCGACGGCGGCCGCGTACAGGTACGGCATGAGGCGGTGCTTGAGCCGCGTGAACTTCCGGGCCACCTCCACGGCCTCGTCACCGAACGCCCACGGCACCCGGTAGGAGACGTTGCCGTGCAGCCGGCTGTGGGAGGAGAGCAGTCCGAAGGCGAGCCAGCGTTTGAAGACCGCCGGGTCCGGGGTGCCCTCGAAGCCGCCGATGTCGTGGCTCCAGAAGCCGAAGCCGGACAGTGCGAGGGAGAGGCCGCCGCGCAGCGACTCGGCCATGGCGCCCAGCGAGGCGAAGCAGTCGCCGCCCCAGTGCACGGGGAACTGCTGGCCGCCGGCCGTCGCGGAGCGGGCGAAGAGGACGGCTTCCCCGGGGCCGCGTTCCTTCTCCAGGAGTTCGAAGACGGTGCTGTTGTAGAGCTGCGCGTAGTAGTTGTGCATGCGCGCGGGGTCTGAGCCGTCGTGCCAGACGACGTCGGTGGGGACGCGTTCGCCGAAGTCCGTCTTGAAGCAGTCGACGCCCTGGTCGAGCAGGTTGCGCAGGTGGCCCGAGTACCACTCGCGGGCGGCCGGGTTCGTGAAGTCCACGAGGGCCATGCCGGGCTGCCAGAGGTCCCACTGCCAGATGTCGCCGTTCGGCCGTCTCACGAGGTATCCCCGGTCGGCGGCCTCGGCGAAGAGCGCTGACCTCTGCGCGATGTACGGGTTGATCCACACGCTGACCTTCAGGCCGCGCTCGCGGAGCCTGCGCAGCATGCCCTCGGGGTCGGGGAACACCTCGGGGTCCCAGCGGAAGTCGGTCCACTGGTACTCGCGCATCCAGAAGCAGTCGAAGTGGAAGACACCGAGCGGGATGTCGCGCTCGGCCATGCCGTCGACGAAGGCGGTGACGGTCTCCTCGTCGTAGGGGGTGCAGAAGGAGGTCGTCAGCCACAGCCCGAACGACCAGGCGGGCGGCAGCGCGGGGCGGCCGGTCAGCGCGGTGTAGCGGCGCAGGACGTCCTTCGGGGTGGGTCCGGCGATGACGAAGTACTCGATCGACTGGTCCTCGACACTGAACTGCACCTGCCCGACGGACTCCGAGCCGATCTCGTACGAGACCTTGCCGGGATGGTTGACGAAGACGCCGTAGCCGCGCGAGGAGAGGTGGAAGGGGATGTTCTTGTAGGCCTGCTCGCTGCTGGTGCCGCCGTCGGCCTGCCAGATGTCGACGTTCTGGCCGTTCTTGACGTACGGGGTGAAGCGTTCGCCGAGGCCGTAGATGTACTCCCCTACTCCCAGCGCGAGTTGGCCGATCATGTGGTGGCTGCCGTCGGGCGCCGTGGCGAAGCCGGTGCCCCTGCGCTCGACGGCCGTCAGCCGCTGCCGGTCGGCGTCGAGGAATTCGAGGCCCCAGGGCTTGTCGCTGTCGAGGCGTACGGTGAGCGGTCCGCTGGTGAGTTCGACGACCGCGCCCTCGCGTCGTACGAGCCCCACGCCCTCGGTGGCGTTCAGGCCGAACTCCGGTCCGTGCGCGGCCTTTCCCGCGTGATGGGTGGCCCGTACGCCGATCACGCCCTCGGCGGGCGAGAAGCATTCGACGGTGACGAGCGGCGTGTTGAGGGTGTCGCCGCGCTCGCGGACCCGGTGGACGGCGGCGTACGCGGTGAACCGCCCCTCGCCTTCGCGCACCTCGCGCACGTCGGTCGCGTACGAGGCGCGCACCCCGTCACGCATCAGCCAGAAGCCGTCGGTGAACTTCATGCGGTCTCCCTCGGCCGGGCGGTGGTGGCGGTGAAGGTGAGCCGGGCCAGCCGCAGGGGGCCGCGCAGCCGCACGCGCAGGTCGCGCACTCCGGAGACGGTGAAGCCGGAGATGAGCGTGGCGTAGTCGTAAATGCCGCCGCCGGTCGCGGGGACGGTGACGGTGGTGGCGGTGCTGCCGGAGATGAGGTCGACGGCTCCGGACCCGGCGGCCTCGACCGCCACGCCGCTCACCCCTTCGGCGAAGTCGCAGGCGCGGAAGAGGAGTTCGCCCGTGCCGTCGTCCAGCGGACGGACGGCGTCGCCGGACGTCCTGGCGCGGTCGACGATCTCGGTGCCCTTCTGTTCGTCGTAGCCGGTCGCCGTGAGGCCCGCTCGCCGCACCGGCCGCGCGGCGACCGGCTCACCGTCGATGTCCACGGTGGCGCTGAGCCGGATGTCGGCGCTGGAGGCCCCGGCGAGGATTTCGTACGCGCCGGGAGCCAGGGCCCAGCGGTCGTGCCGCACGTCCCAGAACCCCAGGCCGGAGAGAGGCAGTTGGAACTCCAGACGGCAGGAGGCTCCGGCCGCGAGATGGACGCGGCGGTGCGCGGCGAGCTGCCGGTGCGGCGGGGCGAAGAGCGCGGCGGCCTCCCGGGGAGCCCGGGTGTAGAGCTGGGCGACTTCGTCGGCGTCGCGGGTCCCGGTGTTGGTGAGGGTGAACGCGACGTGCAGCGACTGGCCTTCGCGCTCGGCCACCAGGTCCTCGTACGCGAAGGACGAGTAGCCCAGGCCGTGCCCGAAAGGGTAGAGCGGGGCTCCATCGAAGTAGAGGTAGGTCTGCCGGGAGCCGATGATGTCGTAGTCGAGCAGGTCCGGCAGGTCGGTGTCGGCGGCGTACCAGGTCTGCGGGAGGCGTCCGGCCGGGGACACGTCGCCCGCGAGCACCCGGGCGAGCGCGGTTCCCGCGGCCTGCCCGCCGTGTGCGGTCCACAGCAGTGCGGGCAGCTCGGCGTGGGCGTCGGCGACCGCGTACGGGTAGGCGGAGACCAGGGCGAGCGCGGTGCGGGGGTTGGCGGCACGGGCCGCGCGCCACAGTCGGTCCTGGTGGGGCGGCAGGGCGAGCGTGGTGCGGTCCTCGGTCTCGCGGCCGTTGATGTGGGGGTCGTTCCCGGCGACGACGATCACCGTGTCGGCCTGCGCGGCGGCACGGGCCACGGCGTCCTCGCCGCGTTCCAGGATGTCGACGGTGAAGACCTCCGGCTCGTCGGCAACCTTCACGCCGTCGGCGGCGACAGAGACGTACCCACCCGTCCCCGTGTGTGCGATGAGGTACCCGTCCCCGTGGTCGACCAGCGCGAATGTCTCCTGTACGACCCAGCCGCCGGGTCGGTCCGCCGAGGCGCGCACGAAGCCGTCGTCGGCGACCGAGAGGTAGCGGCCGTCGGGGGCGCGCAGGGTCCACGCGCCGCCTCCCCAGTCGACGAGGGCGAACTCGGTGGGCTCGGGGCCGCAGGTCAGCGGCGGCAGGTCGGTGCGGCCCGCGAGCAGCGCCGGGTCCAGGGCGATCTCGGCGCCTCCGGTCCGCTCGTCCTCCGCGTGGTGCGGCACCTGGAGCCAGCCGGCCGCGCACTTCAGGCGCACCCGGTCGGCGCCTTCGGTGAAGGTGACCCTGTCCGCGCCTTCGGCGCCGAACCGTTCGCGCAGTCCGTCGAGCGGGGTGCTGCGGTGGATCAGGGTGCCGCTGTACCAGTCGGTCTTGCACTCGTCGGCGAGGAGTCCGACGACCGCGATGTGGGCCCCTTCGTCCAGGGGAAGCAGCCCGTCGTTCTTCAGCAGGACGACGGCCTGCTCGGCGGCCTCCTGGGCGAGCGCGCGGTGTCCGGGGGTGTCGAAGGCGTGCGACGCCGGTTCCGCGTACGGCCCTTGACCGGGGTCGAACTCGCCGAGCCGGAAGCGGACGGACAGATGACGGCGGACCGCCGTGTCGATGTCCTCTTGGCTCAACAGGCCCTGGTCCAGGGCTCTTTGTATGCGCCCGGTGATGATGCTCGCGTCGGTGCCGTGGTCGGTGAAGCTGTCCACGCCCGCGACGAGCGCCGCCGCGGTGGCCTCCTCGTGGGTGTCGAAGTACTTCTCGGAGTCCACGAGATTGCTGGGCGCGCCCGCGTCGGAGCAGACCAGCAGGTCCTGGCCGGTCCAGGTGCGCAGGTGCTCGCCGAGGTAGGGCGAGAGATGGTTGGGCCGGCCGTTGACCAGGTTGTACGCGGGCATCACCCCCGCCACGGCGCCTGCCTCGACGGCGGCGCGGAAGGCCCGCAGGTCGTACTCGTGCAGGACACGCGGGCGCACGGACGCCGACGACGTGTCCCTGTGTGTCTCGTTGTTGTGGGCCAGCCAGTGCTTGAGCACGGGGGCGGTGCGCCAGTGGCGCGGATGGTCGCCGCGCAGGCCCCGGGTGTACGCGACGGCGATCGCGGAGGTGAGCCTCGGGTCCTCCGAGTAGCCCTCCTCGTTCCTGCCCCACAGCGGGTGGCGCAGGAGGTTCACGGTGGGCGCCCAGACGTTGAGGCCGACCCGGTCGTCCCGCGCGCGCATGGCGCGGACCTCGGTGGCGACGGCCTCGCCGACGCGGCGCACGAGGCCGTCGTTCCAGGTGGCGCCGAGCCCGACGGCCTGCGGGAAGACGGTGGCGGGGCCCATCCAGGCGACGCCGTGCAGGGCTTCCTGGCCGGTGCGGAACGGGGCGATGCCCAGTCTTTCGACGCCGGGCGTGAACTGGTGCAGGAGCGCGACGCGTTCGTCGGTGGTCAGCCGGGACAGCAGGTCGTCCACGCGCTGGGCCAGGGGCAGTTCAGGGTCACGGAAGGGCGGCGGGCTTTCGGTCACGTGCGGGTCCCCTTGGCGAGCGGTGGGCACGGAGGAGGCAACTCGTTCTCGTACGCGTCGATGCTCTTCGAAGCGCTTCGATGCTGTGCGCAGCTCAAGCCGATGTCAAGGTGGCGGTCGTGCGACATCCGCCGATCCCCTCCAGTCCGGCCCTCACGGGCAACTCCCGTGTGCTTCGGACCAATTCAGGAACGAGTCTTGTGACGAACAAGGCCTTCACTTAACCTCGCAGCAATATCGAAGCGCTTCGAATGCCGACCGGCGGTGACCGCCGTGTGTCCGGGCACCGCGCCACGAAGGGTTGACGCAATGACGCCGAACTCCCTCTCCAGCAGCTCTCGTTCGAGCCGGAGATCTTTCCTCACCTCCTCGGGCCTCGCCGCGATCGCGGTGGCCGGCGGAGCGCCTCTGCTCGCGGCCTGCGGAGGCAGCGGGTCGAACAACGAGGGCACCACGACGGGGAAGAAGCTCAAGGACCTGCTTCCCGCGTACACCGCGTCGGAGGTCGTCAGCCCGGACATCCCCGCCAAGAACGGCTCGGCCGCGGGCTTCACCAAGGCCCTACCCGCGTCCGAGCTGAAGACCTCGGTGCCGCAGAAGCTGGGCAAGGGCGGCGGGTTCACCGTCATGGCGCCGATCTGGGGGAACGTGCCGGGGCAGGGCAACCCCTACTGGACGGCGATGGACAAGGCCGCCGGGGTCCGCGTCAAGTGGCAGAACCAGCAGGGCGACACGTACGGCCAGAAGCTGGGCGCCGTCCTCGCCTCCAGCGGGGTCCCGGACGCCGTGGTCGTGCCCGGCTGGGAACTGACCGGCAAGATACCCAGCGCCATCGCCAACAAGTTCCTCGACCTCGGGCCGTACCTGAGCGGCGACAAGGTCAAGGAGTACCCGAACCTCGCGGCGATCCCGAGCGGCGCCTGGCAGCGCTCCATCTTCGGCGGCAAGCTGCGCGGCCTGCCGATGCCGGCCGCGACCACCCCGAACATCGCGCCCTTCTACCGCACCGACCTCTTCGAGAAGGAGGGCCTCGAAGCTCCCACCAGCGCCCAGGAGTTCTACGACCTGTGCAAGCAGCTCAACGCCCCCAAGAGCAAGGTGTGGGCCTGCGGTGACATGTCCTGGGCCGCCTGGAACATCTTCGGGGTGCTGCCCGAGAAGCCGTACTACTGGAAGCTCGTCGACGGCAAGCTCGTCAACCGCTACGAGACCGACGAGTACCTCGAAGCCCTGGAATGGTCGCGCAAGCTCTACTCGGCGGGCTTCGTCCACCCCGACGCGAAGGCCGAGACCGGCAGCATCGGCGACCTGTGCGCGGCGGGCAAGGTCTGGATGTACTGCCAGGACCTCTCCGACTGGTACGGCAAGGCGGCCGTGCAGCGCGTGGACAACAAGAAGTTCCGCATGGAGGCGTTCGACTACTTCGCCCCCGACGGCGGAGCGCCCACGCTGTACGCGCGTCCACCGGCCGACATCTGGACGTTCATCAGCGAGAAGGCCGACGAGAAGACCGTCCGCGACATCCTCGCCCTCGCCAACTTCACCGCCGCGCCCTACGGCTCCAAGGAGCAGCGCCTTCGCATGTACGGCGTCGAGGGCGTCCACCACACGTACAAGGACGGCGTCCTCACCAAGAACGGCAAGGGCAACAACGAGGTCTTCTCGACATACGAGTACCTGGCCTCGCCCGCGCCCTTCGTCGCCTACCCCGATCTGCCGGACGTCACCGAGGGCATGGTCGGGTGGCAGCAACGGCAGGGCGCGCACGCGCAGAAGCCGCTCTTCCACGGCATGATGATCATCGAGCCGACCCGGTACACCGAGCTGAACGCCGAGTTCGAGGACCTGGAGAAGGACATCGTGCGGGGCCGCAAGAAGGTCTCCGACATGCAGCAGGCGGCTTCGGACTGGAAGTCGGGCGGCGGCGACAAGCTGCGCGACTGGTACAAGAAGCTGCTCGACGAGACCGGGGCGACCGGCGACTCGGCGTCCTGACATGGCGCAGAGCACGGCTCACGCACGCGAGACCACCACCGGGCGCGTGCCCGCCGACCCCACCGAGGCCGCGCCCCCCGCCCAGAAGAAGCCACCTGCCCGCGTCCCGCTGCGGCACCGCCTGCGCCGCGACCGCGTACTGCTCCTGATGGTGCTGCCCGCGCTCCTTCTCCTGCTCGTCTTCAACTACGTGCCGCTGATCGGCAACGTCGTCGCCTTCCAGGACTACGACCCCTACATCGCCGACAACGCGTTCCAGGCAATGACGCAGAGCCCCTGGATCGGCGTCGAGCACTTCCGGCACATGGTCGAGGACCGGCTGTTCTGGCAGGCGGTCGGGAACACCCTGGCGATCTTCGCGATCCAGCTGACGCTGTTCTTCCCGCTGCCGATCGCGCTCGCGCTGTTCATCAACAGCTTCGTGCGCCCCCGGGTGCGGGCGGTCGCCCAAGCGATCCTCTATCTGCCGCACTTCTTCTCCTGGGTCCTGGTCATCACGGTCTTCCAGCAGATGTTCGGCGGGGCGGGCCTGGTCGCGCAGGTCCTGCGGGACCACGGGCACGAGGGCTTCGACCTGATGACCGACCCGGGCCTGTTCAAGTTCCTGGTCACCTTCGAGATGGTCTGGAAGGACGCGGGCTGGGGCGTCATCGTCTTCCTCGCCGCGCTCGCCGCCGTCAGCCCCGACCTGTACGAGGCCTCGGCGATGGACGGCGCGAACCGCTGGCGGCGCATGTGGCACATCCAGCTGCCCGCCCTTCGCCCGGTGGTGGCCCTGCTCCTCGTGCTCCAGGTCGGCAACGCGCTCACGGTCGGCTTCGAGCAGATCCTGCTCCAGCGCACCGCCGTGGGCCCCACGGCATCCGAGGTCCTGGACACCTATGTGTGGAACACCGGCCTGGACAACGGCAACTTCGGCTACGGCGCCGCCATCGGCATCGTCAAGGGCGTCTTCGGCCTCCTGATGGTGCTCGGCGCCAACAAGGCCGCCCACCTCATGGGCGAGCAGGGGGTGTACAAGCGGTGAGCGTGCTCAGCTTCGGCATCAAGCCGGGCAGCAGAACCGGTCTGCGCCCGGTGTGGGAGGAGCCCCCGACGCGGGCCGGCCTGGCCACCAAGGGCGTGACCCTGACCCTGGTCTGCCTGGCGGTCCTCTTCCCGGTGTGGGTGGTGGTCGTCACCAGCCTCTCCTCGGTCAGGACGATCACCGAGACCGGCGGTCTGGTGGTGATCCCCCGGGGCGTCACCTTCGTCCACTACCAGGAGCTGCTCGGCGGCGGTCAGGTGTCACGGGCCACGCTGGTCAGCGTCGGCGTCACGGTCGTCGGCACGCTCTTCAGCATGGTGGTGTCCATCCTGTGCGCGTACGGCCTCTCGCGCCCCGGGTCGGTCCTGCACCGTCCGATCCTGCTCCTCATCGTCGCCACGATGTTCTTCGGCGCCGGGCTCATCCCCACCTACCTGGTGGTGCAGGGCCTCGGTCTCACGGACACCTATCTGTCGCTTATCCTGCCGAGCGCCCTGAACGTCTTCAACATCCTCGTCCTGCGGGCGTTCTTCATGGGCACGGCACAGGAGCTGATCGAGAGCGCCCGCATCGACGGGGCCGGTGACCTGCGCATCCTGTGGCGGATCGTCATGCCCCTGTCCCGCGCGGTCATCGCGGTCATCACCCTCTTCTACGCGGTGGGCTACTGGAGCGCCTGGTTCAACGCGTCGATCTACCTCAGCGACCCGGACATGATGCCGCTGCAGAACGTCATGCAGCAGCTGGTGATCAAACAGCAGCGGCCGACGGGCCTGTCCCAGGCGATCAACACCGGGCACCTGTCGCCGCTCGCCATCCAGATGGCGGTGATGGTCCTCGCGCTCCTGCCGGTCGCCGTCCTCTCCCCGTTCGTGCAGCGGCATTTCAAGCAGGGCATGCTCACCGGCGCAGTGAAGGGCTGACTCCCACCGATGCCTTCCCTCGACGACACCACCCGCGGCCGGATCCTGTTCGGCGGCGACTACAACCCCGAGCAGTGGCCCGAGGAGGTCTGGTTCGACGACGTACGCCTGATGCGCGAGGCCTCGGTCAACTCCGTCACCGTCGGGGTCTTCTCCTGGGCGCGGCTCGAACCACGTCCAGGAGCGCGGGAGTTCGGCTGGCTGGACCGACTGATGGACCTGCTCCACGCGCACGGCATCGGAGTCGTCCTCGCCACGCCGACCTCCGCTCCCCCGCCCTGGCTCGGCCGGCTGCACCCCGAGACGCTGCCACGGGACGAGAACGGGCAGGTGGAGTGGTGGGGATCGCGCCAGCACTTCGCCCACTCCAGCGCCGTCTACCGCGACTGCGCCGCCGCGATCACCGAGGACCTGGCGACCCGGTACGCGCACCACCCCGCGCTCACGATGTGGCACATCAACAACGAGTACTGCACCTACGACTGGGGCGACGAGGCGGCGGCCGCGTTCCGGCGCTGGCTCCGGGCGAAGTACCCCTCGCTCGACGCGCTCAACTCGGCCTGGGGAAGCGCCTTCTGGGGCCAGGGCTACACCGACTGGGAGGAGATCCTGCCGCCCCGCCGCGCCCACTACCTGAAGAATCCCGCCCAGGTGCTCGACTTCAAACGCTTCACGTCCGACGCCCTCCTCGCATGCTTCCGCGCCGAGCGGGACATCGTCACCGCGCACACCCCGCACCTGCCGGTCACCACCAATTTCATGCCGATGTGGCCGGGGCAGGACGCGTGGATGTGGGCCGCGCAGGAGGACGTCGTCTCCGTCGACATCTACCCGGACCCCAGAGACCCGCTCGGAGCCCAACAAGGCGCACTCGTACAGGACATGACGCGCTCCCAGGCGCGCGGCGGTCCGTGGATGCTCATGGAGCAGGCAGCGGGTCCGGTCAACTGGCGCGGCGTGAACCATCCCAAGCCGCGCGGCCTGAACCGCCTCTGGTCCTGGCAGGCGGTGGCGCGCGGCGCGGACGCCGTCTGCTACTTCCAGTGGCGCCAGTCCCGGCAGGGCGCGGAGAAGTTCCACTCCGGGATGCTGAGCCACGCGGGCGAGCACGGCCGCACCTTCCAGGAGGTCAAGGAGCTGGGCGCCGAGCTGGCCCTGGTGGGCCCCGAGGTGGCGGGCAGCCGCGTGAACGCCGAGGTCGCCGTCCTGCACGACTGGGACTCCTGGTGGGCGAGCGGCCAGGAGGGACGCCCCTCGTCCCTGGTCGACCACGCGCAGGTGCTCGGCGCCTGGCACCGCGCCCTGTGGGAGGCGAACACCCCCGTCGACTTCGCCCACCCCGAGCACGATCTGACCCCGTACCGCCTGGTCGCCGTGCCGCACCTCTATCTCCTCACCGACGCCGCGATCGACAACCTCCTGACGTATGTCCGCGACGGCGGCACCCTCGTCTGCGGCTTCCTCACCGGCGTCGCCGACGCGGACGACCGGGTGCGGCCGGGCGGGATGGACGCCCGGCTGCGCGCGCTGTTCGGCATCCGCACCGTGCACGAATGGTGGCCGCTGGAGGCCGGGGAGAGCGTGGACTGCGGGGAGTTCACCGGCACGCTCTGGTCGGAGGAGCTGCAGGCCGACGACGGCGCGAAGACGGTCGCCGCCTACCGGGGCGGCGAACTCGACGGGCTGCCCGCGCTGCTGCGCCGCGACCGCGCCTGGTACCTGTCCACGCTCCCCGAGCCCGAGGCCCTGCGCGACCTGCTCGCGCGCGTGGCCGCCGAAGCAGGCGTACGGCCCCCGCTCGCGGGCCTCCCCCGCGCGGTGGAGGCCGTACGCCGCGGTGACCTGCTGTTCCTCCTGCACCACGGACGCGAGCAGGTGACCGTACCCCTGCCCGGCCGGCACCTCGATCTGCTGACCGGCCGCGCGGCCGAGGGTGCGATCACCCTGGGCCGCCACGGTGTGGCCGTCCTGCGCCCCACCGCATAAGACGACCGCGGTTCCGCCCCGGACCCGCGGTGCTCCCCCCACCCTGGAGACGACACATGACACGACACCCCCGCCGCACCCTCACCCGCCTGCTGCTCGCCCCCGCCCTGGCGGCGGGCGCGGTACTCGGCCTCGCCTCCGCGCCCGCCCAGGCCGCCGTCTGGAGCTCCTGCGACCAGTGGGGCAACACGAGCCTGAACGGCTACACCCTCTACAACAACATCTGGGGCTCGGGCGCGGGCAGCCAGTGCATATCCGCGGACTCGGGCACGAAGTGGAGCGTGCGCGCCGACCACCCCAACACCAGCGGCATCAAGTCCTACCCCAACTCCAAGAAGGTCATCGGCAAGCCCGTCGACTCGCTGTCCTCACTGAAGAGCTCGTACGACGTCAAGGTCCCGTCGGCGGGCGACTACAACTCCTCGTACGACATCTGGGACACCGACTACGACTACGAGATCATGCTCTGGGTCAACTACAACGGGAACGTCGGCCCCCTCGGCACCGCCCAGGGCACGGTGAGCCTGGGCGGTCACACCTGGGCGGTCTACAAGGGCAGCAACGGCGCCAACGAGGTGTTCTCCTTCCTGCGCACCTCCGACTCCTCGTCCGGGACCGTCGACATCCTCCCGATCCTCAAGTGGATCAAGAACACCAAGGGCTGGATGGGCAACGAGACCATCGGCGACGTGCAGTTCGGCTACGAGATCAGCGGCTCGGCCGGCGGCCTGGACTTCACCACCAACTCCCTGACGGTCTCGGGCGGTTAATCGGGCAGCTCGTCGCCGACCAGGGCGAGGTTCTGGATGGCGGCGAGCCCGAACAGCGCGGTCTCGTTGGTGTTGATCCGCATGTTCTCGTAACCGGGCTCCAGGGCCGCCGGGCCCTCCAGGTCCGTCCTGGCCCAGCTCATCGCCTTCGTGTAGCCGTCGCTGTCGTGGAACTTCCGCCAGGCGCGCGCCGCGAGCTTCTCGTCCTTCAACTGGGCGGCGGCGTACGCGTCCTGGCGGGAGTGCCCCTGGAAGAGCAGCAGGCTGCCGAAGTCCTTGCCGTAGCGCTCCTTCTGCTCGGCCTTGGTGGCGTTGAAGTAGCGGCAATAGTCCAGCCAGGCCTCCTTGAACTTCGGCTGGTCGACGAGGTCGATGAGTTCGGCGCACATCTCGACCAGGCCGAACATCGCCGACAGGTGCGAGACGTTCACGGCGGGCTCGGCGGCCACCGCGAACTTCCCGGTGTCCAGGTCGTAGAGCCCGCTGCCCTGGACGAAACCGTTGGGCTGGGCCGCGATGGTCTCCATGGTGGAGCGCAGGCGCGCCTCGGCCTTGGCCGCCTTGGGGCCGCCGCGTTCCCATTCGGTGAGCCAGGCCGCGGCGAGACCGCTCCAGTCGGTGCCGAAGCCGATGGACAGGGCGTTGCGGTCGGGTTCGTAGGGCTCGGTGCGGATCTTGCGCAGGGGGTCGAGGACGAGGAACGTCTCGTCGGAGTCGACCAGGGCGTGCATCAGGTCGCCGACCCGTTCGTCGGCGGTGAGGAAGTAGTAGGGGCGGCGGTAGACGGCGGTGGAGATCCGCTGCTGCTTGGCGCTGTCCGCGAAGTGCTGCACGCCGTGCCGGGTGCCGAGGCCCGCCCACTTGCCGAGGTGATAGGAGTCGACCTCGCCGGTGTGCCGGGTCATGACCTCGGCGAAGCGGAAGATGTCGGCGCGGCCCGAGCGCAGGTAGGCGTACCAGAGCCAGAGGTCTGGCGAAAGCTCGGAGTTGTCCCAGGCGTAGCCCCCGACGTCGTACCGCCACTGGTGCCGGTCCTCGTCGTAGGTGTGCATGATGTCGCCGTAGTCCCAGAAGCCGTACCAGCGGCGCTGTTCGGCCTGGTCCTTGTAGTACGTGAAGAGGAAGTCGAGGTGGTCCTCGATCGTCGCCTTCGCGGGCGTGGAGCGGTCGACCGGTGAGAAGAGACCGCCGAAGACGCCCGTCTTCGTCATGTGCTCGGGGGCGGCGGCCAGCTGGGGCGGGGTGCGGACGGCGGCGGCCTGGTCGACGAGGGTGGCCGCCGAGGGGGTGGCCGCGTTCGCCCAGAACATCAGCTCGCTGGTGCGGGCGATGCCGTACGGGGTGCCGAAGCCGGGTTCGTAGTCCTCGTAGGTGATGTTGAGGCCCTCGATCTGCTCCGGGTAGGTGTCCTGGCCCAGCCCGTCGTGGTACGTGCGCAGGTCCATCGGCTGCGCCTCGGGCGACCAGAGCCAGAGGGTGACCTCGGCCTCGTCGCCGGCGGCGCCCCGGATGTCGAGCTGGGCGGGGTGCTTCTCCCAGAAGTCGCGCAGACCGAAGGAGAATCCGCCGCCGACCCCGCCGACGTACCCGAATCCGCTCGCCCGGCCGCCGCCTCCGGCCGTGACCCAGGTGTGCCCCGGCTTGGTCCGCTTGCGCAGGGTGAACCCGTCGGCGGAGAGCTGGGAGAGGGTGTAGTCGCCCCAGGTGGGGATGTACTGCAGGCGGGTGGTGACCCGCTGGTCCCAGGTCGCCGGGTCCGGCAGTTTCTCGCCCTTGACCTGGGCGGTGCGGATCGCGGCGCCCGGGTCGCGGCGCAGGCCCGTGATGCCCTTGACCGCCTCGGTCAGGAACCCCTTGCCCTCGCCCGCGATGCGGATGTGCCGGTCGTACGCCGCGTCGCGCATCGGCACGCTGAAGCGGACGCCCAGGCCGCGGATGAAGTCCTTCTCCGCGTCACCGTCGTAGGTGATGGTGTGCACCATGCGGAAGGAGTCGGCGCCCGCGTAGAAGTAGAGCCGCACACTGAAGGGCAGCCAGCTCCGGCCGCCCTTGCGGTGCTTGCCGTCGATGCGGACCACGGCGCGCACGGGACCGTCCTGCTCGGCCTTGGCCCCGCTGATCTCGCCGTCGAAGCGGTCCCACTTGGCGTTGCCGCGGTCACCGTCGTCCAGGTCGCCCTGCCGCAGGAGGACGAGCCGCCCGTCCGTGGTGATCTTCACGCCGTCGCGGGTGACGGACTCGACGAGCCGCTCGCCGTCCTTGGCGATGACGGCCTTGATGACGCCGGTGTCGACGGTGATCGCCCGGCGGGTCTCGGTGACCTTGACCGCCTTGGCGGGGGCGGCGGGTGTCCCGGCCTTGAGGGTGAACTTGTCGGTGCCGCGCGCCGCCGGGCCCACCGCGTGCGCCGTCCACTTCACCGATCCGTCGGGCCAGCGGGCGGTGGTCCAGGTCTGTACGGGGACGTCCTTGCCCTCGGCGGTGGCGAGGGCGAACTCCTGCCCGGCGGGGTGGGCGCCCTTGGGCCACGGGACGCCGAAGGTGGAGCCCGGCGCGGCACCGAGCCCGCCCTTCTCCAGCCAGCCGACGCCGACGGGCCCTTCGTCCGCCGCCGCACGGGGAGCCGCCTCGGCGTCGCCGCGGCCGAGGACCCAGCTGAACTGCGCGGCGGCACCTGCCACGGCGGCGGCCTTGAGCAGGGACCTGCGGGGGATCGGAGACATGGTGGTCCTTTCTCTGTGCATGATTTACATGGACATGACAGACAGGGAGTCGTGGCAGACGACGACGTGTGCGGCCGGAGTCAGGTGCGAAACGCGCGCGTCAGACCGCCGCCGCGCCACGCCGCTCGACGGCCAGGGCAGCCGCCGCGACCATCCCCAGGGCGGGTGCCGCCAGCGGCAGGGCGAACCACGCGGACGCCACGACCACCGCGAATCCGCACACGATCACCAGCGAAGCGGCGGGATCGCGCAGCGTGCGGCGCACCGCCGCGGTCAGGAGCGCGCGCCACGACGCCCCGGGGGCCCAGTTCGCGGCAGCCCGCAGCCCCGCGACGACCAGGACGAACAGGGCGACGACCCCGACCGCGCCGACGAACGCACCACCGGGAAGTCCCGCCCGTACGAACGCGATGTCGGCGAGGAGCAGGGCGAGCGCCGCCCAGCCGGCGAGGCCCACCAGCCAGCCGCGCCGGGCCGCCGCACGCAGATCCGCGGTGAACTCCCGCCATCCGGAGGTCTCGTGGGCCAGATGCCGGTTCAAGTGGCGGGCGCCCGCCGCGAAGGCGGCGGGGAGCGTGACCAGGGGCAGGGACGCGAGCGCGATCCACACCCCGGTGAGCAGGCACTCGGCGAAGGCGCCGAAGCGGTCCATGAAGACGGACCTTCTGATGGATGTCCCGCTCACGCGGCCTCAGCCCTTCAGACCCGACGTGGCCATGCCGTCGATCAGATAGCGCTGGAAGGCCAGGAAGAACGCGAGGACGGGCAGCAGCGCGACGAGGGACAGGGCGATCATGCCGCCGTAGTTGGCCAGGCCCTCCTGGTCGACGAACATCTTCAGGCCGAGCGAGACGGTGTACTTCGAGGGGTCGTTGAGATAGATCAGCGGCCCCATGAAGTCGTTCCAGGAGTTGATGAAGGTGAAGATCGCGCTGGTGATGAGCGCGGGCCTGCACAGCGGCAGCACGATCGACCAGTAGATGCGCAGGTGCCCGCAGCCGTCGAGCCGCGCCGCCTCGTCCAGCTCCTTGGGCAGGTTGCGCATGAACTGCACCATCAGGAAGACGAAGAAGGCGTCGACCGCCAGATACTTGCCGAGCAGGAGCGGCGTATAGGTGTTGATCAGCCCCATCTTCTGGAACAGCACGTACTGCGGGATCAGGAGCACGTGGTACGGGAGGAGCAGGGTGCCGATCATCAGGGCGAAGAGCAGGTTGCGGCCCGCGAACTTGATCCGCGCGAAGGCGTACGCCGCCAGGGAGCAGGAGACCAGCACTCCCACCACCGAACCGAGCGCCAGGAACAGGGAGTTGGAGAAGAAGGTGGAGATGGGGATGTCGGCGATCCCGTCGGCCAGACCGGCGTAGTTCGCGACGATGGGGTCGGTCGGGAACAGGTCGAGGCTGCCGACGATCTCGTCGTTCGGCTTGAACGAACCGCCGAGCGCCCAGATCACCGGGTAGAGGACCACGGCGAGGACCGCCAGGGACCCGATGTGCCAGGCGAGCGAACCTGCCGAACGCCGTCGACGGCCGGACCGCGCGTGCGGTGCGGGCGGTGTGTGCGGTGCGGGCTGTGTGTGCGACGCGGTCATCGGGCGCCCTCCTCGTAGTGCACCCAGCGCTTCTGGGACCAGAACAGGACCGCCGTCACCAGCGCCACCGCGAGCAGCAGCATCCAGGCCATGGCCGACGCGAGGCCCATCCGGCTGTTCTCGAAGCCCTGGACGTAGAGATAGCAGGTGTAGACGAGCGAACCGTCCGCCGGACCGCAGGCGTTGCCGCCCGCCCCGCCGCCGACGATGTACGCCGAGGCGAAGATCTGGAAGGAGTGGATGGTCTCCAGGAGGACGTTGAAGAACAGGACCGGGGAGATCATCGGCAGCGTGATGTTCCAGAACCGCCGCCAGGTGCCCGCGCCGTCCACCTCCGCCGCCTCGTACAGCTCGCGCGGCACCTGCTTCAGACCGGCCAGGAAGATGACCATCGGCGCGCCGAACTGCCAGACGGTCAGCGCCACCAGGCTGTAGATGATCCACTGCGGGTCACCGGTCCAGCCGCCGACGTCCATGCCGAAGATCGCCCGCTGCGTGCGGTCGACGATGGCGTCGTCGGAGAAGATCGCCTTCCAGACGACGGCGATCGAGACACTGGCCCCGATCAGGGACGGCGCGTAGAACGCGGCCCGATAGAAGACCTGTCCGCGCCGCTTCTGGTTGAGCAGCAGCGCCACGCCGAGGGCGGCCGCCAGTTTCAGCGGGGTGCCGACGACGACGTACCAGAGGGTCACCTCCACCGATTTGCGCCAGCGCGGGTCGCCGAACATCTCGGTGAAGTTGTCGACGCCGATCCATTTCGGGGCGTCGAACAGGTTGTAGTCGGTGAACGCGAAGTAGAGCGAGGCGACCATGGGCCCTGCCGTGAGCAGCAGGAATCCCGCGAGCCACGGCGACATGAAGAGGAACCCGGCGATGTTCTCGCCCCGCCGTCGCCGCCGGGCGGCCTCGGGGAGGCGTCGACTGCCCGGCGGCGAGGGCTTCTCGGGGGCGGGTGCGGCCACCGAGGCCTGGAGGGACGCCATCGTGCCGCCCATCAGGAGCCGAGCGCGGTCTTGCACTCGGTGAAGAACTGCTTCACCGCTTCATCCACCGACCGTTCCCCCAGGGCCAGTTCCTCCGCGATGCGCAGGAACGCCGCCTCGCAGACGTCCGCGCCGGCGGGGTGCGGCGTGATGGTCTCCAGGACACCGGAGTCGACCAACTGCTCCTCGTAGGCGGCGATCTCCTTGTTGACCGAGGCGATCACCTTGTCCTTCTCCTCGGCGGGCTTGTACGCCTCGTACTGCGCGGTCGTGGTCGGCACCCCGCGGTCGTATCCCATGATCTTGGCGACCTCGGGGTCGTGCACCATGAAGTCGATGAACTGCGCGACTTCCTTGGGGTGTTGGGTGCGCTTGGAGCCGCTGAGCATCAGCGAGCCGAGGTACTGCCCCGTCTTCTTGCCGTCGGTGGTCGGCAGCGGGGCCAGGCCGTACTCGCTCTTGCCCTCGGCGCTGTAGCGGACGGTGAAGTTGTCCCAGGTGAACTCGGACGCGGCGATCTCGGCGGCCACGGCCGACTTGGGCTTGATCTGGGCGACCTTCTTCGGGTCGGCGTAGATGCCCGACTGCACCCCGGCGTACCCCTTGGTCCACCACTCCTTGAGGTCGGCCTCGTCGAAGCCCAGGCCCTTCTCGGTGAAGAAGGCCTTGCCCTGCTGGCGCAGGTAGGGGTCGTAGAGGTACATGACGCCGTAGAGTCCGCTGTCGCCCGCCCTGCCCTGCTTGCGGATCTTCTCCATCGCCTCGTGGAAGTCGTCCCAGGTCCAGCCCATCTCGGGGGTGACCCCGGCCTTCTCGAAGACCGGCTTGTCGATCACCAGGGCCATGGAGTTGCTGCCGACGGGGACGCCGAGCAGCTTGCCGTCGACCTCGCCGAACTTCTCCAGGCCCGCCCGGAAGCCGTCCAGGCGCAGGTTGCCCGCCTTGGCCTGCGCGTTCAGGTCGAGCAGCACGTTGCGCTGGTCGTACTTGCGCACGAAGCCGATCGCGTTCTGGAAGACGTCGGGCGGATTCCCGCCGGACGCCTGGGTGTTGAACTTCTTCCAGAAGTCGAGGTAGGGCTGGAAGTCCGTCTTCACCTTGATCTTCGGGTGCTTCTTCTCGAAGAGCTCGATGGTGCGGTTGATCCGCTTGGCGCGGTCGTCGGAGCCCCACCACGCGTACCGGATGGTGACGGTCCCGTCCCCGGCTCCGCTTCCGCCGCCGCAGCCCGTCGCGGTCAGCCCGAGGGCCGCCAAGGAGCCACCGGCCAGCTTCAACAGGCCGCGCCTGTCAACTTCCGCATTCGTCGGCACAGTTCGTCCTCCGCTACGCGATTGAATCGTTTTAGGAAAGCGCTTGCCGGGTCAAGGTAGGGAGCCGCGATGAGTACGTCAACGGTTCGTGCAGGAACAGTTGAAGCGCTTCGGGCCGGCGACCTCCAACTCCGATATTTCGAACGAGTTTTCTTGCGCGAAACGTTGACGCGGGCCGGTCGGCGCCCTAGCTTCATCGCGTCGTACTTCGTACGTCATATATGAGACGCGATACGCGATGACTGCACGACGGCCGTGAGCGATGTCCTCACGACGGCCGCACGACGACTGAGAGCATCGATGAACTTTGCGCCCCACCCCATCCCCTCGCGCACGCAGTACGTGCTCGAGGCGGTCAAGCACCGCATCCTCACCGGGCAGTTGGCGCCCGGCCAGCCCCTCGTCGAGACCGAGCTCGCCGCCCAGTTCGCCGTCTCCAAGACGCCCGTACGGGAAGCGCTGAAGACGCTCGCCGGGACCGGCCTCGTCGTCATGAGTCAGTACAAGGGCGCCACCGTGCGCACGGTGGACGCGGCGATGGCGCAGGAGGTATACGACGTACGCCTGCTGCTCGAACCGGAGGCCCTGCGGCGCACCGTCCGCAGCGGCGCCCTCCTGGAGGAGGCGCGCGACGCACTGGAACGTGCGGACTCGGCCGTGGACGCGGCCGAACGCTCTCTGGCCAACCGGGAGTTCCACCGCGCTCTCTACGTCCCGTGCGGCAACCCGCTGCTCTCCCGGATGCTCGACGAGGTACGCGACCAGGCGGCCCTGGTCTCCGCCGTCGCCTGGGCGACGCTGCCCTCCTGGGAGCGGGAGGCGGCCGAGCACCGGGAGATCCTGCGGCTCGCGCTCGCGGGTGAGGCCGACGCGGCGGCACGCGGACTCCACGACCACATCGCCTCGTTCGTGCGGCGGGCGTTCCCGGAAGGTGAGCTTTCATGACCGGCCCGATCCTCGACTCCCGCTTCGCTGACCTGCGTGCGGCGCTCGCCGACGTGGTGGCGATCCCGGTGACGCCGTTCGCCGAGGACGGATCGGTGGAGCGGGACACCTATCGCACCCTGGTCAGGCGGCTCACCGACGGGGGCGTGCGCACCCTCACCCCGAACGGGAACACCGGCGAGTTCTATGCGCTCGACCCCGAAGAGCGGCGCCTGGTGACCGAGTTGACCATGGAGGAGGTCGGGGACGGGGACGCCTTCGTGCTCGTCGGCGTCGGCCATGATCTGCCGACCGCGATCGCCGCGGCCCGGCATGCGCGGGACGTCGGCGCGCACATGGTGATGGTCCATCAGCCGGTGCATCCCTACGTGTCGCAGGACGGCTGGGTCGACTACCACCGTGCCGTCGCCGACGCCGTGCCCGAGCTGGGCGTCGTCCCCTACATCCGCAACCCGCGCCTGGCCGGCCAACGCCTCGCGGACCTAGCGGAGTTGTGCCCCAACGTGATCGGAGCGAAGTACGCGACCCCGGACGCCGCCGCCTTCGCCGCGTTCGCCCGGGACGCGGGGCTCGAACGGTTCGTGTGGGTGGCGGGGCTCGCCGAGTTGTACGCGCCCGCCTACTGGGCCGTCGGCGCCACCGGCTTCACCTCGGGTCTGGTCAACGTCGCACCCGAGGTGTCGCTGAGCATGCTGCGGGCCCTGCGGGCCGGCGACTATCCGGCGGCCATGGACGTCTGGGAGAAGATCCGCCGCTTCGAGGAACTGCGCGCCGCCGACCAGTCCGCGGACAACGTCACGGTCGTCAAGGAAGCCCTGGCAGCCCTCGGCCTGTGCCGCCGCGAGGTGCGCCCGCCGAGCCGGGTGCTGCCCGATGAGCGGCGCGACGAGATAGCGGTCCTGGTGAAGGCGTGGTCGGCATGAGGCCCGACGAGCTGCGCAGCCACCAGTGGTACGGCACGGACGGCCTGCGGTCCTTCAGCCACCGGGCGCGCACCCGGCAGCTCGGGTATCTGCCCGAGGAGCATCTGGGCAAGCCCGTCATCGCGGTCCTCAACACCTGGTCCGACATCAACCCCTGCCACGTCCACCTGCGCGACCGCGCCCAGGCGGTCAAGCGCGGGGTGTGGCAGGCGGGCGGCTTCCCCCTGGAGTTCCCCGTCTCCACGCTCTCGGAGACCTTCCAGAAGCCGACGCCGATGCTCTACCGGAATCTCCTCGCCATGGAGACGGAGGAGCTGCTGCGGTCCTATCCCGTGGACGGCGCCGTGCTGATGGGCGGTTGCGACAAGACGACGCCCGCCCTGCTCATGGGCGCCGCGAGCGTCGACCTGCCGACCGTCTTCGTGCCCGCGGGACCCATGCTCCCCGGCCACTGGCGCAACGAGGTGCTCGGTTCCGGCACCGACATGTGGAAGTACTGGGACGACAAGCGCGCCGGCCTCATCGGCGACTGCGAACTCGCCGAGCTGGAGAACGGCCTTGCCCGCTCCCCCGGACACTGCATGACCATGGGCACCGCCTCCACGCTGACCGCGGCGGCCGAGGCCCTCGGCGTGACGATGCCCGGCGCCTCCTCCATCCCCGCGGTGGACTCCGGGCACGACCGGATGGCGGCCGCGTCCGGCCTGCGGATCGTCGAACTCGTGCGCAAGGACCTGAAGTTGTCGCGGTTCCTCACCGCCGACGCCTACGAGGACGCGGTCGCCACCGTGCTCGCGCTCGGCGGCTCCACCAACGCGGTGATCCACCTGATCGCCATGGCGGGCCGCAGCGGCGTACGGCTCACGCTCGACGACTTCGACCGGATCGCGCGGACCGTGCCGGTGCTCGCCAACCTGCGCCCCGGCGGGCAGTACCTCATGGAGGACTTCCACTTCGCGGGCGGACTCCCGGCCTTTCTGGCCCAGTTGACCGACGTGCTGCACCTGGACCGGCCCACCGTCGCCCATGACAGCCTGTGCGAACAGCTCGCGGGCGCCGTCGTGCACAACCCCGAGGTCATCCGGCCCCGCACGAAGCCCCTGGCCGACGAGGGCGGCGTGGCGGTCCTGCGCGGCAACCTCTGCCCGGACGGCGCCGTCATCAAGCACATCGCCGCCGAGCCGCACCTGCTGCGCCACACCGGCCCGGCCGTCGTCTTCGACGACTACCGGCAGATGCAGCGCACCATCAACGACCCGGAGCTCGGCATCACCGCCGACCACGTCCTCGTGCTGCGGGGTTCGGGCCCCAGGGGCGGCCCCGGGATGCCCGAGTACGGCATGCTGCCGATCCCCGACCACCTGCTCAAGCAGGGGGTGCGCGACATGGTGCGCATCTCCGACGCGCGGATGAGCGGCACGTCGTACGGCGCGTGTGTGCTGCACGTCGCCCCCGAGTCGCACGTGGGCGGGCCGCTCGCCCTGGTCCGCACGGGCGATCAGATCACCCTGGACGTCGAGGCGCGCTCCCTCAGCCTCGACGTGTCCGACGAGGAGCTGGCGCGGCGGCGGGCCGCGTGGACGCCGCCGCCCGCCCGCTTCGGACGCGGCTACGGCGCGCTCTACGACGAGCAGATCACCCAGGCCGACACCGGTTGCGACTTCGCGTTCCTGGCCCGGGACGGCGACGTGCCCGACCCGTACGTGGGCTGAGCCCCACAGCAGCTCCACAGCTCCAGCACCAGCTCCAGTTCCAGCTCCACAGCTCCCTCGCACGACCTCTCACGCACTACCCCCTTTGCACGAGATCTCGAACGACGTCTGCGAAGCGCTTCATCTCGCGGACCGTGTGCCGCCCCTGAGAACGGAGAAGCAGACATGGCCTCAGCTGTGGCGAAAGCGCCACCGCAGCCACCGCCCCGGCGCCGCGTGCCGGGTGCGCACCGGCGCCGAACGGGAGCGACCCCGCGCAGGCTCCCGTATCTGCTGATCGCGCCGGCCGGACTCCTGATGGTGGGCTTCATCGCCTACCCCGTCATCAGCGTCTTCTACTACAGCCTGCGCCACCACAACCCGACCAAGCCCTGGCGCGACGGCTTCGCGGGCTTCGACAACTTCGTCACCGCGTTCACCGAGGACCCGCAGTTCTGGCAGACGCTCGGCTTCAGCCTCCAGTGGGTCGTCGTCGAGGTCGTCCTGCAGCTGCTCCTCGGCCTCGGGCTCGCGCTGATCGTGAACCAGACCTTCATCGGCCGCGCGATGGCCCGCGCCATGGTCTTCTCGCCGTGGGCCGTCTCCGGCGTGCTGACCTCGACGATCTGGCTGCTGATCTTCAACTCGCAGACGGGCATCACCCGTTACCTCGCGGACATGGGCATCGGCTCGTACGGGACGTCCTGGCTCTCGGACACCAGCACCGTCTTCCCCGCCGTCGTCGTCGCCGAACTCTGGCGCGGCGTGCCCTTCTTCGCGATCCTCATCCTGGCCGACCTGCAGTCCGTGTCGAAGGACCTGTACGAGGCGGCGGAGGTGGACGGCGCGAGCCGCTTCCGGCAGTTCCTGCACATCACGCTGCCGCACCTGAAGGACGCGATCATCCTCTCCACACTGCTGCGCGCGGTCTGGGAGTTCAACAACGTCGACCTGCTCTACACCCTCACCGGCGGCGGACCCGCGGGCGAGACGACGACCCTGCCGCTGCGCATCGCGTCCATCGCCGTCGACTCGCACGACTTCGGTTACGCCTCCGCGCTGACCTCCATCGCGTTCGTGATCCTTCTCTTCTGCTCGATGGTCTATCTGCGGCTGAGCAAGTTCGGAGGTCAGGACAAGTGACCACCACTCAGCACCTGGACAGGGAAAGCGCCATGGCGGACATCACCACGACCGCCGACACCCGCGCCGGCGGCCCGCGCACACCGAAGCGGCGCCCCTGGGACGAGGCCCCCCGCTGGCAGATCTACCTGCCGCTCGGCCTCTACCTCCTCTTCACGCTCATCCCGTTCTACTGGATGCTGCTCTTCGCGATCCGCCCGGCGGGCTCGACCTCGCTGCTGCCCTGGCCGATCACCTTCGAGCACTTCGACAAGGTGTGGACCGAGCGCAGCTTCGGCCTCTTCTTCCAGAACAGCCTCATCGTCGGTGTCCTGTCGATGCTGATGACCACGGTCGTCGCCCTGGCCGGCGGCTACGCCCTGGCCCGCTTCGACTTCAAGATCAAGCGCGGTTTCATGCTGGCGCTGCTGTGCTCACAGTTCATCCCCGGCGCGCTGATGCTGGTGCCGCTCTTCCAGATCTTCGCCAACCTCCAGATGATCAACTCGCTCGGCAGCGTCATCATCGCCGAGGCCGTCTTCCAGTTGCCGCTCTCGATGATCCTGATCAGCGGATTCATCAAGAACGTGCCCTACTCCCTGGAAGAGGCCGCCTGGGTGGACGGCTGCGGACGCTTCCGCGCCTTCTGCGCGGTGGTCCTGCCGCTGCTGCGGCCCGGTCTGATCGCCGTCGGCTCCTTCGCCTTCGTGCACAGCTGGAACCACTTCCTGTTCGCCCTGATGTTCCTCTCCAACCAGGACAAGCAGACGATCCCGGTCGGTCTCGCCACCCTGATGGGCGCCGACAGCGTCGACCTCGGCGCGCTCGCGGCCGGCGGCGTCATCGCCGCCCTGCCCGTCGTGATCGTCTTCGCCTTCATCCAGAAGTGGCTGGTCACCGGGTTCAGCGCCGGGGCGGTGAAGGGATGAGCGGTCACACGTCGCGCCTGCGGCACCACCGCGTCCTCCAGCCGGCCGCCGACGACGGCTGGGCGGCGACCGGCAGGAGCAGCGGGAGCGACGGCGGCAACAGCGGCAGCGGCAGCGGCAGCGGCGCGACTGGAGGCGCCATCGCCGCGGCGCCCTACGCGTACGGCGCCGGCGCGGGGAGAATCCGATGACCCCGGGCCCGGGGCCCGAAGCGCCCCGCACCCCGCTGCCGCTGGTCCTCGCCGGAGCGCGCGGGCACGGCAGGTGGCACCTGGAGAACATCCGGCGCCTCCAACAGGCCGGTCTCGTACGCCTCGTGGGGATCTGTGAGCTCGCGCCGCTGACCGGTGGCGAACTCGACGGCCTCGGCGATCCCGCGCAGTCCGCGGACTTCGCGGGACTGCTCGACGCCACCGGAGCCGCCGTCGCCGTCATCTGCACGCCCATCCCCACCCACGCCGACCTGGCCGTGGCCGCCGCAGAGCGAGGCGTGCACCTGCTCCTGGAGAAGCCGCCCGCCCCTTCGTACGCCGCGTTCCGGCGGATCACCGACGCGGTGACCGCCGGAGGCGTGGCCTGCCAGGTCGGGTTCCAGTCGCTCGGCTCGCACGCCGTGTCCGCCATCCGCGCCCTGGTCGCCGAAGGCGCTGTCGGGGAGCCGACGGGCGTCGGCGCGGCGGGCGCCTGGGCCCGCGACGAGGCGTACTACCGGCGCGCGCCCTGGGCCGGGCGGCGCCGCCTGGACGGCGTGGACGTCGTGGACGGGGTCCTGACCAACCCCCTCGCCCACGCCGTCGCCACCGCCCTGGCGGTGGACGGGTCCACGCGGGCCGAGGACGTCACACAGGTGGCCACGGAGCTGTTCCGCGCCAACGCCATCGAGTCCGACGACACCTCGTTCGTCGGGATCAGCACCGCGCGCGGCGGCCGCATCGGTGTCGCCGCGACGCTCTGCGCCGAGCATCCCAACGAGCCGTACGTCGTCGTCCACGGCACCCGGGGCCGCATCACGTTCTGGTACAAGCAGGACCGGGTGCTCGTGCAGCGCGCCGGGCACGGGCCCGAGGAGGTCCTTCACGGGCGGACGGACCTCCTCGAGAACCTTGTCGCTCACCTCGCGGGCCACGCCGAACTGCTGGTTCCGCCGGCCTCGACGGGCGCCTTCATGAAGGTCGTCGAGGCGGTCCGCACGGCACCCGATCCACTCCCCCTGCCGGTCGAGGCCTGGCGTTCGGTGCCCGGCGAGCACGAAGGCGTGCGGCGCCGGGTCGTGCACGGCATCGACGGGCTCGTCGCGGCGAGCGCCGACACGCTGTGCGGCTTCGCGGAGCTCGGCACGTTCTGGGCGCTGCCCGAGCAGCCCGGCCCCGCAGCCTCCACCGCTCACTCCTCCACCGCTCACTCCCCCACCGCCGAAACCCCACCGAGGTGAGTACGCCATGAACAGAACCGCGACCGACACCGCGCTCATGCTGCGCTGCTCGGGCCGTCCCGTCGGCCGCTACGTCATCCACCCCTCGGCCGGCCCACGCCTCGCGCCCCGCCCCTACCTCCACCCCGTCCGCACCTTCGGCGGCCTCCCCGTCACCGAGTACGGACCGGCCGACCACCCGCACCACCTCGGCGTGGGCGTCGCCGTGCCCGACGCGGCGGGCCGCAACTTCTGGGGCGGGCGCACCTACGTGCGCGACCAGGGGCCCACCGAGCTCGACAACCACGGCGAACAGCGCCACCTGGAGTTCAAGCTGCGCGACCCCGACGGGTTCGTCGAGGAGATCGGCTGGCTCGACGGCGAGTGCGAGCTGCTGCGCGAGCGGCGCACCGTCGCCGTCACGCCCCTCACCCCGTCCGCCTGGGCCCTCGACTTCACGTTCTCCCTCACCAACCCGGCCGCGTCGGAGATCTCGATCGGCAGCCCCGCCACCAACGGCCGCCCCGGCGCCGCCTACGGAGGCTTCTTCTGGCGCGCGCCCAAGGAGACACGGCCCCCCGAGGTGTTCACCGCGGACACCGAGGGCGAGGCCGCCGCGCACGGGGCGACGGCCGACTGGGTGGCCCTCTCCGGTCAGGGCTGGACACTCGTCTTCGCCGGGGCGACGCCGGAGACGCGGCGTGACCCGTGGTTCGTGCGGACCGCGGAGTATCCCGGCGTCGGCTCCTCGCTGGCGCACTCGCACCGCCTGCCGATCGGCCCCGGCGAGACCGTCGTACGCCGTGTGGTCACCGTCGTCTCCGACGGTCGTCCGAGCCGGACCGAGGCCGCGGGGCTCGTCCGCAAGGCGGTGACGGCGTGAACGCGCCCCGGATGAGCGGCCCGGACGAACCCGGTGGTCTCACCGGCCGTACCGGTGATCTCGGCGACGGGACCTACCGCAACCCCGTCCTCGCCGCCGACTGGTCCGACCCCGACGTCGTCCGGGTCGGCGACGACTTCTACCTCACCGCGTCCAGCTTCGGGCGCGCCCCGGGGCTGCCGCTCCTGCACTCCCGCGACCTGGTGAACTGGACCCTGATCGGGCACGCCCTGGAGCGCCTCGAACCGGCGGAGTCGTTCGCCGCGCCACGGCACGACTGCGGGGTGTGGGCACCGTCGATCCGGCACCACGACGGACGGTTCTGGATCTTCTGGGGCGACCCGGACCACGGCGTCTTCCAGGTCAACTCCGCTGACATCCGCGGCCCTTGGAGCACCCCGCACCTCGTGAAGGCGGGCAAAGGCCTCATCGACGCCTGCCCGCTGTGGGACGAGGAGCGCGGCGAGGCCTATCTCGTGCACGCCTGGGCCAAGTCGCGCTCCGGGATCAAGAACCGGCTCACCGGTCACCGCATGAGCCCGGACGGCCGTGAACTCCTGGACGAGGGACGGGTGTTGGTCGACGCCGACCAACTGCCCGGCTGGTTCACGCTGGAGGGCCCCAAGCTGTACCGCCACGACGGCTGGTTCTGGATCCTCGCCCCCGCCGGCGGCGTGGAGACCGGCTGGCAGGGCGCCTTCCGCTCCCGCACCTTCCACGGCCCCTACGAGGAGCGGATCGTCCTGGAGCAGGGCGACACCGACGTCAACGGACCGCACCAGGGCGGCTGGGTGCGCACCCCGGCCGGCGACGACTGGTTCCTGCACTTCCAGCAGCGCGGCGCGTACGGCAGGGTCGTGCACCTCCAGCCGATGCGCTGGGGCACGGACGGCTGGCCGGTGATCGGGGACGGCGGCGCCCCCGTCGCCGTACACAAAAAGCCCGCCCTTCCCCCGCAGCCCGTGTCCGCGCCCGCCACCGACGACGACTTCCCCGGCGGGCGCCACGGCCGCCAGTGGCAGTGGTCCGCCAACCCCACCGAGGGGTGGGCGACTTCGCACGGGTCGGACGGACTGCGGCTGACCTGCGTCAGGTCCGCGGAGGCCCATGACCTGCGCCGCGTGCCGCACGTCCTGACCCAGCGCCTTCCGCTCACGCCGTGCGCCGTCGAGGTCGGGCTCCGGCTCGACGGCTCCGCGGACGGCGCCAGGGCCGGGCTCGCCGTGCTCGGTGACGCCTTCGACTGGATCGGCCTGGAGCGCGGCGACGACGGCACGGTCCGCCTCGTCCACCGGTTCGCTGAGCCGGTCGCGGAGCGCGAGCGCGACGCCGAGCACCCGCGCCTCGCCCCCGACGGGACAGCGCGGCTGCGGATCGAGATCGCGGAGGGCGCCCGCTGCCGCTTCTCCGCCGACACCGGCGACGGCTTTTGCCCCTCGGGCCAGGTCTTCGCCGCGACGCCATGGCGATGGGTGGGCGCGCTGCTCGGCCTGTTCGCCACGGCCCCCACGGGACGGAACGGGGCCGGGACAGCCCTGTTCACGCACTTCCGGATCACCACCCACTGAATCCGGACCGCACCCCCTGACCCCACATCACCTCGCACCACCCGTAATCCGACGAAGAGAGCCGACCATGAACCTCAGCATCCGCGGAAACAGAAGCGGAATCGGAAACAGAAGCAGAAGCCGTCGCGCGGTGGCCGCCGTCGCCCTCACCGCCGCGTTCGCGCTGACCGCCACCGCCTGCGGCGACGACGGCAGCGGGGCGGGCGGCGACAAGGGCCAGGAGGGCTCCGGCAAGGGCGAGATCACCTTCTGGGACAACAACGGCGGTGTCCGCACCGACGTCTGGAAGGAGATCATCAAGGACTTCGAGGCGAAGAACCCGGACATCGACGTCAAGTACGTGCCGATCCCCGCCGAGAGCGTCCAGTCCAAGTACGACACCGCGATCCAGGGCGGCGGCCTGCCCGACGTCGGCGGCGTCGGTGCCGCGATGCTCGCCGGGATCTCCGCGCAGAACGCCCTGGAGCCGCTGGACGACCGGCTCAACGGCAGCTCCCTCGAGGGCAAGCTGAACCCGAGCATGGTGGACAGCGTCCGGGCCGCGGGCGGCGGCACCCGGCTCTTCACGGTGCCGACGTCGGCGAGCAACGGCGTCCTGTACTACCGCACCGACCTGTTCAAGGCCGCGGGCCTGGAGGCCCCCACCACCTGGAGCAAGTTCTACAAGGCGGCCGACAAGCTCACCGACAAGGACGCCAACAAGTTCGGTTACACCATCCGCGGCGGCGAGGGTTCCATCGCGCAGGCGCTCGACGCGGCCTACGGCCAGTCCGGCATCGGATCGTTCTGGGACGGCGAGAAGACCACCGTCAACGACCCGAAGAACGTGGAGGCGCTGGAGAAGTACGTCGCGCTCTACAAGAAGAACACCCCCGAGGCCGACGTCAACAACGACTTCAAGAAGATGAACGCCCAGTGGGACACGGGCCAGATCGGCATGCTCAGCCACAACCTCGGCTCCTACACGGACCACGTGAAGGCGCTCGGTGAGGACAAGTTCCGCGGCCTGCCCAACCCGACGACCGACGAGGGCATCCGCGTCCAGGTCTCCAACCCCGTCGACGGGCTCGGCCTGTTCAAGTCCAGCAAGAAGAAGGCTGCGGCCTGGAAGTTCATCGAGTTCGCCGCCTCGCACGAGTCCAACAGCAAGTGGAACAAGTCCGCGGGCGCCATCCCCGCCAACACCGCGGCCTCCAAAGACGCCTGGGTGAACGAGGCCGAGCCCACGAAGCTGGCCGCCGCCGCGCTCAACGACGGCTCCCTGAAGATCGTGCAGCTTCCGTACTACCTGCCCGACTGGAACACCATCAGCAAGGCCGACAACGAGCCGAACTACCAGAAGGTCCTGCTCGGCAAGATGTCCGCGAAGGACTTCCTCGACACCCTCGCCGAGCAGCTCAACAAGGCTCAGGCCGAGTGGAACGAACAGAACAAGTGACAGCGCGCCCCGCGCACGGCGTCGGCCGACGCCGTGCGGTCGCGGCCCTCGCGAGCCTTCCGCTCGCGGCGGCCGCGGCCCCGGCGGCGTCCGCCCGCCCGGCGGGCACCAGGCCCACCCTCTACATCGCCGGCGATTCCACCGCCGCACAGAAGTACGCGGACGCGGCGCCCGAGACCGGCTGGGGCATGGCCCTCCCCTTCTTCCTGAGCGACCGGCTGCGGGTCGCCAACCACGCGATGAACGGCCGGAGTTCGAAGAGCTTCGTCGACGAGGGCCGGCTCGCGGCCATCCTGGAGACGATCAGGCCCGGCGACCGCCTCCTGATCCAGTTCGCGCACAACGACGAGAAGAGCGCCGACCCGACGCGCTACACCGAGCCCTGGTCGACATACCAGGACTACCTCAGGCAGTACGTCGACGGGGCGCGGTCCCGTGGCGCGCGGCCGGTGCTCGTGACCGCCGTGGAGCGCAGGAAGTTCGACGCGGACGGCACCGCCCTGCCCACCCACGGCGCGTACCCGGCGGCGATGCGCGCGCTCGCCGCGGCCGAGGGTGTGCCGCTGCTCGACGTGCAGACCCAGTCCCTCGCGCTGTGGCAGAGGCTCGGCGTCGAGGCGACCAAGGCGCACTTCAACTGGACCGCCACCGAGCAGGACAACACGCACTTCAATCCGCCGGGCGCGATCGAGGTGGCCCGCCTGGTGGCGGCCGGGCTGCTGCACCACAAGGTGCTCGCGCCGCGGGACGTGCGGCGGCTGGACGCCGCGATACCCCCATCCTGGATCACTTGGCCGGAAGGACCGTGACGATGAGGACCACGAGAACGACGAGAACGACGAGAACGACGACAAGCGTGGCCGCGCGCAGATCCCTGGCAGCGCTCGCCGGATGCACCGCGCTGGTGATGGCGGTCACCAGCGCCCCGGCCTCGGCCGCCGGCGCCTGGCACGACGTACTGCCGCCGCGCGACGGGTGGGCGTCGGCCGACGGCGGGACGACCGGCGGGGCCGGGGCCGACGCGGCGCACACCTACACCGTCACCACCTGGGAGGAGCTGCGGGCCGCGCTCGCGGGCGACGCGGGCGCTCCCCGGATCATCAAGGTCAAGGGCACCCTGAACGCGACGGCCGAGGGCTGCGCGGCCTTCGAGGCCGACGGCTACGACTTCGACCGCTATCTCGCCGACTACGACCCCGCCGTGTGGGGACGTGACACACCGGTCAGCGGCGCGCAGGAGGACCTGCGGGCGGCGTCGGCGACACGGCAGGCCGCGGCGATCAAGGCGTACGTACCCGCCGACACGACCATCGTGGGCGTCGGCAGGAACGCCGGGATCGTCGGCGGCAGCCTGCAGATCCAGGGCGTGGACAACGTCGTCGTCCGTAACCTCACCCTGGAGAGCCCGCTGGACTGCTTCCCGCAGTGGGACCCCACGGACGGGGACAGGGGTGCCTGGAACTCCGAGTACGACAGCATGGTCGTGTACGGCTCGACGCACGTGTGGGTGGATCACAACACGTTCACCGACGGCGAGCACCCCGACAGTTCGCTGCCGTCCTACTACGGCGAGATCTACCAGCAGCACGACGGCGAGCTGGACATCGTGCGCGGCGCGGATCTGGTCACCGCCTCCTGGAACGTCTTCGCCGACCACGACAAGACCCTGATGATCGGCAACAGCGACAGCGCGGGCGCCACCGACCGCGGCAAGCTGCGGGTCACCCTGCACCACAACGTCTTCAGGGACATCGTCGAGCGTGCGCCGCGCGTCCGCTTCGGTCAGGTCGACGCCTACAACAACCACTACGTGGTCCCCGCGGACGGCTACCAGTACTCGTTCGGCATCGGCCAGGAGTCCCAACTCGTCGCGCAGAAGAACGCGTTCACGCTCCCGCGCGGGGTCAGCGCCGCGAAGATCCTCAAGAAGTGGAAGGAGGCACCGGTCACCGCCGACGCCAACTACGTCAACGGCAAGCGCGTCGATCTCATCGCCGTGCACAACGCGGAGATCCCGGAGGAGACCCTCCAGTCGGGTGCGGGCTGGACGCCGAGCCTCCGGACGCGGGTGGACGACCCGCGCAAGCTGCCGGGCTTGCTCGCGCGCCACGCGGGCGCAGGCAAGCGCCACTGAGCAGCCCTCTCTCCCTCCTCCCCGCCTCACCTCTCCTCTCCTCCCCTGACCGCACGGCGAAGGAGCAGCCATGCCCTCGCACCACTCCCCTGCCCGCCTCAACTCCCCTGTCAGCAGACGTACGTTGCTCGCCGCGGGCGGGGGCGCCGGGGCCGCTCTCGTCCTCGGCGGCACGTCGCCCGCCCGCGCCGCCGCCGAGCGGCGCCCCTCCCGCCGGACGCTGTACGTCGATCCGGCGGGCGGCGGCGACCACACCACGGTCCAGGCCGCGGTGGACGCCGCTTCCGGCCCGGGGTGGACACTGGTCCTCGCCCCGGGCACGTACCGCGAGACGGTGACCGTTCCCGAGACGAGCACGGGACTCACGCTCATCGGCGCGAGCGGCGACCCTTGCGACACGGTCATCGTGTACGACAACGCGGCGGGCACCCCGAAGCCCGACGGGTCCGGCACCTACGGCACCAGCGGCTCAGCCACCACGACGGTGCGAGCGGCCGGTCTCACCGCCCACGCGATCACGTTCGCCAACGACTGGGTGCGCGCCGACCACCCCGAGTACACCGGCACGCAGGCCGTCGCCCTCAAGGTCATGGGCGACCGCTCGGCGTTCTTCCGCTGCCGGTTCCTGGGCCACCAGGACACCCTCTACGCCGACACCGTGGACCTGGGTGCCTTCGCCCGCCAGTACTTCCGCGACTGTTATGTGGAGGGCGACGTCGACTTCGTCTTCGGCCGGGCCACCGCCGTCTTCGAGCGCTGCCGCTTCCACACACTGACCCGGAGCGACCTGGCGGCGGCACCGTACGGCTTCGTCTTCGCGCCGTCCACCGCGCTCGCCAATCCGCGCGGCTATCTCGTCACCCGCGGCCGGGTGACGAGCGACGCCCCGCACGCGTACTACAAGCTGGCCCGCCCCTGGGTCCCCAGCTCCGACACGACGGCCCGCCCCATGCTCACGGTGCGCGACACCCACCTGGGACCCGGCATCGACGCGGTGACCCCGTACGCGAACATGCGCGACGCCCACCCATGGCAGGCCCAGCGGTTCACGGAGTACCGCAACACGGGCCCGGGAGCGAGGGTCACCGTCCCGGACAACCGGCCCCAACTCACGCGTGCACAGGCCCGGTTCGCGACACGTGACGCCTACCTGAGGGACTGGGCACCTCGGCTCCGCCGAGAGCACTGACGACAGCGGACCACCAGTGACCGGAACTTGGTCACTGGTGGTCCGCTGTGACGGCTACTGGTAACTGATGTCCGACGCGCTGTACTTGCAGTACGTCCCGTCGGGGCCGCTGCCCGTCTCCTTGGGCTCGTCGCCCGAGCTGTTGCCCGTGTAGCGGATACAGGGCTTGATCTTCTTGCTGGAGTCGCCGTGGATGCGGATCTGGCGGAGGGTCGCCGTGTCGCCGTAGTTGGTGTTGATGCCGACCAGGGACTTGCCGGGCGCGGTCACGTCCACGTCGTTCACGGTGATCGTGCGCTTGTACTGCTTGGAGCAGTTGCCGCAGGAGCGGACCAGCTTGCCGAAGTCCGAGACCTGGAAGCCGCTGATGTTCAGCTTGCCCGCGCCGTTGAACTGGAAGACCTTGTCGTCGGCCTTCTTGGCGCCGCCACCAGTGACGTTGTACGTCGCGCCGGACGAGGTGCCCTTGAAGCTCGCCGCATCCTCGCCGACGTCCTCCCACCACACGTTCTGGATGGTGCAGGTGCCCGAGCAGTGCACGCCGTCGGCGGCTGGCTTGCCAAGGACGACGTTCTTCAGGACCGCGCCGTCCTTCAGCTTGAAGATCGGGTCCTGGCCCTCCTCCTGGCCGTCGCCTCCGAGGTCTCCGCTGCCGTAGAAGCGCTGGAGCCCACCGTCGTAGGTGCCGGACACCTCGATGGTCTTGGTGACGGGCTTGTTGCCGGTGGGGGTCGGCCAGGCGGCGGCCGTGGTCGCCGCTCCCGCCGGGGAGAGCAGCACGTTGGCGCCGAGCGTGGCGCCGGTCAACAGGAGTGCGCCGCCCGCCGCGCCCACGGCGCGGCGGCGGGTGAGGCGGCGCTTCTGGCTCCTGCGCAGTTCGGCTCGTTGCGGGGTCGGTTGCGGGGTCGGTTGCGTGGTCATGGAGACCGCTCTTTCGCTGGGGGGATGACCTTGCGGACCTTGCGTCTGCTGGTCTCCGCCCGGGTGCGGAAGGTTGCCGCCCTGCGGGGAATTCTCTGGGAAGTGCGGGCCAAGTCGCCGCCAGGAAGTGCGCGCGCAGTTCCCGCCAGGAGGTGCGCGCGCAGCCCCCGCTAGGAAGTGCGCGCGAAGTCGCCGCGCACCGCGGCCTTCCCGCCCGGCCCGGTCGCCTCCGCCGCGTACGTGTCCTCGCCTGCGTCCCTGCCGCCCTCGGCGTGGTTGTACTGACCCGCGAAGACGTGTTCGCCCTTCGGAACGGTCCGGCCCGCCTTCAGCGTCCAGCGGTAGACCAGCTCGTCGCCCTCCTCGCGTACGGAGACCGTGAAGTCGTCGGCGGGCAGTGAGCGCCAGTTGCCCGTGTCGGCGACCCCGCCGGTCTGCGCGACGCGCAGTTCGACGCGGAGCGCGGTGAGCGGTTCGCCTGTCTTGAAGGTGAGGGTGCTCTGCGCCCAGAAGTCGTTGCTCTGCGGGTCGACGGAGCCGTCGCTCCAGAGGTAGTCGTCCTCGACCCCCTTGGCGTCCGGCGCCAGGCGCCGCGTGGAGGGCGGCGGGTCGGACTTCTTCGGCGGCCGTTTCGTGTCCGGGTCGGCGTCCTTGCCGGGCGTGCCCTCCGTGGCCTTGCCCGACGGCCGCGCGGGCTCCGCCGGAGAACTGGGCCCGGCGTTCTCGTCGTCCGGCTCCGAAGCAGAGGGGCTCGGCCCGGCCGGGGACTCGGGGGCGGCGGGCGTGCCCACGGTGCTCGCCGGCGGCTCCTCGCCCTGGACGACCGAGGCGACGGCGTATCCGCCGAGTGCGAAGACCCCCGCCACGGCGGCGGTCGCGCCCGCGATCCGCAGCCAGGGGGCGGGCCGGCGCAGCGGGCCGCGGGAGGAGGCACCGAGGTCGACGGCGTCACGCTCCATGCCGCGCTCGACGCGGGCGAGCATCCGTTCCCTGTCGGGGCGGTGCTCGGCCGCGGCATCGCGCAGCTGCTTGCGTACGTCGTCCATCACTGCCTCCCTCCCACGAGTTGCGACGCGGCCCGATCACCGAGGAGCCGTTGCAGCTCCGCCATCCCCTTGGACGTCTGGCTCTTCACCGTACCGACCGATATCCCGAGGGTGAGCGCGCAGTCCTTCTCCGACAGGTCGAAGGCGTGCCGCAGCACCACACAGGCCCGCTTACGGAACGGCAGCGTACGCAACGCCTCCTGGACGTCGACGACAGCGGGTACGTCCGGGTCGTCGACGCCCTCCGCGCGCTGCCCCCAGAACAGTGCCACGCGGCGGCGTTCCCGCACGGCGCTGCGGATGCGGCTGCGGGCCATGTTGGCGACGACGCCACGGGCGTACGCGGCCGGATGATCGGCGGCCCTGACGCGGTCCCAGCGGTTCCAGAGCGCGACGAGGGCGTCGGCCGCCAGATCGTCCGCGGCGTCCTTCTCACCGGTCAGCATGTGTGCCAGGCGCGCCAGTTCGTTGTAGTGCCGCTCGAAGAAGTCGTGGAACTCCGCGGCGGCGGCGTCATCGACGGCTGTCCCCACGGGTGACCTCTTTCTGTGCTTGCGCGGCTCTGCCCGCGCGCTGGGTGGCCCCCGTGCCGCCGAAGCGCGGTGCGCGAGCATAGCAACGTCCGTGCGAGAGATCGAACAACGTCCGGAATCCCAGGCGGATCTGAGCCAGGCGATATGAGGTCATCCGGCACGGTTCAGGCCGTACTGCGGGACCGGTGCCGCGTCGGTGTCGATGTCGGTGTCGGTGCCCCGCATGTGGCCGTAGCGCACCACGCCGCGTGCGGGGTCCGGGGGCCGGGTGATGTCACCACCGACGACTCTCGGGGCGACGGACCGGTACAGGCGGCAACCTTCGCGCGTCCAGCGGCAACTGAGTCGAGGCACTCCCCCTCACGCTCTCCCCCGCAGGAGCCCCGATGCCCGAGCACCCGTACACCGAACTCCGCCGCAGCCGAGGCCCAGGCCCAGGCCGAAGAGCACGCCGGACCCGCGGCCGCGTCCTCCTCACCGCCGTCGTCGCGGGCGCACTCGCCGCCGGAGGGCTCATCGCCCTGTCGTCGACCTCGTCCGCGGCCACCACCCGCCAGGCCGAGGCCCTCGACCGAGGCGTGGTCAGCGTGCACACCGACGCCGGGAACCTGGTGAGCTGGCGCTGGCTCGGCACCGATGACGACGACGTGGCCTTCAACGTCTACCGAGGCGGTACGAAGGTCAACTCGTCCCCGGTCACCGGCTCGACGAACTACTTCCACGCGGGCGCCCCGAACAGCGCCGACTACACGGTGCGCGCGGTGGTCGACGGCACCGAACAGGGTGACTCCGTACACGCGGTGCAGTTCCGCGCCGGGTACAAGGACGTGCCGATCACGCCGCCCGCCGGGGGCACGACCCCGGACGGCGTGGCGTACACCTACGAGGCCAACGACGCGTCCGTCGGCGACCTCGACGGCGACGGCGCGCTCGACTTCGTACTGAAGTGGCAGCCCACCAACGCCAAGGACAACTCCCAGTCCGGCCACACCGGCAACACGATCATCGACGGCATCAAGCTGGACGGCACCCGGCTGTGGCGGATCGACCTGGGCAGGAACATCCGCTCGGGCGCCCACTACACGCAGTTCCAGGTGTACGACTACGACGGCGACGGCAGGGCCGAGGTCGCCACGAAGACGGCGGACGGCACGAAGGATGGCGCGGGCAAGGTGATCGGCAGCTCCTCGGCCGACCACCGCAACTCCGGCGGTTACGTCCTGACCGGACCCGAGTACCTGACCATGTTCGACGGCCGCTCCGGCGCCGCGCTCGACACGGTCGACTACGTCCCGGCGCGGGGCAACGTGTCGAGCTGGGGCGACAGTTACGGCAACCACGTGGACCGCTTCCTCGCCGGGACCGCCTACCTCGACGGCAGCAGGCCCTCACTGATCATGGCGCGCGGCTACTACACGCGCTCCGTCATCGCCGCCTGGGATTTCCGCAACGGCGCCTTCACCCGGCGCTGGACCTTCGACACCAACTCCTCGACCAACACCGGCAAGGGATACGACGGCCAGGGCAACCACAGCCTTTCGGTCGCGGACGTCGACAACGACGGCAAGGACGAGATCGTCTACGGCGCGATGACCGTCGATGACAACGGCAGCGGCCTGTGGACGACCAAGCTCGGGCACGGCGACGCCGGGCACGTCGGCGACCTCGACCCCTCGCGCACGGGCCTGGAGTACTTCAAGGTCTCCGAGGACAGCTCCAAGCCAGGCTCCTGGATGGCGGACGCCCGCACGGGCCAGCGCCTGTGGACCACGGCTTCGGGCTCCGACAACGGCCGGGGCGTGTCCGCCGACATCCACGCCGGTTCACCGGGCGCCGAGTCGTGGTCCGCGGCCGACAGCACCCTGCGCTCGCCGTCCGGGGCGTCGGTCGGCCGCAAGCCGTCCAGCATCAACTTCGTGAACTGGTGGGACGGCGACACCACCCGCGAACTCCTCGACGGCACCCGCATCGACAAGTACGGCACAGGCGGCGAGACCCGCCTCCTGACCGGCTCCTCGGTCTCGTCCAACAACGGCACGAAGGCGACCCCCGCCCTCTCCGGCGACATCCTCGGCGACTGGCGCGAGGAGGTCGTGTGGCGCACGTCGGACAACAAGGCGCTACGGATCTACTCCACCCCGCACGAGACAAAGACGAAGATCACCACCCTGCTCCACGACCTCCAGTACCGCACAGCCCTCACCTGGCAGAACACGGCCTACAACCAACCCCCGCACCCAAGCTTCTTCATCGGCGCGGGCATGGCAAAGGCACCGCGCCCGGCGGTCTCCACTCCCTGACCCGGCAGCGCACGGCCGCGCGGGACGTCACTACAGGTATCCGCAGGCCGCGCGTAGCAGAATGGCCGTGACCTCGTCTCTCCGGTCACGAGGCCCAACCGTGAGGAATGACGTTCTCGATGCAGACCGCCCTGTACCTTCCCGGCGCGGGTACCCTCCCCCGCTGGGTGCAGATCACGGTCGGCGTCGTCGTCCTTGGCCTGATCCTCGCCCGGCTGTGGCTGCACTTTCGGCGTAGGCGGTAGGAGGGCTTCCGTGCTCAGCCCGTCGCCGGCGCGGGGCCCGTGCTGGAGCGTACCGTCAGCTCAGGGGCGAGCAGCGTGACTTCGGCGGCGTCCTGGCCGCGCAGCTTCGCGACCACCCTGTCCACTGCCTGGCGGCCCATTTCCTGGGCGGGGATGGCCACGGAGGTGAGGCGTACCGATGCCTGGGTGGCCACCTGGTCGGGGCAGACGGCGATGACGGAGACGTCTTCCGGGATGGCGCGGCCCTGTTGGCGCAGGAGGCTCAGGAGTGGTTCCACCGCCGATTCGTTCTGTACGACGAACCCCGTCGTGCCGGGGCGTTCGTCAAAGATGCGCGAGAGGGTCGCGGCGAGCGCGTCGTACGTTCCCTCGCAGGGCCGGTGCAGCACGCGCACACCGAGTTCCCCGGCCCGCGTGCGCAGCCCTTCCAGGGTGCGCTCGGCGAACCCGGTGTGCCGCTCGTACACGGCGGGCGCCTCGCCGATCACGGCGATCTCCCGGTGGCCGAGCCCGGCAAGGTGCTCCACGCACTGGGCGCCGGTCGCGGTGAAGTCGAGGTCGACGCAGGTCAGGCCCGTGGGGTCGGCGGGGAGGCCGATGAGGACCGTGGGCCGGTCGGTCTCGCGGATCAGCGGGAGCCGCTCGTCGTGCAGTTCCACGTCCATCAGGATCATGGCGTCGGCGAGCGCGCTGCCCTCGATGCGGCGGACCGCCTCGGGGCCCTCCTCGCCGGTCAGGAGCAGCACGTCGTACCCGTGCGTGCGGGCGGTGGTGGCGACGGCGATGGCTATCTCCATCATCACCGGCACGTACATGTCGGTGCGCAGCGGGACCATCAGCGCGATGATGTTGGACCGGCTGCTGGCCAGGGCGCGGGCGCCGGCGTTCGGGTGGTAGCCGAGCTCGCGGATGGACCGCTCGACGCGGTCCTTGGTGGAGGCGGAGATGGACCGCTTGCCGCTGAGTACGTAGCTCACCGTGCTGGCCGAGACTCCGGCGTGGTGGGCTACCTCGGCAAGGGTGACCATGCGGCTCTCCTGGGCAGGTCTGGAGGCGGTGGCGAAGCGCTTCGACGTGGGGCCACATGTGACCTTAGAGGGACACCCATGTGCTGTCCATAGATCCGTCGAAGCGCTTCGACTGGTCGCTCAGCGGCGGGAGTTGTCCCCGTAAACGATGCCACGGCCGTTCGTGGCCACGTACACCCGCCCGAAGATCCGGGGGTCGCCGGTGATGGCCGCTCCGGTCCAGCCCCACTGACGGGTGTCGTCGTTGACGCGCACCCAGCTCTTGCCGCCGTCGGTGGAGCGGAAGATGCCGCGCACCCCCTCGATCTTCGCGCTGGTGAAGAGCGTCTGGTGGCCGGAGCCCGGCGCGGCCTTGCCGAAGCCGATCGTGTCGGCCTCCTCGACGCCCTGGACGCGGGTGAAGCTCGCACCGAAGTCCTTCGAGTGCCACAGGCCGTACGTCCCGCCTGCCTTGCCGCCCGCCAGCCAGATCTCCCCCGCCTGTCCCGGAACGGCCTTGAAACGCGCCGCTCCTTCGGCCGGAAGACCGGTGGACGCCCGCGCGGTGAAGGTCGCCCCACCGTCCCTGCTGACGTAGAACGTGCCGGACTTGAAGCCGTAGAACGTCTTCGGGTCGGCCCGGTCGGACTCGACGACGGCGCCCTGCGGGATGCCGGTGGCCGCCGTCCACGAGGCGCCCCGGTCGCCGCTGGTGTGCACGCCCGCGCCGTCCGGGCTCCACACGAAGCGGCTGCCGTCGGCCGACGCGGCGACCGTCCCGCCGCCGGAGACGCCTGAAGGCTCCTTGCCCGCGGCCCAAGTGGCGCCGTTGTCACCGGAGAAGGCGATGCGCGGGCCGCTGTCGAGCTGGCCGACCCGCACCACGACGTCGGGGTCGGACTCGGCGTGGTCGATGCTGGTCGTGGTGGTGAAGTTGGGCTCGGTGTACATCAGGGGCGGCACCTTGGTGACGTCCGTGTGGCGAAAGCCGCCGATGTCGCCGAGCGCGCTGAGCAGGGGCGCTCCGGAGGCGGGTGCCGCGAGGTCGTTGACGGCGGTCTCCTCCAGACCCTTCACCATCGGCGTGACGGTGAACTTGCCGCCGCTGTCCCACTGCTGGAGGTTACGGGTGCCGTAGACGGTGGCCCCGGTGCCATACATCATCCGGTCGGAGTCGAAGGGGTCGATCTCCAGGGCCTCGGTCATCCAGCCCAGTTTCGGGCTCTGTTCGGGCGGCGCAGGGCTCGCGCCCCAGGACAGCCAGGGCACGGACGAGATGTCCATGGTGTAGCGGTTGGTGCGCTCGGGATAGGCGCCGTAGTTCCAGGCGCCGGTCCAGCTGCCGCCGCTGTCGGTGGAGCGGAAGATCTGGGTGTCCGGATACCAGGAGCTGTACCCGGTGACCATGACGGTGCCCGGACGCTGCCGGTCGACGCTCAGCCCGCTGTAGCCGTAGTAGGTGTCGGCGTCGGCGGCGGGGCTGATGTTCTTCCACTCACCGGTTCGGGTCGCGTACCGCCACACCTGACCCTTGCCTCCGTCGTAGGGGCCGCCCTTGTCGCTGTAGGTGAGGTAGAGGTAGCCGTTCTCGGCGTCGAGCACGCCCTTGTGGGCCAGGTATCCGGTGGGCTGCCCCGCGAGGCGGGTCCAGGTGGCGCCCGCGTCCGTCGAGCGGTAGACGGCGTTTTCCTTGTCGGCGACGCCCACGTAGAGGGTCTTGGTGCGGGCGCCGGACGCCCCCGTGGACTCGTCGAAGGTGACCCAGGCGATGCCCTGGTTATCGGAGGCGTAGCCGGTCGTGTCCGAGGGGTCCTGCCGGTAGTTGCCGGGGTTGGGGAACGCGGTCACTTCCGACCAGGTGGCCCCGGAGTCGGTGGAGCGCCACAGACCGTGGCCGCTGGGCGCGCCCAGGTACAGCACACGGTTGTCGTGCGGGTCGACGGCGAGGCGTTCGCCCATGCCGCGGCCCGGCATGTTGCCGCCGAGCTTGAAGGGCAGGTCGGCCTTCTTCCAGGTCCTGCCCCGGTCGGCCGAGCGCATGACGGCGCCGTTTTTGGGGTCCCAGTCGTTGGTGTACGTCCCGACGGCGGCGTACACCTTGTCCGGATCGACGGTGTCGGACGCGAGGCTGACGACCCCGGTGTGACCCCAGTCGTCCCAGCCGACGGAGTCCAGCAGCGGGGTCCAGCTCCGCGACGACTCCTGCCAGCGGTAGGCGCCGCCGATGTCGGTGCGGGCGTAGGCGAGGTTCTTCTCGGCACGGTTGAAGATGATGCCGGGGACGAAGCCGCCGCCGTCGATGCGGACGTTCTTCCAGGTGTAGGCGGCCGATGGCTTCTTCTTGGTGGCGTCGTCGGCGCCGGAGGAAGGGGCGGCCGCGAGCAGCAGCCCCGGGATCAGGGCGAGGGCGCCGAGCAGTTTCCCGCCGCGCGTCATACGGCCGGTCATCGTGACCCCGGCCCGGGTTCGAGGAGCTCCGCGTAGGCGCCCATGGCCAGCGCGATGTCCACCTGCGCCCAGAAGCGGTGGTACGTGAACCGCGGGGCCGCTCCCCCGGCGAGATACGCCTCGACCTTGGGCCAGTCCGGGTCGTCTCGGTAGAAGGAGCGGATGGAGGTGAAGTCGGACCCGGAGTCGATGGTGTCGCCGTTCGGCATGGTGCCGGTCCAGCCGTTCGGGACGTACACCGCGTCGTCGAAGCGGTCGTAGTCGGCGCGGGTCTCGGGCACGGCGATGCCGAGGGGGTCGCGATGGTGCTGCCACATGCCGTCCAGGAGGGCCTTGGCCGTGGCGGCGGCCTCGGTGTGGCCGGTGGCGGCCGCGTAGTACGTGAGGGTCTTGGCGTAGGCGCCGGCCACGCCCACGTCGTTGGTGCGGTCGACGACGGAGACGTGAAGTCCCGTGTTGGCTCCCGGGTTTGAGGGGTTCCAGGTGTCGGGCTGACCGGACCACTTCAGCGTCGAGGGGAAGGTATAGGTGCCGTCGGCGGCGATCTCCGTCTCGGACAGGGCCCACTTCACCCACTGGTCCATGACGGTCTTGGCGGCGGGGTCGTCGGTCTCGTGGAGGTACTCGGCGACGCGCTCCATGGACCAGGCCTGGAAGCCGAACCACTGGTTGGACGGCGGGTCGTGGTAGACGGGCTTCTCGTCGTAGGCCATGCCGTAGAAGGTGGGGGTGCCGGCCGGGGGCTTCGCGTAACGGCCCTGCCAGCTGTTGGTGGCGCCGCCCGCGATGGCGCCCTCGGCGGACTGCAGCCAGCGGTAGAACTCGATCTGCCGGGTCAGGCTCTTGGCCCAGTCCGCCTTGCCCGAGGCCGACTTGGGGGCGAGCGGGGCGTAGGCACTGAGGGCGAAGGCGGCCAGGGGGTTCTGGTAGCCGCCGTGGTTGTGGCTGGAGCCGATGCGCCAGGCCCAGCCCGCGGAGGTGTCGGTGGCGCCGCCCCAGGCGTAGTACCAGGACAGCAGGTAGTGGGCGCTGTTCTTGCCGCTGCCGGGCGCGCAGCCGGACGGGTCGGTGCAGTCGCCGATGGTCTTGAAGTACTTGTCGAACAGGGCGTAGCGCAGGTAGTCGCCCATCTTGGCCGCCTTGGCGACCGTCGCCGCGACCTCGGACTCCTTGCCCTGGGCCGAGGCCCAGACGTGCGCCCAATAGGCGGCTTGGACGGCTCGGGCGTCGGCGTCGGGTGCGTTGGTGTACTTCCACTGCTTGGCGTAGGAGGCGTCGCCGGTGAAAAGGTCCAGGTAGCCGTTCTTGCCGCCGTGCGCGAACTCGTCGCGGGTGGGGTGCGGGACCGTCTCCCAGACCGACTCCTGGGAGCCGCGCTGGAAGGTGTTGATGTAGACGGGCCCCGCGGTGCCGCCGCCGTAGCCGTAGACGTTGTCGACGTCCTGGAGCCAGTGCATGCCGTAGATGTCGTCGGTGCCGTACGCGCTCTTCAGCTCGGCCGCGATCGGGTCCGCGCCGGCCTGGACGGCGGGGTCGAGACGGGCGGGGTACTGCGAGGGCTGGTCGTGTTCGGGGGCGTACGTGGCTGGTTTCGCCGCATTGTAGAAACTGTTCGTCGGCTGGTCTCCATGGCTCGGGATCATGAATTTTTCCATGGTTTCCCAGGCCGCGTTGAAACGTGTCCAGTCGCCGCTGACCTTGCCGTACATGGCCTGCAGCCAGAGCAGATAGCTGTATGCCTCGGATGTCGTCTCGTGCCCGTGGTCGGGGGCTTCGACAATGAGGGTTTCGACGGAGTGGTAGGGAATGCCGTCCGGCGAGAAATAGCCGTTCGCGGAATCGGTGATCTTCGCGTACAGGTCGAGGAAGCGCTGTTCGTACTCGGTGGCCGCGGGGGCGGCATGAGCGCTGTGACCTGCGGGGTTGAGGGCCACGATGACCGGTGCCAGCGCGGCTCCGGCGCCGAGGGTCAGCAGGTTGCGGCGGCTGATTTCCGGTCTTGAGGGGCCCGAGCGGGGGGATGGGGGGAATGCGGACATGCGGGGAGGTCTCCTGACGGCTCGATGGGGGGCGAGCTCCGCACGGGGAGCCGGGTAACCACTGAGAGCACCAGTGGGAGCGCTCCCAAAATTCAGCCGTACGGGCCCGATGTCAAGAGCCGGCGCATAAAAGGGAGTTGTCGAATGAATTCGACAGAGGCGATCCGGAGAATCTGAGAAACGCGACAACCTTTCCCTTCCCGGCGGCGACTTACTGCTGCGCACCGACTCCTCGGGCCAACCGCTCCGGCGGCGCGTTCGCCTGCGTCCAGGACGACCGACAGGCCGCGCTCGACGGCTGATTCCCCCCATCCGACCCACCCGAAGGGACTCCCCCACCATGAGCCGCAGTACTTCTTCCGCGGGTCCGCTGTGGCTGGTCGCGCAGTTCCCCGCGCCCCTTCGGGGCCCGGGGCTCACACGTCGAGCCCCTCTTCCCACCCCAAGGAGACCTGAGTGAGCCGCACCCCCACCCGATTCCGGCGCAGGGCCCTCGTCGCCCTGCCCGCCGCCGCCCTGCTCGCCCTCATACCGAGCAGCGCGACCGCCTACCCCAATCCCGGCCGGGTCACCGGCGACATCGTCGTGCACGACCCGACCCTGGCCCGCACCTCATCGGGCAAGTACCTGCTCTACTCGACCGGAGACGGCCTGCAACTGCGCACCTCCACCGACCGGATCACCTTCGGCCGCAGCGGCTCCGCCTTCCCCACCCGGCCGAGCTGGTGGAGCGACTACAACTCCACCGGGGACGTCTGGGCGCCCGACATCTCGTACCACGGCGGCAAGTACCTGATGTACTACTCCGTCTCGTCGTTCGGCTCGAACAAGTCGGCCATCGGCCTCGCGGGCTCCGCCACGGGTGAACCGGGCTCCTGGACCGACTACGGAGCCGTCTACACCTCGACCGCTTCCAGCGACTACAACGCGATCGACCCGAACCTCTTCGTGGACGACGACGGCAAGTGGTGGCTGTCCTTCGGCTCCTGGTGGACCGGCATCAAGATGATCCGGATCGACCCCGCGACCGGCAAGCAGTACGCGGGCGACACGGCCCGGCGCTCGCTCGCCTCGCGCCCCACCGGCACCAAGGCCGTCGAGGCGCCCTACATCGTCAAGCGGGGCGGCTACTACTACCTCTTCGCCTCGTACGACACGTGCTGCGCCGGCACCAGCTCCACGTACAAGATCAAGGTCGGCCGCTCCTCCAAGGTCACCGGTCCGTACGTCGACAAGAACGGCGTCGGCATGATGAACAACGGCGGGACTCCGGTCCAGGAGAGCCACGGCCGGTACATCGGCCCCGGGGGGCAGTCGGTCATGAAGGACACCGACGGCGACCTGCTCGTCTACCACTACTACGACGGCCAGGACAACGGCACCCCGAAGCTCGGCGTCAACCTCCTGAACTGGAGCTCGGGGTGGCCCGTCGCCTACTGATCCAGGCGTGAAGGGCTCAGCCCAGCCGGATCACGTTCCAGGACAGCGGCTCCAGGACGGCGCGCAGCGTGCCGTCCCGGAGTGCTGTTCCGGTGGTCACGTCGTGCGGGGTGACGCGCTCGGGCTCCGCGAGGGTGTTGCGCGCGTCGGGGTCCGCGTCGGCGAGGGCGCTGTGTTCGATGACGTCGCTCAACTCAAGGCCGTGGAGGGCGACTTCGAGCGGCAGCGGTTCACTCTGGCTGCGGTTGACCGCGAAGACGGTGACGGTGCCGTCGTCGGCGCGGACGGCCGTGGCGTGCAGCAGGGGCACCTCGCCGTACTTCGGCGTCCCGTGCGCGGGCGAGTCCACGCGTACGTCGAGGACCTGGCCGCGGCCGTGCCGTGAGGCCTGCGCGAAGGGGAAGAAGGTGGTCTGCCGCCAGGCCGGGCCGCCTGGCTCGGTCAGGATCGGCGCGATGACGTTGACCAACTGGGCCAGGCAGGCGACGGCCACCCGGTCGGCGTGCCGCAGGAGCGCGATCAGGAGCGAGCCGACGACGACCGCGTCCGTGACGGTGTAGTTGTCCTCCAGGAGGCGCGGGGCCTCGGGCCAGTCGCGCAGGCTCTCCTCGACCTCGGGGTGCGGCCGGGACTGGTACCAGACGTTCCACTCGTCGAAGGAGAGGTTGATCTTCTTCTCGGACTTCAGGCGGGCGCCCACGTGGTCGCAGGTGGCGACGACGTTCTCGATGAAGGACTCCATGTCGACGGCGGAGGCGAGGAACGAGTCCCGGTCGCCGTCGGTCTCCTCGTAGTAGGCGTGCAGGGAGATGTGGTCGACGAGGTCGTAGGTCTCGGCGAGGACCGTGGCCTCCCACGCGGCGAAGGTCTCCATCGACTGGCCGGAGCTGCCGCAGGCGACCAGTTCGACGTCCGGGTCCGCCTGGCGCATCGCGCGTGCGGTCTCGGCGGCCAGACGTCCGTACTCCTCGGCGGTCTTGTGGCCGGTCTGCCACGGCCCGTCCATCTCGTTGCCCAGACACCACATGCGGATGCCGAAGGGGCTCTTGTCGCCGTGCGCCGCGCGCAGGTCCGAGAGGGCTGTGCCGGAGGGATGGTTGGCGTACTCCTGGAGTTCGAGGGCCTCCTCGACGCCCCGCGTGCCCAGGTTCAGCGCCATCATCGGCTCGGCCTGCGGGCCGAGCTTGCGCAGGAACGCGATGTACTCGGAGAGCCCGAAGCGGTTGGTCTCCGTGGAGTGCCAGGCCAGGTCGAGGCGGCGCGGCCGCTCGTCGGCGGGGCCGACGGAGTCCTCCCACTTGTATCCCGAGACGAAGTTCCCGCCGGGATAGCGCACGGCGGTCACGCCGAGCTCGCGGATCAGGTCGAGCACGTCGGTGCGCAGCCCGTCCTCGTCGGCCGAGGGGTGGCCCGGCTCGTGGATGCCGGTGTAGACGCAGCGGCCGAGGTGCTCGACGAAGGAGCCGAAGAGCCGCGGGTCGACCTCGCCCACCGTGAAGGCGGGGTCGATGGTGAAGCGGGCGGTACGGGTCATGATCCCCTCAACTTGGTTCGATATACCGGACGTTGAACGAATTCCCGGACAGACCGTAAGGCGGTCGCCGCCAGGGGGTCAATGGGTCCGACGAGCTCCTGGCACGCGGGCCGGGGCGCCGACCGGCCCGCGCGGAGGGAGTGCCGTAGGTGGCCGCAGCCGTCAGTCCATGACCGGCAGTCGCATCAGACGCCGGACGTTGCGGTGGTAGATCTGATCGCGTGCGGCGTCCGTGAGGTCCAGTGCGTCGATGACGCGGATGGTCTCGCGGACGTACAGCGGTCCGCCCTCGGGGTCGAAGGGGCAGTCGGTGCCGAACAGGACGTGGTCGACACCGAAGAAGTCCAGGCCGCATCGAGTGCCGTTGGCGGAGCCCGACAGCGCGGTGTCGGCGTAGAACCGGCGAAAGTAGTCCAGCGGTGGCTTCGGCAGCCGTGCGCGGCGCAGCCGTTCGTAGTCCTCACCGGCCGTGCGGCAGCCGAGCTGATCGCTCCAGCCGAGGCCGATCCTGCCTTCCAGGTAAGGGATCATCGCCCCCAGGTGATGAGTGATGATCTTGATGTCCGGGTGCCGTTCGAGCAGCCCGGAGAAGACGAGGCGGGCCATGGCGACGCTGGTCTCGTAGGGCCACCCCAGAGCCCACCAGATCTCGTACGCGGAGGTGCTCTCGGCGGCGTAGTCCGCGAAGGCGGCGCCGCGGGTCGGGTGCATCCAGATCGGCAGGTCCCGCGCCGCCATGTCGGCGAACACGCCCCGGAAGGCCGGATCGTCCAGCGGCCTGCCGTTGACATTGGTGAACACCTGAACGCCGTGCGCCCCTAACTCGTCGATGGAGAAGGCGAGTTCGGCGAGTGCGGCATCGGGGGCGTTCATCGGCAGGGCGGCGACGAACGCCGGGAACCGGTCGGGGTGCCGCGCGCACAACTCGTGCATCGACGTGTTGGCGAGCCGCGCCAGGGCCGGGGACCCGGACGGTCCCGCGAGCAGTTCGACCGGCGGTGAGGACAGGGTCAGCACCTGCTGGTAGCCGTCGCCGAACTCGTCCATCATGCGCAGTCGCGCGTCGAGATCGTGCAGCGCGGGCAGTTCGAGCCACCGTTTGAGGGCGCCCGTGTCCACGGCGAGCTCCCGCATGCGCGCGAAGTACGGTGCGGGCAGGATGTGGCTGTACGCATCCAGTTTGCTGACAGTCATCGTTGTCCCCTCGATGTCTTCGGGACCCAGCGGGTGATCCTGCGGTCGACGGCCTGGACCAGTGCGGTGGCGGCGAGCGCGACCGCGATCACGACGAGGAGCACGGCGAGGACGCCCGCGCTGTCGAAGCGCCCGCCCGCCTCGGTGACGACGTGCCCCAGGCCGACGACGGCGATGAACATCTCACCGTTGATCATCCCGGTGACGGCGCGGCCGATGCCGAGGCGCACCCCGGCCATGATCATGGGCGCGGCGGCCGGCAGCACGACGCGCACCAGCACCTGCCCCTCCCCCGCGCCGTACGAGCGCGCCATCTCCGTCAGATGCGCGGGGGCCAACCGCACGGCCGAGGCCGTGTTGACGATGATCACGAACATCGCGTACATCACGACCACCGCGACGATCGAGGCGCGGCCCGCGCCGAGCAGCGCGAAGAAGACCGGCGCGAAGACCAGCGACGGGGCCGTGAGCAGCGCGTACACATACACGCCGAGCGCGGCCTCGACCTTGCGCCAGTGGCCCATGGCCATGCCGATGGCGAGGCCCGCCACGAGGGAGACGGCGAACCCCAGCGCCAGGTTGACCAGGCTGTCGCGCAGGCTCGCGTAGATCAGCCCGTCGGCGGCCAGTTCGCGCAGCCGGGCCAGGACCGTGCTCAGCGGCGGGAAGAACGAGGCGCCCGCCAGGCGCCCGGTCAGCTCCCAGGCCACGGCGCCGACGGCGAGACTGATCGCCGTGGCCGGCGCCCTCACCGGGCCACCTTCGGCGGGCGGTGCTCCGTGTGCATCGCGCGGAGCCGGTCCCAGAGGTACGCCGTGATCTCGGCGTACCGGCCCGAGCGTTCCAGGGAACCCACGTCGGCCGAGCGCGGCCGGGGCAGGTCCACCGGCACGATGTCCGCTATCCGTCCGGGCCGTGCGCTCATCAGGACGACGCGGTCTGCGAGCAGCACGGCCTCCGCCATGCTGTGGGTGATGAACACGACGGTCAGCCGGTGCTCCTCCCAGATCGACAGGAGCTCCTCCTGAAGCAGGCGCCGGGTCTGCTCGTCCACCGCTCCGAACGGCTCGTCCATGAGCAGCACCCGGGGCCGCACGGCCAAGGCCCGCGCGATGCCCACGCGTTGCTGCATGCCGCCGGACAGCTCACCGGGCAGCTTGCTCTCGAAGCCCGCGAGGCCCACCGTCCCGATCAGCGAGCGGGCGCGCTCCTCGCGTTCGGCCCGGCCGACACCGCGTACGCGCAGGCCGAAGGCGACGTTGTCGAGGACCGTCGCCCAGGGCAGCAGCGCGAAGTTCTGGAAGACCACGCTGCGGTCGGGGCCAGGACCGCGCACCGGCACGCCGTCGACGAGGATGTCACCGGCATCCCAGGGGGTCAGCCCGGCAACGGCCTTGAGCAGGGTGGTCTTCCCGCAGCCGCTGGGCCCGAGCACGGTCAGGAACTCGTTCGCGCCCACCTCCAGGTCCACGTCCCGCAACGCCTGGACGGTGGTCCCGTCCTGTCCGACGAAGCTCTTGCCCAGTCCATGGATCGTGATCATCGAGCGCCTCCCGCCGTCTGTGTCGCCGCCCATCGGGTCAGCTTGTGTTCGCCCCACCGCGCGACCGAGATCAGGAGCAGCGCCTCCGCCAGGATGATCACGACGGTGCCGTAGAGCTGTGGGGCCTTGAGCAGCCCGCGGTACGTCAGGATCAGCCCGCCCAACCCGTCGGAAACCATGAGCAGTTCGACGATGACCATGCCGGTGACCGCGCGCCCGATGCCGAGCCGGACGCCCGTCATGACCGCGGGGAGAGCGCCGGGCAGCAGGACGCGGGTCCAGATCTGCCGCTCGCGGGCCCCGAAGGAGCGGGCCATGTCGATCAGCGAGGGGTCCACCTGCCGCACGCCGGTCCGGCAGTTCACCACCACCATCACGACCGAGAAGACCGTGACCAGCAGGACTCGCGACGTCAGGCCCACCCCCACCGACATCACGAGCAGCGGAATGATCGCGGCCATCGGTGTGACGAGGAGGATGTTGAGGTAGACGTCCGCGTACCTCTCCAGGACCCGGAACCGGCCGAGGAGAACACCGGCCGGGACGCCGACGGCCAGGGCGAGACCGAAGCCGAGTACGAGCGCCTGATTGCTGATGTACAGGGCACGCCACAGCTCCGCGTCGGCGAGGAGCCCGGCCGTGGCTCGGACCGTCTCGGTGAAGCCCGGCAGGAGCAGGCCGCCCCGTTCGCGGGCGTAGAGCTCCCACGCCGCGGCGAAGACCGCGAACGTGAGGAGTTGATAAGGCCAGTTGGCGTCCACAATCCGTCGGCGTGCCGCCGCGAGGCCCGTCACGACGCGCCCTCGATGAAGCTGAGGTCGGCCGCGTCCTTCGCGGTCATCCCCCGCCCGATGACGCCCGCGCGGGCGAAGAAGTCGATGGTGCCCTGGACGTTGCGCCGGGTCAGGGCCGCCGCGTCGAACAGCTTCGCGTCGCGGTAGCGGCGGGCGGTCGTGACCACGTCCTCGTGGTCCTCGTCCGGCAGATACCGCTTCACCAGGTCCACCAGGTGCCGCGGATCGGCGTTGATCCTGCCGTGCTCCCGCACCAGGGCGGTGACGAACTCCTGGGCCACCTCACGGTGCCGATCGAGGAAGGCGGCGTTCGCGTAGACGGTCTGCGGGTGCAGGTCCGGCAGGCTTCGGGCGAAGTCGACGACCTTGGTGAGCCCGGCGGCGCCCGACGACTCCAGGGCGACCGCGTCGGACACCTCCAGCGGCGTCGCGTCGATCTCCCCCGAGGCGAGGGCCTGCGCGCGTACGTCCGAACCGCCGATGGTCAGGTAGTCGGGACGCTTGCCCGCACCGCACTCGGCGGCCACCCAGTCCTTGGCGATGGCGGTCGCCACCGCGCCCTCGCTGAAGATCCCGAACGGGCGCCCGTCCAGGTCGTCGCAGGACGAGACGGCGGACCTGCCGTACAGCGCCCACTGGTTGCCGACGACGTCGGCGATGATCTTGATGGGGGCGTCCTGTTCGATGGCGCTCAAGGCCGGGCCCGTCGCCTCGGCCGAGATCGCGTAGTCCCCCTTGGCCAGCCCTTCGACGGCCAGTTCCGGTTCCGCCAGTTCCACGACGTCGACCTCGTGGCCCTGGTCGCGGAGGGTGTCGACGGCCGCCAGGAGCGGCACGGTCGTGAGGTCCGGTTCGATGAGCGCCACGGTGAACGAGAGCTTCCCGTCCGCGCGGATGTGGGTGCCCGCGCCGCCGCAGGCGGTCGCGGTGACGACGGTCAGGAGCGCGACGGCGGCGAGCCGTTTCGCGCGGGTCCAGACGTGCATGATCTCCCCCTTCGATTCCTCCACTCGCTTCGGCCGATCCGTTCGTCCTCCTCTCGCCCGTGTCCCGTCGGTACGTTCCGTGCGCGTTCGGTTCCGTGCGCGTTCGGTTCCGTGCGCGTTCCCCAAGGTCATCGCGCAGGAAAACGTATTCCTTGCCGGGATGCTAGCGAGGGGGCCCTCCGCGCCGTCAAGGGGTCAACTCCGGCCAACAGAACGGACATTGTGCGACAGCGTTGCGAACCTCAGGCGCCCTGTGGCACGTTGGGGCAAACGTTTCCCGTGGAGGTGGGCCGTGACTTCGCTGGTGGATGTCGCCCGGGCGGCGGGGGTGGCCGTGGCCACGGCGTCGCGGGTGCTGAGCGGGTCCGACCATCCCGTCTCGGCCGCCACACGCGCCAAGGTCATCGCGGCGGCCGAGAAGCTGGACTACTCGCCGAGCGCCCTGGCACGGGCGATGGTCTCGCCCAACAGCCGCCTCGTGGGCGTCCTGGTGAGCGACATCGCCAACCCGTACTTCTCCGTGATCGCCCGCGGCGTGGACGACGTGGCGACCCGCGCCGGCTACGTGACCATGCTGTCCAACGTGGACCGGAACACCGGCACGGAGATCGGCCGGCTGCAGGCGATGCGGGACTACCGCGCCGCGGGAGTGATCTTCGCGGGCAGCGGTCACGACGACGACCCGCGCCACACGGACCTGGTCAAGGCCGTCCGCCAGGCGCGGGAGCAGGGCATCCGGGCCGTGTCACTCGCCGACCGCGACCTCGGCTGCCCGACGATCACCGTCGACAACCACGCCGCGGCCCGGGACGTCACGGACCACCTCGTCGCGCTCGGCCACCGCCGGATCGCGTTCATCGAGGGGCCGCCCGGCATGACCGTCACCCGGCAGCGCAAGGAGGGCTTCCTCGCGGGCATGCGCGACGCCGGGCTCGACGGGGGCGCGCACTGCGTGCCGGGCGGCTTCGACCACGAGGCCGGTCACACGGCGACTTTGCGGCTCATCGCGCGCCGGCCGCTGCCCGACGCGGTCCTCGCGGCCAACGACGAGGTCGGGATCGGCGCGCTCGGCGCCTTGCGTCAGGCGGGTGTCGACGTGCCGGGCGAGATCTCCGTCGCCGGCATCAACGACCTCGCGGTCGCCCGGCACGTCGGCCTGACCTCGGTGAGCCTCCCGCTGTACGAGATGGGTTCCCTGGCCGCGCGGCACATCATCGAGTCCCCGCCGGGCTCCGGCACCGACGGCGGTGCGGCCACCACGCTCAGCCATCGGCTCGTCCCCCGGGAGACCACCGCCCGGCGCCCGCCGGAGCGTTGAAGGACCGGGTGGTGAGGACCGGGTGGTGAGGGACCGGGTGGTGAGGCCCGCTACTGGCCGGCCAGGCCCGTGTGGGCCACACCGCTGACGATCTGGCGCTGGAAGAAGACGAAGACGACGATCAAGGGCAGGCCCGCCATGAGGCCGCCCGCCATGAGCTGCGCCCACTGGATGCCGTAGGAGTTCATGACGGTCGCGATGCCGTTCGGCATCGTCATCAGATCGGGGTTGTTGGTCACCATGTACGGCCACAGGAAGTTGTTCCAGGACGCGATGAACGTGAAGATCCCGACGGCCGAGAGCGAGGGCCTGGACAGCGGAAGGACGATGGTGAAGAAGACCCGCCAGCGTCCGGCGCCGTCGATGTACGCGGCCTCCTCCAGCTCGTGCGGGATCGACTGGAAGAACTTGTAGAGGATGTAGACCATCGCGGCGGGCGCGCACTGCGGCAGGATCATGCCCCAGTAGGTGTCGACCATCCCCATGGACTGGACGGTCGTGAAGAGCGGGACGCCGAGCACGGCCGGCGACACCATCAGCCCCGCCATCACGAGGCCGAGCAGCACGTTCTTGCCGCGGAACTCGGTGCGCGCGAAGCCGTACCCGGCGAGCGCGCTGACGAACACCACGATGAAGGTGACACACACCGACACGACCACCGAGTTCACGAACCAGTTGGTGATGTTGCCGCTCTCGAAGAGCGCCTTCCACGCCTGGCCGGTCCACTCCTCGGGCACCCAGTGGGTGGGCACCTCGACGGCCTCGGTCTCCGACTTCAGGGACGTGAACAGGGCCCACAGCAGGGGCGTCATCCACAGCGCGGAGACGAGGACGCCGAGCGCGGTCAGCACGATCTGGCTCGGGGTCCACTTCTTCCTGCGGCTCTTCGCGGCGGTCTTGGGCTGGGTCTTGGGTACGACGGCCGTGCTCATCGCACGCCCTCCTCACGCTTGCGCAGGAGCCACATCCGGCCGAGGGCGACGGCCGCGATGAGCACGAAGAAGATGATGGAGATCGCCGAGGCGTAGCCCACGCGGTAGGCGGTGAAGCCCTCCTCGAGGGTGTACTGGACGAAGGTGCGGGTGCTTTCCTCCGGTCCCGGGCCGAAGTCCTGCATCACCACGGCCTGGTCGAAGACCTGGAGCGAGGCGAGTATCTGCAGCGTGATCACCAGACCGGTGATGTTGCGCAGCATGGGCAGGGTGATGTGCACCAGCCGATGCCAGGCGCCCGCGCCGTCGAGTTCGGCGGCCTCGTACAGATGCTTCGGGATGTTCTGGAGCGCCGCGAGGAAGAGCAGGAAGCTGAAGCCGACCGTCCACCACAAGGTGGTGATCACGACGGCGAGCAGGGCGGTGGACTTCTGGGTCAGCCAGGGCGTGTCGAGGCCGAAGACGTGGTTGATCATTCCGGTGCCCGGGTTGAACAGCCACTGCCACAGGTTGCCCGCGACCGTCGACGGCAGCAGGAAGGGGGCGAAGAAGCACAGCCGCCACAGCCATTTCGCGCGCTCGATGTGGTGGGCGAGCATCGCGAGAAGGAACGCGAGGACGACGATGCAGGGCACCACGAGCAGGGTGAAGTACGCGCTGTGGCCCAGGGAGTCCCACAGCAGCGGACTGTCGAGGGCCTCGCGGTAGTTGTCGAGGCCCACGAAGCTCGCGCCCGTGCCGGAGATGTTGGTGTCGGTGAAGCTCAGCCACAGGCCGCGGCCGATCGGCAGCAGCACGAACAGCGCGAACAGGACGAGGAACGGGGCCACGAACCAGCCGCCGTGCTGTACGCGACGCGTCAGCCGGGTCCGCAGCGAATCGGCGTCCGCCGCCGGGGCGGACCGTACGGCGGGCGGGGCCACCGCGGTGTCGACGGCGCTCATGCGGCGGACCCTCCCTCGGTGGCGGCTCTGCCTTCCATCGGGTTCCTCATCGCGACCAGCTTTTCGAGTACGTCCTTCATGCGGCGCGCGGTGGCGTCGGGCTTGGCGGAGCCGACGTTGGAGGAGGCGATGACGGGTCCGATGCGCTGGGCGAGGAGCCCGGTGGATCCCGCGAACCAGGCGGGCGGCTCGACCGCCATGTGGTCCATGGCGGACACGTACTCGGACTGCGGTTTGAGTGCCACGTACTTCTTGTCGTCGAGCGTCGGCAGATCTGCGGGGATGTGACCGCCGCGCGCCCAGGCCGTCGCGTTCTTGACGACGTACGCGGCCAGTTGGTGCGCGCCCTCGTTGGTGGCGCCGCCGCGCCGCGCCTGGTGCGGCAGGACGAAGCAGTGCGACTCGGTGTGGGTGGCGGGCTTCCCGAAGATGGGCGGCAGCGGGGTCGCGCCGTACTTCAGCTTCGCGCCGCTGAAGACGGGGACCGACCAGTTGCCCTCCCAGGCGAAGGCGCCGCCGTTGACGAAGGCCTCGCCGTCGGCGACGCCGATCGCGGTGGAGTAGCCGTCGGTCAGGTGCCGGCGCAGGAACTCCAGGACCTGGGTGGCCTTGTCGGTGTCGAGGGTGACGCCCTGGCCGTCGGCGCTGAGGACGGTGCCGCCGAGCTGGGTGTAGAAGGACAGGAAGAACCACCAGGAGAAGTTCGGCTCGTCCGCCTTGATGCCGATGGTGTGCACGTCACCCTTGACGGCCTTCTTCGCGGCCTTGAGCGCCTTGAACCAGTCCTCGGTCGAGGTGACCTGCGCGAGCTCGCCGCCCGCGTCGAGCAGCCCCGCCTTCTCGCACACGTCCCGGCGGTAGAAGCAGAGCTGGGCGTGGATGTCGAGGGGCAGGCCGTAGAGCTTGCCGTCGACTGTGGCGCGCTTCCACAGCACCGGGTCGAAGTCCGCCTCGCGCACCCCGTACCGGGCGAGCAGCCGCACGTCCCAGGGGTCGAGGAGCCGGCCGGGCGCGAAGCCGGGTATGCGGCCCAGGTGCATCACCGCGAGGTCGGGGGCGCGGTTCCCCGACGCGGCCATGGCGAGCTTGGTGTAGTACGGGTTGCCCCACTGGAGGGTGGAGTCCTTGACGTCGACCCGGGGGTGCGCGGCGCGGAACGCGTCCAGCATCGCGATCATGTTGGCGCCGTCGCCGCCGGAGAACAGATTCCAGTAGCGGACCCGTACGTCCGCGTCCGACGCGATCGCGGACGCGCTGCGATTCGCGGCGGCGAGTCCGAAGCTGCCCGCTACGGCGAGCGCTCCGATGCCGCCGAGCACACCTCGTCGGCTCGGGAGGGGTGGTGACATTGCGGCTCACTTCTGTTCGATATCTCGAATGCTGCTCGCAACTTCGAACGGGACCGTAGGGTCGAACGCGGTGCCAGTCAACGGTTCGGACAGAGACCGGGGGCCAAGCCCCCGAATCTCACGGCAGTTGTTCGAGATCACGAACCCCGGAAGTTCACCTGGGCCACTTCCTGCGCGATGCGTTGACGCGCCGCTCCCCGCTCTCTAAGTTGCCGTTCGACCCACTGATCAGCGTTCGAAATACCGCACACGTCGCACAGGACTGGGGTACGCATGGCACGCAGACGATGGAGACTCGGGCTCACCCTGGGGGCTCTGCTCGCCGGAACGCTCGCCGCGGGACCCACCGCCGCGGCCGAACCCACCGACTACACCATCGACGTCGACACGGCCCGCATCGGCGCGAAGATCGACGACTCGATGTACGGCGTCTTCTACGAGGACATCAACCGCGCGGCGGACGGCGGCCTCTACGCCGAACTCGTCCAGAACCGCTCCTTCGAGTACTCCACGGCCGACAACGCCGCCTATACGCCGCTGACTTCGTGGGACGCATCCGGCTCCGGTTCCGCGAAGGTGGTGAACGACGACGGCCGCCTCAACGCCCGTAACCGCAACTACCTCTCCCTGGAGGGTGGTTCGACCGTCACCAACTCCGGTTACAACACCGGCATCGCGGTCACCAAGGGCAAGCGCTACGACTTCTCGGTCTGGGCCCGCACCGGCGGTACGCAGCGCGCACCGCTGACCGTCGCCCTGCGCGACACCTCCGGCGACCTCGCCCCGGCGCGCCGCGTCACCGCGCGCGGCGGCTGGGCGAAGTACAAGGCCACGTTCACCGCCGCCCGCACCTCCGCCACCGGTCGCCTCGCGGTCACCTCGGGCGCCGCCGTCGCGCTCGACGAGATATCCCTCTTCCCGCGCGACACCTACAAGGGGCGCGCGAACGGCCTGCGCAAGGACCTCGCCGAGAAGATCGCCGACCTGGACCCCGGCTTCCTGCGCTTCCCCGGCGGCTGCCTGGTCAACACCGGCTCCCACGAGGCGTACGACGAGAAGTCCGGCTGGCAGCGCCAGCGCTCCTACCAGTGGAAGGACACCATCGGGCCGGTCGAGCAGCGCGCCACCAACGCCAACTTCTGGGGCTACAACCAGAGTTACGGACTCGGGTACTACGAGTACTTCCAGTTCGCCGAGGACACCGGCGCGATGCCGCTGCCCGTGGTGCCCGCCCTGGTGACCGGCTGCGGCCAGAACAAGGCCACCGACGATCCGGCCCTCCTCAAGCGGCACATCCAGGACACCCTGGACCTCATCGAGTTCGCCAACGGCCCGGCGACCAGCGAGTGGGGCAAGAAGCGCGCCGCGATGGGCCACCCCAAGCCCTTCCGCCTCACCCACCTGGAAGTCGGCAACGAGGAGAACCTCCCCGAGGAGTTCTTCGCCCGCTTCAAGGAGTTCCGCGCGGCCATCGAGGCGAAGTACCCGGACATCACCGTCATCTCCAACTCCGGCCCCGACGACAGCGGTTCGACGTTCGACAAGGCCTGGCAGCTCAACCGTGACGCCGACGTCGCCATGGTCGACGAGCACTACTACAACAGCCCCCAGTGGTTCCTGGAGAACAACGACCGCTACGACTCCTACGACCGCGAGGGACCCAAGGTCTTCCTCGGTGAGTACGCCTCGCAGGGCAACAAGTTCTCCAACGCCCTCTCCGAAGCCGCCTTCATGACGGGCCTGGAGCGCAACGCGGACGTCGTCAAGCTCGCCTCGTACGCCCCGCTGCTCGCCAACGAGGACTACGTGCAGTGGAAGCCGAACATGATCTGGTACGACAACGACCAGTCATGGGGCTCGGCCAACTACGAGACGCAGAAGCTCTTCATGCGCAACGTCGGCGACGAGGTCGTGCCGTCCACCGCGTCCGGCACCCCCGCCACGTCCGGCCCGATCACCGGCGCCGTCGGCCTGTCCACCTGGGCGACCAGCGCCGCGTACGACGACGTGAAGGTCACCGGTGAGGACGGCAGGACGCTTCTGACCGACGACTTCTCCGGCGGTGACAGCCAGTGGAGCAAGGCGGCGGACAAGGGAACGTGGGCCGTCCAGGACGGCGCGTACGTCCAGTCCGACGAAGCCGCGGAGAACACCCTGGTCACGGCGGGCGACAAGAGCTGGCAGAACTACGACCTGAACGTGAAGGCCACCAAGAAGTCCGGCAAGGAGGGCTTCATGGTCGCCTTCGGGGTCAAGGACACCGGCAACCACTACTGGTGGAACCTGGGCGGCTGGAACAACACCCAGTCAGCCGTCGAGAAGAGCGTCGACGGCGCGAAGCAGACCATGGTCCAGGACACGACGACCATCGAGAGGAGCCGCAGCTACGACCTGCGCGTGGAGGTGCGCGGGCGTCAGGTGACCCTCTTCCTCGACGGCAAGAAGTGGGGGTCCTTCACGGACGACAAACCGGCCGAGCCGTTCCGCCAGGTCGTCACCCGCGACAAGGCCACCGGTGACCTCATCGTCAAGGTCGTCAACGCACAGGGCTCGGACGCGCGCACCAAGATCGCCCTCGGCGCGGCCACGAAGGTGGGGCCCAGCGCCAGGGTGACCACGCTCGCGGCCGACCCGGGGGCGGAGAACACGAAGGACGCGACGCCGGTCAAGCCGGTGACCTCGACGTTCCGGGGCGTCTCCGACTCGTTCTCGTACACGTTCCCGGCGAACTCGATCACCTTCATGAGGGTCCGAACCGGCTGAAGAAGATCGTTCAGCGCGGCGCGCGCCCTGGGCACAAACGCCATCATGCCTGGTCAAACGGGTAAAGGCAGGCTCTTCGGGGGGTTCGGTTGGCGAGTGGGGACAGGGCAATGACAGGATGAGGACCATGACAATCAAGGCTTATTTCGACATCACCATCGACGGCAAGCCCGAGGGCCGCATCACGTTCAACCTCTTCGACGACGTCGTGCCGAAGACCGTGGAGAACTTCCGCGCGCTCGCCACCGGCGAGAAGGGCTTCGGTTACGCGGGCTCGAAGTTCCACCGCGTCATCCCGGACTTCATGCTCCAGGGCGGCGACTTCACCGCCGGCAACGGCACCGGTGGCAAGAGCATCTACGGCGCGAAGTTCCCCGACGAGAACTTCCAGCTCAAGCACACCAAGCCTGGCCTGCTCTCGATGGCCAACGCGGGCCCGAACTCGAACGGCTCGCAGTTCTTCATCACCACGGTCGTCACGAGCTGGCTCGACGGCAAGCACGTGGTCTTCGGTGAGGTCGCGGACGAGGAGAGCATGGCCCTCGTCAAGAAGATCGAGAGCTTCGGCTCACAGTCGGGCGCCACCAAGGCCGAGGTCGCCATCTCCGCCTCCGGCACCCTCTAGCACCTCTGGTACCCCTGGCACCTGGTGCATGAGCCCCCGCCCCCACCGGGCGGGGGCTCACCCATGCGCGGGCCCGTCAGCCGACGCCGGTCACATACCGCAGGCCGCCCAGGAGGTGGTCGCGGAAGACCGGGTCCGCGTAGGCCTCGGCGGCGTGGCCGAGGGCCGTGTAGAACACCGGGCCGCCGCCGTGGTCGTGACACCACACGAGGGGGTGGTCGGCCCCCATGCCGCCTCCCTCGTACGAGGTCTCGTCGGCGGAGGCCAGGACCCGCACCGCATCACGCGGCGAGGCCCGGAAGTCGTACCACTCGTCAGTGAACTCCCAGGTGGCGGGGAGGTGTTCGGTGGCGGGGTGCGTGTGGTCCTCGATGATCAGGCGGCCGGGCTGGAGCGCGGGGTGGCGGGCGAAGCGCGCGCCGAGGAGCTCTCCGTAGTACGGCCAGTCGTACTCGGTGCAGGCCGCGGCGTGGACGCCCAGGAAGCCGCCGCCCGCCGACCGGTGTGCGCGCAGCGCCGACCGCCCGGCCGGGGTCAGGACGTCGCCGCTGGTGGAGAGGAAGACGATCGCCGCGTAAGCGGACAGGTCCTGCTCGAAGGCGGCCGGGTCCTCGGTCGCGTCGGCCGGGCAACCGATCCCGGCGGCGAGCTCGCGCAGGGCGGCGACCCCGGCGGGGATCGAGGCGTGCCGGTAAGCGGTCGTTCGGCTGTAGATCAGCAGGCGGGGGCTCATGGCTCCCGATCGTAGGAGCCGTGGCCGGGGGCAGGCGTGAGGCGAAAGTGCCGGATGCGGCCGACCACTCCCCCGCGCCCCGCGGCCCACGGTAGCGTCAGCGCCAGTAGCAGATGTCCGAACGATGTTCTAGATATCGAACGCACATGGCACCGAGGAATGGCACGTATGCCCGATCTCCCGCCCTCGCCCGCACCCCATGGATCTCGGAAGCCCCAGGGACCTCAGGGATCTCAGAAGCCCGCGGGATCTCAGGGACCCCATGGCTCGCATGGGCCCCAGGGCTCGCAAGGGCCCATCCGCCTTCGCTCCCACGCCCACACCGCCCTGCGCCCGGCGGCCACCGCACGCATCACCGACGGTTTCTGGGCCGCCCGGCGGCACACCAACGCCTCGGTGAGCATCCCGCTGGGACCCGAGCGCCTCGAACAGGCCGGCAACCTGGCCAACCTGCGGGCCGCGGCCGAGGGTGCGGGAGTTTTCACCGGGGACTTCCCGTTCCAGGACTCCGACGTCCACAAGTGGCTGGAGGCCGCCTCCTGGCAGCTGGCCGACGAACCGGGCCCGCACGCGAACGGTCTCGCCGCGGACGTGGAGCGGCTGACCTCGCTCGTCGCCGCCGCCCAGGACCCCGACGGTTACCTCCAGACGTACTACCAGGTCGCCCGCCCCGACCGGCGCTGGAACGAGCTCGACTGGGGCCACGAGCTGTACTGCGCGGGCCATCTGATCCAGGCGGGCGTCGCCCACCACCGGGCCACCGGACGCCGCGAACTCCTGGACGTGGCCGTCCGGTTCGCCACGCACATCGACGCCCTCTTCGGACCGGACGCGACGAGCGAGGGAACGGAGAAGAAGCACGGAATCTGCGGACATCCCGAGATAGAGACCGCCCTCGTGGAGCTGTACCGCGAGACCGGCGAGCGGCGCTTCCTCGACCTCGCGGGCCACCTCACCGACCGCCGCGGCCACGGACTGCTCGCGGAGGGCATCGACCGCGCCCGCGATCCGGGCCCGGCGTACTGGCAGGACCACCTGCCCCTGCGCGAGGCGCCGACCGTCACGGGGCACGCCGTGCGTCAGCTGTACCTCCTTGCCGGGGCCGCCGACCTGGCCGTGGAGACGGGCGAGACGACCCTGCGCGAGGCCCTGGAGCGGCTCTGGCACTCGATGGCCGCCACGAAGACGTATCTCACGGGCGGTGTCGGCGCACGCCACGAGGGCGAGGCGTTCGGCGACCCCTTCGAGCTGCCGCCGGACCGGGCGTACGCGGAGACCTGCGCGGCCATCGCCTCCGTGCAGTGGTCCTGGCGGATGGCGCTGCTCACGGGCGAGACCCGCTACTCCGATCTCGTCGAGCGCACCCTCTACAACGGCTTCCTGTCCGGGGTCGCCCTCGACGGTGACCGCTGGCTGTACGTCAACCCGCTCCAGGTGCGTGACGATCACGAGGCGCGCACCGGCGACCAGGCGCCCCGCCGCACGCCGTGGTTCAGCTGCGCGTGCTGCCCGCCGAACGTCATGCGGCTGCTCGCCTCGCTCCCCCACTACGTGGCGAGCGGGGACGCGGACGGCCTGCAACTGCACCAGTACGCGACGGGCTCATACGCGACGGACACGGGCGGCGCCGTCACGGTCGGGACCGACTACCCGTGGAAGGGCCGCATCACGGTCACCGTCGACGCGGCACCGGCTGACCGCGACTGGACGCTCTCGTTGCGCATCCCCTCCTGGTGCGCCGAGTTCACGGTGGCCGCGCCGGACCGGCAGGACCGCACCGAAGCGGACGGCGGCTGGCTGCGGATACGCCGCCGCTGGCTGCCCGGCGAGCGCGTCGTCCTCGACCTCGCCCTGGATGTACGCCTCACGGAGCCCGACCCACGGGTGGACGCCGTGCGCGGCTGCCTCGCCATCGAGCGCGGACCCCTCGTGTACTGCCTGGAAGGCGTCGACCAGCGGGTGGCCCCGCGCCTGGACGAGGTGACCCTGGCACCGGACGCCCGCCTCGTCCCCGAGCACCGCCCGGACCTCCTGGGCGGCGTCACGGTCGTCACCACCACCGGCCACCGCCGCTCGGACGGGACACCCACCCCGCTGACGGCGGTGCCCTACTACGCGTGGGCACACCGGGAAGAGGGGGCCATGCGGGTCTGGATTCCACGAAGCTGACGGATGAGCACACCCTCACCCGCGTACGTATGTACGGGAGACACCACCCTCCCCCATCCGGAGTGCTCCCATGGCAGACGCGGGCAACGTCACCGCCCTCTTCCGTGCGTCCACCGCGCACACCCCCTCGTACTCCGCGCTGAACAGGGCGGCGGCGGACAGCGGACGGCCGCTCGTCGACTTCTGCATCCCGTGCAATCCGTACTTCCCCACGCCCGAGATGTACGAGGAGCTGGGCGGCCGGCTGCGGGACATCCTCACGTACTACCCGAGCGGCGCGGACACCATCACCGCCGAGCTCAGCGCCGTGCTCGGGCTCAACCCGCAGACCGTCGTGATGGGCAACGGCTCGACCGAACTCATCACCTGGATCGACCACTTGCTGGTGCGCGACGCGCTCGCGGTGCCCGTGCCGACGTTCGGGCGGTGGACCGACCAGTCGATGGAGACCGGCAAACGGGTCGACATGTACCTCCTTCCGGAGGCCGACGGCTTCGTGCTCGATCCGGCTGCCTTCGTCGACTTCGTGCGGGCCCGCGGCTCGCGCACCGCGGTCATCTGCAACCCCAACAACCCGGACGGAGGCATGCTGCCGCGCCGCTCGGTGCTCGCGCTGCTCGACGCGCTGCAGGATCTCGACCTGGTCGTCGTGGACGAGTCGTTCCTGGAGTTCGCCGACGCGGGACCGGAGTCGAGCGTCGCCGACGAGGCGGTCCTGCGGCCCAACGTCATCGTGCTGCGCAGCCTCGGCAAGAACTTCGGGCTGCACGGCGTGCGCTTCGGCTACCTAGTCGCCAACCCAGGCCTCGCGGGCCGGGTACGCGCCGCACTGCCGAAGTGGAACCTCAACTCCTTCGCGGAGACCGTGGTGTTCATGCTGAGACAGCACCGCCACGCCTACGACCTGAGCCTGCGTCAGGTACGCCGCGACCGCCAGGAGATGATCTGGCACCTCGGCCGGCTCCCCGGACTCACCAGTTATCCCTCGCAGGGCAATTTCGTGTACGTGCGCCTTCCCGACGGGGTCGACGGAGCGGTCCTGCGCGACCGGCTGCTCGCGGAGCACGGCATCCTGGTGCGCGAGTGCGGCAACAAGATCGGCAGCTCAAGCCGCTTCCTGCGCCTGGTGGTCCGCCCACCGGTCGACGTGCAACCCTTGATCAGCGCCCTGGAACAGACGCTGTACGCGACCGGCGCCGACACCCCCGGCCTCCTGCCGGTCCCCTACGGCTCGGGGAACCCGGCGGTGGACCGGCTGGTGATGCGGGCCTGAGTCCGCCGGCCCCGAGCCGTAAAATCGTGACCATGGAAACAACGGGGGCAGGCGCGGACAGCCGACGAAGCACGGCCACCGGCCGGGACGGCACCGTGGGGGCCGTGACCAACTGGGCCGGGAACATCACCTTCTCGGCCCGTGAGCTGCACCGGCCCACCTCGCCGTCCGCCGTGCGGGCGCTCGTCGCGGGCAGTCGGCAGGTGCGGGTGCTCGGCAGCGGCCACTCGTTCAACCGGATCGCCGACGTGGACGGTGACGCGGCGGACGCGGTGCTCCTGTCCCTGTCCGCTCTTGAGCCGTCCATCGACGTGGACACCTCGGCGCACACCGTACGCGTGTCGGGCGGCGTGCGGTACGCCGAACTCGCGCGGTACGTGGCCTCGTTCGGGCTCGCGCTGCCGAACATGGCCTCGCTGCCGCACATCTCGGTGGCCGGTTCGGTCGCCACGGGGACGCACGGCTCCGGCAACGGCAATCAGTCGCTCGCGGAGATCGTGCGGGCGGTGGAGCTGGTGACCGCCGACGGGGAGACGGTGGTGCTGAACCGCGGCGACGACGGGTTCGACGGCTCCGTCGTCTCGCTCGGCGCGCTCGGCGTGGTCCTCTCGCTCACCCTCGATCTGGAGCCGGACTTCGGGGTGAGCCAGCACGTGTTCGGCGAGCTCCCGCTGGCCGGCCTCGACTTCGAGGCGGTGACGTCGGCTGCGTACAGCGTGAGTCTGTTCACCGACTGGCGAGGGCCGCGCTTCAACCAGGTGTGGCTCAAGCAGCGCGGCGAGGCTCCCGTGGACTTTCCCTGGGCGGCGCCCGCGACCGCGCCGCAGCACCCGGTGCCGGGCATGCCCGCCGTCAACTGCACCCAGCAGTTGGGTGTTCCGGGTCCGTGGCACGAGCGGTTGCCCCACTTCCGGGCCGAGTTCACGCCGAGCAGCGGCGCCGAGCTCCAGTCGGAGTATCTGCTGCCGCGCGTGCACGCCCTGACGGCCCTGCACGCCCTGGACTCCCTCAGGGATGAGGTGGCGCCGGTCCTTCAGGTGTGCGAGGTGCGCACGGTCGCCGCCGACGCCCAGTGGCTCAGCCCCGCGCACGGCCGCGACACCGTGGCGTTCCACTTCACCTGGGTGCCCGACGCGGCGGCCGTGCTCCCGGTGGTCGCACGCGTCGAGGAACGCATGGCGCGCCTGGAGGCCCGTCCGCATTGGGGCAAGGTGTTCGCCGCGGACCCCGCCGAGCTGGGCGCGCGCTATCCGCACGCGGCTGATTTCGCCGCGCTCGCCGCACGCCTCGACCCGGCGGGGAAGTTCCGCAACGCCTTCGTGCGGCGTTTCCTCGGGCCGCTGTCCTAGGACGCGGCGTCGGCGACCGGGATGCCGAAGTCCGGGGTGCCGTCCGCCTTCCAGCCGAACCCCTGCACGCGGGTGTGCCGGTTGGGGTCGTTCAGGGGGTCGCCGACAATGTCCTTGTACTGGCGCGCGTGGTAGACGAGGACGTCGGTGCGGCCGTCCTCGGCCACGGTGAAGCAGTTGTGCCCGGGGCCGTACTGCTTGGTCGTGTCATTGCTGGTGAAGACGGGGGTCGGTGACTTGGCCCAGGACGCGGGGTTCATGAGGTCGCTGCGGGTGTCCGCGGTGAGCAGCCCCATGCAGTAGTTGAAGTCGGTCGCGGACGCCGAGTACGTGAGGAAGACGCGGCCGTTGCGCTGGATGACGCTGGGACCTTCGTTCACCTTGAAGCCGACGCACTCCCAGTCGTACTCGGGTGTGGTCAGGCGGATTTGAGGGCCCGTCAGAGTCCAGGGGTTTGCCATGCGGGAGAGGAAGACGCCGGTGTTGTTGTCCATGCCGGGCTCGTACTGCGCCCAGGCGAGGTAGCGGCTGCTGCGGTGCGTGAAAGTTGTGGCGTCGAGGGAGAAGGTGTCCCAGGCCGTGGTGAGCCGCCCCTTCTCCGTCCACGCTCCCTTGAAGGGGTTGGCGTTGGCGTTCTCCAGGACCCAGATGCGGATCTTCCACACGTCGTCGGCGGGGGCCGCGGCGAAGTAGATGTACCACTTGCCGTTGATGTGGTGCAGTTCCGGCGCCCAGATGTGCGAGGCCATGTCGCCGCTGGTGTGCCGCCGCCAGATGACGGACTCGTCCGCGCGCGTCAGGCCCCGCAGGGTGCGGGAGCGGCGCAGGATGATGCGGTCGTACTCAGGTGATGTCGCCGTGAAGTAGTAGTGGCCGTCGGTGTGGCGCTGGATGTGCGGGTCGGCACGCTGCTCGACGAGCGGATTGCGGTAGGCCGGGGCCCGGGAGGCCACGTGGGCGGGCGCCTGGGCGAGCGCGGGTGCGGCGGTGAGGGCGGGTGCTGCGGCGAGGGCGCCGACGGCCAGCGTCCCCCTCAACATGGTTCTGCGACTGGGTACTTCACTGTGGCTCATGCGGCTCCCCTCACGCCGACGTTCGTCATTTCGAACGCCATCTGATACTCCGAACGCCGAAACGGTAAGGGGGTGTTGGGGCAAGGTCAACGGTTGCGACGAGATGCGGCGAGATGGACCCGCGGGCGGCTTGGGGGTGCCTGGGCGGGTGACCGCGGGCGGCTGGACGGCCTATGCCCGAGCCCCTACTCCGCCCGCCCCAGCGCCTCCCCGCACGCCTTGATGTACGCGGCCACCAGCGGGCGCCGGTCGTCACCCCAGCGCCAGGCCAGGGCGAACCTGCTGGGCGTGATGCCGCGGACCGGACGCGTGACGACGCCGCCCAGCGTGATCAGGGGTGCGTTGCCCGCGGCGACCAGGCAGACCCCGCGGCCGTCCACCAGCGCCTCGTACGTCTCGTCGGTACTGGCGATCTCCGCGCCGATGCGGGGTGGGCGCCCCGCGCGGGCGTCCAGGGCGAGCCAGTAGTCCCGCAGCGCGCCCGCGCTCGGGGGCAGCGCGAGAAAGGGTTCGTCGAGGAGGTCGGCGAAGTCGATCTCGTCCCGGTCCGCGAGGCGGTGCGTCGCGGGGAGGGCGACATGGCGCGGCTCCTCGGCGACCACCACCCACCCATAGCGCTCCAGGTCCGGAAGCGGCAGCCAGACGAAGGCCACGTCCGCCGTGCCGTCCGCGAGGCCCGCGCTGGCGTCCCCCCAACTCACCTGCCGGAGACGGACCGTGGCCTGTGGGTGGGCTTCGCCGAAGCGGGACCGTACCGCCGGCAGGATGCCGCCGCGAGCCGGTCGCGTGCTCATGCCCACGGAGAGCGTCGCCCGCTCCTCGGTCTTGGCGTGCTCCACCGCGCCGACCGCCGACCGCCAGTGGTCGAGGACCTGTTGCGCGTACGGCAGGAGCGCCGCACCCGCGCGGGTGAGTCGCACGCCTCGGCTCTCGCGCACGAACAGGTCGGCGCCCAACTGCCGTTCAAGGGACCGTATCTGCTTGCTCAGCGCGGGCTGCGAGACGAAGAGCCGCTCGGCGGCCCGTGTGAAGTGCAGCTCCTGCGCCACCGCGACGAAGTAGCGGAGGTCCCTGCTGTGTACGTCCCTGCCGTGCAGGTCGGTGCCGTGTACGCCTGCGCCTGTACCTGTGCCGTGTAAGTCCATAACCATCAGCTATCACGTCAGGTCTTGGACGGGCCATCCGATTCCGCCGCAGGATGATCCCCAGAGCCGGGGATGAGTGAACCGGCGTACTTACAAGGGGAGTTCGGCATGACGAAGGTATGGCTCGTGACAGGCGCGAACAGCGGCTTCGGCCGGGCGATCACCGAGGCGGCCGTCGCCGCGGGCGGCGTGGTCGTGGCCACCGCCCGTAACGCGTCCTCCCTGGACGACCTGGTCGCGGCGCACCCCGACCAGGTCGAGGCCCTCACCCTGGACGTGACGGACACGGCCGGCATCGAGGCCGCCGTGCGTGACGTCACCGACCGGCACGGACGCATCGACGTCCTGGTGAACAACGCGGGCCGCAGCCATGTCGGCGCCCTGGAGGAGGACTCGGACGCCGAGCTGCGTGCCCTGTTCGACGTGCACGTCTTCGGTCCCGCCGCGCTGACCCGCGCCGTCCTTCCGCACATGCGGGCCCGGCGCTCGGGGGCGATCGTGCAGATGAGCAGCATGGGCGGGCAGATGTCTTTCGCGGGCTTCTCGGCGTACAGCGGCACGAAGTTCGCCCTCGAGGGGATGTCCGAGGCGCTGGCCGCCGAGGTGGGGCCGCTCGGCATCAAGGTCCTGATCGTGGAGCCCGGCGCGTTCCGGACGAGCCTGTTCGGCAACACCAGCGCGAGCCCGGTGGAGATCCCGGACTACGCGCCGACGGCGGGCGCCACCCGCACGATGGTCGCGGGCGGTGACGGCACGCAGCCCGGCGACCCGGCCAAGGCCGCGGCGGCGATCCTCACCGCGCTCGACGCCGACGAGACCCCGCTGCGCCTGCCGCTGGGCGAGGACGCCGTGGACGCGGTCGTCGGCCACCTCGACTCGGTCCGCGCGGAGATCGCGACCTGGGAGAAGGTGACCCGCGCGACCGCCTTCGACGCCTGAGACAGACGAGGGGGCGCGGCGAGCGGCCGGTGTCAGCGGTCGCGCTTGACCGCCCGCAGGATCACGAACTTGGGGTTACTGGCGGCGACTTGAGCGTTGCCGAAGAGCTTCCGCAGCTTCACGTGGTAGTCGAGGTGGCGGTTGCCGACCACCCAGAGCTCGCCGCCGGGGCGCAGCGCGGCGCGTGCCCCGCTGAACATCCGCCAGGCGGTCGCGGCGGACGTCGCCTGGTGGGTGTGGAAGGGCGGGTTGTTCAGGACGAGGTCCACCGTGCCCGCGGGGACGGCCGCCAGCGCGTCGCCCGCGATGAATTCCGCACGCGCCGTCTCGGCGGCGTTGGCGCGGAAGGTGGCCTCGGCCGAGGCGACGGCGGGGTACGACTCGTCGATGAAGGTGACCGTGGCCTCGGGGTCGGCTACGGCGGCGGCCGTGCCGAGCACGCCGTTGCCGCAGCCCAGGTCCACGACGTGCGCGGCGCCCCCGGCGGCTCCCCTGCCGGCCGGCAGGTGCTGCAGAAGGAAGCGGGTGCCGATGTCGAGCCGCTCGGCGCAGAACACCCCGGCGTGGTTGACGGCCGTCAGTCCCGCTCCCGCCCCGGAGTCGTCGTCGAGGACGTAGCTGCGCGGCCAGGGGCTGGGACCGGGGTCGCGCTCCGGGTCCGGCGTGCTGAAGATCAGCCGGGCCTTCTGCCGGGCCAGCGACGTGCGCGTGGGCCCGATGATCCGCTCGAAGAGGTCGAGCGTCGAGGTGTGGATCTCGGTGACCATCCCGGTGCCGACGACGACCGTGCCCGCGTGCAGGGCGGGCGCGAGCCGGTGCAGCTGGTCCTCCAGGAGCGCGAGGCTCTTCGGCACGCGGACCAGGAGTACGTCGATCCGGCTCGGCGGGGCGTCGCCCGTCGTCGTCAGGCGCACCGCGTCCGGCGCGAACCCGGCGCGCGCCACGTTCGCCCGCGTCGCCTCGCGCGCGAGGAACGAGTCGGTGATCAGCGTCGGCCCGTGTTCGGCGAGCGCGGTGGTCAGCGCGCCCCAGCGGTCACCGACGACGGCCACGGTGCCGGAGAGGTCGACGGGCTTCGCCGCCTCCTCGGCCCCGACGGGCCCGCCGTCCTCGCCCGCGAGGTACCGCAGCAGGTAGGCGTCGGCGGCGGACCAGGCGCGCAGCGGGTCGCGCGGGTCCTCGGGAAATCGTGTGAGGTCGTACGCGCCCCATGACGTGCTCAGCCGGTTCATCGTGCCTTCAGGCTAACGGAGGGGGACGGCTGCCCCGATCAGCGGCTCCTGTGGTGCGCGTGCGGGCCGATCTCCATAGCGTCCATTGGTGGAGCACCCGCGCATCCCATCCCCCCGAGGAGCCGTCATGCCGGAGCTGTTCATCGGCGGAACATGGACCACTGCCGTGGACGGGCAGACACGGGAGATCCGCTGCCCGGCGGACAACACCCTGGTCGCCACCGTCGACGAGGCAGGGCCGAAGGACGCCGCGGCGGCGATCGCCGCCGCGCGTGACGCCTTCGACACCGGTCCGTGGCCCCGCACCCCGGCGGCCGAACGCGGCCGTCTGCTGCTGCGCGTGGCCGACCTCCTCGAACGCGACAAGGACGCACTCGCCCGCGCCGAATCCCTCGACACCGGGAAGCGGCTCGTGGAGAGCGAGTACGACATGGACGACATCGCGAACTGCTTCCGCTACTTCGGCAACCTGACGGCGGCGGGCGGCACCGACCGGGTCGTCGACGCCGGCAGCCCGGAGGTGGACAGCCGGGTGGTGCACGAGCCGGTCGGGGTGTGCGCGCTGATCACGCCGTGGAACTATCCGCTGCTCCAGACCGCCTGGAAGGTCGCCCCCGCGCTCGGCGCCGGCAACACCTTCGTCCTCAAGCCCAGCGAGCTGACCCCGCACACCGCCATCATCCTGATGCGCCTGCTCACCGAGGCCGGGCTGCCCGGCGGTGCCGCCAACCTGATCCTGGGCGCGGGCCCCACCGCGGGCGCCCCGCTCAGCGAGGACCCGCGGGTCGACATGGTGTCGTTCACCGGCGGGCTCGTCACCGGCCGCCGCATCATGGCCGCCGCGGCCCCCACGGTGAAGAAGGTCGCCCTGGAGCTCGGCGGCAAGAACCCGAACATCGTCTTCGCCGACGCCGACTTCGAGGCGGCCGTCGACTACGCCCTGATGGCGATCTTCCTGCACTCGGGCCAGGTCTGTTCGGCCGGGGCCCGGCTGCTCGTCGAGGACGAGCTGCACGACAGGTTCGTCGACGAGGTGGTCGCGCGCGCCCAGCGGATCAGGCTCGGCGGTCCCTTCGACGACGACGCCCGCACCGGACCGCTGATCTCCGCGGCACACCGCGACAAGGTCGAGGCGTACGTGGCGGCGGGCCTCGCCGAGGGCGCGGTGCTGCGGTGCGGCGGCGCGCGGCCCGACGACGCGGCCCTCGCGGACGGCTACTACTACCCGCCGACCGTGCTCGACGAGTGCACCCCGGGCATGTCCGTGATCACCGACGAGTCGTTCGGACCGGTGCTCACCGTCGAGCGGTTCCGGGACGAGGACGAGGCGGTGGCGCTCGCCAACGACACCGTTTACGGGCTCGCGGGCGCCGTCTGGACGCAGGACGGCGGCAAGGCGCACCGGGTGGCGTCCCGGATGCGCGCGGGCACGGTGTGGATCAACGACTTCCATCCCTACGTGCCGCAGGCGGAGTGGGGCGGCATGAAGCAGTCCGGCTTCGGGCGCGAGCTGGGACCGGCCGGTCTCGCCGAGTACCAGGAGGCCAAGCACATCTGGCGCAACCTCGCCCCGACACCACAGAGGTGGTTCGAATGAGCACGGATCCCGGCAAGGGCGCCGAGGCCGCCGACGCCGCCCGGCAGCAGCACCAGGACGACGACGACGCGCTCGGCAAGCTCGGCTACCGGCCCGAACTCAAGCGCACCCTGGGCAACTTCCACACCTTCGCCGCCGGGATCAGCTACATCTCGATCCTGACCGGCACCTTCCAGCTCTTCTACTTCGGCGTGAGCTTCGGCGGCCCCGCTTACTGGTGGTCCTGGCCGATGGTCTTCGTCGGACAGCTGATGGTGGCGCTCTGCTTCTGCGAGCTCGCCGCCCGCTACCCCGTCGCGGGGTCCGTCTACAACTGGGGCAAACAGCTCGGCGGCAAGCACATCGGCTGGCTCGGCGGCTGGATGATGCTGACGGCCACCATGGTGTCCCTGGCGGCGGTCGCCCTCGCGTACCAGATCACGCTGCCGCAGATCTCCGACACGTTCCAGTTCATCGGGGACGGCAGCGGGACGACCGACGCGGCGAAGAACGCGGTGCTGCTCGGCTCCGTGCTGATCCTGTTCACGACCCTGATCAACGCGTTCGGCGTCAAGCTGATGGCCCGGATCAACTCCGCGGGCGTACTGATCGAGCTGATCGCGGCCGTCGTCCTGATCGTGCTGCTCGCCGCGCACATCACGCGCGGCCCCAGCGCCATCATGGAGACCGGCGGCCTGGGCCAGGGCCAGAACCTCGGCTACTTCGGCGCGTTCCTGACGGCGTCGCTGGCATCGGCGTACGTGATGTACGGCTTCGACACCGCGTCCTCGCTCGGCGAGGAGTCCCTCGACCCGAGCCGCAACGCCCCGCGGGCCATCCTGCGGGCGCTCGTCTTCTCGTTCCTGATCGGCGGGCTCATCCTGCTGTTCGCGCTCCTCGCCGTGCCGGACCTGCACGCGGAGGAACTGTCCGTGGACGGCCTGCAGTACGTGGTCCTGAGCACGCTCGGTTCGACGATCGGCGAGATCGTGCTGTGGTGCGTGGTCGTCGCCATCACCGTCTGTGAACTCGCGGTCCAGGCGGCGGGCATCCGTCTCGCGTTCGCCATGGCCCGCGACGGCACGCTGCCCGCTTCCTCGCTGCTCGCCAAGGTCAGCCCGCGCTTCCAGACCCCCGTGCTGCCCGCGATCATCATCGGCGTCGTCGGCGTCGCCATCCTGGTGATCAACATCAACCAGCCGCAGATCTTCTCGGTGATCACGAGCATCGCGATCATCATGATCTACCTGGCCTATCTGCTGGTCACCCTGCCGATGCTGATCAGGCGGCTGCGCGGCCAGTGGCAGCCCGCGGAGGGCAAGTTCTCGCTCGGCAGGTTCGGCCTGCCGGTCAATATCCTGGCCGTGCTCTGGGGCGCGGCCATGTCCCTGAACCTGGCCTGGCCGCGCGCGGAGGTCTACAACGCGACGGGACCGCAGCACTGGTACCTGCGCTGGGGCGCGTTCGTCTTCATCGGCATCGTGGCCTGCGGCGGCTTCGCCTACTACTGGTTCGTGCAGCGGCACAAGGCGGGCGTACTCGCCGAGCACCGCTTCGAAGAGGCACCCGCCGACCCCACCACTCCCCCGTCGCCCCCGGCCGCCCCCTGAACCCCGCTGATCTGGAGTCACCATGCCCGCTAAGAGCCCTCGGTCCGAGTACGACTACGTGGTGGTCGGCGGCGGTACGGCAGGCGCGGTCGTCGCCGCGCGGCTGACCGAGGACCCGGACGTCAGCGTCTGCGTCCTGGAGGCCGGGCCCTCGGACGTCGGCGACGACAACATCCTGCGCCTGGAGGGCTGGATGGCCCTCCTGGAGTCCGGCTACGACTGGGACTACCCGGTGGAGCCGCAGGAGAACGGCAACAGCTTCATGCGGCATGCCCGCGCCAAGGTGCTCGGCGGCTGCTCCTCGCACAACTCCTGCATCGCGTTCTGGGCGCCCGCCGAGGACCTCGACGAGTGGGGCTCGCTGGGCTGCACGGGCTGGAGCGCGGCGGACTGCTTCCCCCTCTACCAGCGCCTGGAGACCAACGACGCGCCCGGTGACCACCACGGCCGCTCGGGCCCGGTGAACATCATGAGCGTGCCGCCGAACGACCCGTGCGGATCAGCCCTGCTGGAGGCGTGCGCGGCGGCGGGTATCCCCACCACCCCGTTCAACACCGGCAAGACGGTGAAGCGCGGCGCGCACTGGTTCCAGATCAACTCCCGTCCGGACGGCACCCGTTCGTCCGCCTCGGTGTCGTACCTGCACCCGATCCTCGGCATGCGGCCGAACCTTGAGGTGCGCACCGGGCTGCAGGCACGGCGGCTGCTGTTCGACGAGAACCGGCGCTGCACGGGCGTCGAGTTCCTGCAGCCCGACACCATTCACAGCGACAGCGTCGGGGCGCGCCGCGAGGTGATCGTGGCCTGCGGGGCCATCGACTCGCCGAAGCTCCTGATGCTGTCGGGCATCGGTCCCGCCGGGCATCTGCGGGAGTGCGGGGTGGAGGTGCGGGTGGACTCCCCCGGCGTCGGCTCCCACCTCCAGGACCACCCCGAGGGCGTGATCATGTGGGAGGCGAAGCAGCCGATGGTCACCTCCTCCACCCAGTGGTGGGAGATCGGGATCTTCGCGGACACCGAACCGGGCCTCGACCGCCCTGACCTGATGTTCCACTACGGCTCGGTGCCCTTCGACATGAACACCTACCGGCGCGGCTACCCGACCACCGACAACGCCTTCTGCCTCACCCCGAACGTCACCCGGGCCCGCTCGATGGGCATCGTCCGGCTGCGCACCCGCGACTTCCGTGACAAGCCGAAGGTCGACCCGCGCTACTTCACGCACGAGCACGACATCCGCGTCATGACGTACGGGCTGCGGCTCGCCCGGGAGATCGCGGCGCAGGCCCCGATGGCGGACTGGGCGGGCGCCGAACTCGCTCCGGGCCCGGAAGCCACGACCGACGACGAGCTCTTCGCCTACATCCGCCAGACCCACAACACCGTCTACCACCCGGCGGGCACCGTGCGGATGGGAGCGGTCGACGACGCGGACTCGCCGCTCGACCCGCAACTGCGCGTCAAGGGCGTCAGCGGGCTCCGGGTCGCCGACGCCTCGGTCATGCCGTTCCTGCCCGCGGTCAACCCGTGCATCACCACGATGATGATCGGCGAGAAGTGCGCCGACATGATCAAGGCGACCTGAGCCGGCCCGCTGGGCCCGTCAGCTCCGGTCGAACCAGGTGGGCTGGTCCTCCGCCATGGCCTGCTTGATCCGGAAGATGCCGGTCTCGTGCAGGTCGGGCAGTCGGTCGAGCGCGAACCAGCCCACTTCGAGCGACTCGTCGTCGTTGACGCGGGCCTCGCCGCCGACGGCGCGGCAGCGCACGGTGATGTCCATGAACTGGCAGGTGTCGCCGTTGGGGTACGTGACCGGCTCCAGGGCCTCGATGAGCACGACGCGCTCGGCGACGCAGTGCACCGCGGTCTCCTCGAAGACCTCGCGCACGGCGCACGCGGCGGGCTGCTCCCCCGGGTCCGGGATGCCGCCGATGACCGACCACTTGCCGTTGTCGGAGCGCCGCCCGAGGAGCACTCTGCCCTCGTCGTCGAAGACGATGGCGGTGACCCCGGGGAGCCAGAGCAGCTGGTGACCGGCGTCGGCCCGGATCGTGCGGATGAAGTCAGGAGTTGCCATGCAGTCGACCCTAACGGCCCTGCCGGATGCGCCTGGCCCGTACGGCGCCCGTCACCGCCCAGCCGAGACCGCCCGCGGCGATCAGCACGAGGATGCCCTCGGGCAGGGTGCCGAACCGGGTGGCCGGGGTCTGCGAGGAACGCAGCGGCACCTCCTCGACGAGTGAGTCGGCGGTGAACCACTTCGTCTTCTGCGAGACATGGCCGTCCGGCCGGATGATCGCGCTGACGCCGCTGGTCACCGGGACGGTGACGGTGCGGCTGTGCTCCACGGCACGGATGCGCGACATGGCCAGCTGCTGGTACGTCATCTCGCTGCGGTCGAACGTCGCGTTGTTGCTGGGCACCGAGATGATCTGCGCGCCATGGGTGACGGTGTCGCGCACGGCCCAGTCGAAGGCGGCTTCGTAGCAGGTGGCGAGGCCCACCTCGGTGCCCGCCATGGTGAAGACACCGGGCTCGGTGCCGCGGCTGAAGTCCTGGCGCACCATGCCGACGTCGCTGCTGAAGAAGCCGACGACGTCGCGCAGCGGGATGTACTCGCCGAAGGGCTGGATCTGCCGCTTGTCGTAGGTGTCCGTGGGGCCCTTCTTGGGGTCCCACAGGATCTGCTCGTTGAAGAGCTTGCCGTCCTTGGACTCGACGACCCCGCCCACCGAGATGGGGGCGCCGATCGCCTTCACCGCGCGCTCGATCGCCGCGTGGGCGTCGGGGTTGGTGAACGGGTCGATGTCGGAGGAGTTCTCCGGCCACAGGACGAAGTCGGGCTGCTTCGCCTTGCCCGCCTTCACCCGCTCCGCGAGCCGCTCGGTCTCGCGCACATGGTGGTCGAGCACGGCGCGGCGCTGGGCGTTGAACTCCAGGCCCGCCTGCGGGACGTTGCCCTGGATGGCGGCGACCGTCGCGGTGCCGTCCTCGGCGTCGTCACTGACGAGCGGGCGTGCGGCGAAGGCCCCTGCCACCGGGACGAGCACGCTGAGCAGGGCCGCTGCCGCCGCGCCGCGGCGTACGACGCGGGGGCCGTGTGGGTCGCGGGCGTCGCGCACCTGCCGGACGATCTCGTACAGGCCGAAGCCGCACAGGACCACCGCGAACCCGAGCACCGGGGTGCCGCCGAGCGCGGCAAGGGGCAGGAAGACGCCGTCCGCCTGTCCGAAGGCGATCTTCCCCCAGGGGAATCCGCTGAACGGCACGCGCGCGCGTGCCGCCTCACCGGCGATCCACAGGGCGGCGGCCCACAGCGGATATCCGGGCAGCCGGGAGACGGCGGCGATGCCCGCTCCGACGAGGGCGACGAACATCGCCTCGATGGCGGCGAGCGCCAGCCAGGGACCGGGCCCGACCTCCACCCCGGTCCACACCAGGAGCGGAAGGAGGAAGCCGAGGCCGAAGAGGTAACCGAGCCCGAGGCCCGCCTTCCAGCCGCGGCCGTGCAGACACCAGGCGAACACCGCGAAGGCCGGCAGGGCCAGCCACCACAGGGTGCGTGGCGGGAAACTGACGTAGAGCAGCACTCCGGAGAGTGCCGCCGCGGTGGCCGGGACGAGCGCGCGCAAAAAGCGGGCCTTGCGCGAAACGGGCGCGGGCTGCGGTCCGAGCTGCTCCGACTCGTCTACGGAGGTGGTGGTGGCGGTCACTCGGGGAGTGTACGGCGCGTCACTTGGACAAAGACAGGACGGTCGTGCCCGGCCGCCGAGGGTCTTGTTCCACACGATCGGCAAATCGTTCCTGCGCAAGACGTCCACATCTCAGCGTTCCAGCGACTACGGTGTGCCCGAGTCCCTGACCTGCGGCCGGATCGAGCCACAGCGTTCGGGGCCCGTCATACGGCGGGGGGCGACGGGGTGGGGACAACGGGGATGGCCGCTACGGCCGGGCCGCCAGGGGCATACGAAAGACGCAGCGCGTCCGACGCGACGGGCTGCGCGCTGCTCGGCGTGTGCGCCGCCTGGACCTTGATCACAGCGGGGGTGCACGGCGGCCGGCCCGAGGGAGTGCTGCTCGCGGTACTCGCCGTGGCCGCGGGCTACGCGGGCGGGCGCATCTGCGGCGCGCTGCTGCCGGTCGCCGCGCCCTGTGCCGGTGCGCTGGCCGGGGTGGGCCTCGCGGCGGCGGCACCGCAGCTCTCGCCGGGCCCCGTCAGCGCGGCGCCGCTCGGCCATACCGGGGCCACGGCGGCGCTTTTGATCCTGGCCTCGGGGGCGGCCTGCGCCGCGGCGTGGGCGGCCCGCGGTGCCTCGACGCGGCTGGCGATGCGGCTGCTGGCCGTGGGGATCGTGGTGGCCGCCGCGGCGCTGGGTTCCGTGGCCGGGGTCGTCGCCTGTACCGGCATCCTGCTGTGCTCGCTGGCGACCGCGCTGATGCGGCGCAGGGTGCTCGGCCTGGCGGGTCTCGCCCTGGCGACGGCGGTGGTGACCGGTCTGACCTGGGCGATCGCCGACGACGTACTGCCGGAGGGGCTGAGCGCGTCCCTGGAGGGGCAGCTCGACGGGCACCGGGTCGAGCTGTGGCAGGACGCGCTGGCGCTCGCGGGCCAGGAACCCGCGGTGGGCGTGGGCCCCGGCCGGTTCGCCGATTCCAGCCCGACGGTGGCCGAGCATCTCCTGACCGACGGCAAGCCCCATTCGGCGCCGTTGCAGCAGGTGGCCGAGCAGGGCCTGGTGGGTGTGGTCCTTCTCGCGGCGGTGTTCTGCTGGCTTCTGTACGCCCTGTACCGCTCGCCGCGCTCCACCCAGGTCGTCCTGTCGGCGGGAGCGGCCCTGACGGCGCTGGCCGCGGTGGCGTCGGTCGGCAACGCGCTGAGCCTCACGGCGGTGACGACGGGAGCGGGCTATCTGGCGGGCATCGCCACGGCGCGACCGCTGGGCGATGAACCGGCGCAGGTCAGGCCGCCTGGCGCCCCGCCAGGGACAGCCGGTGGCGGATGATCCGCACGGCCGCTTCGGCGTCGTCGACGGTGACCGTGAACTTCCTGCCGTCGCCCAGGCTGAGGACCAGGCCCTCACCGCGCCTGACGACGACGGCGGTGCCGAGTTCGGGCCGCGAGCGGTAGCCCCAGCCGCCCCACTGTCTGGGGCAGACGACCTGCGCGAACTCGGCCCCCACCACGTGGGAGAGAAGGATGCGGCGGCGCGGCAGGCCCATGTGCCCGCAGCGCACCTCCAGGCAGTCCTTGTCGACCGTCACGGCGACATGGACGAAGGCGAGGGTGCCGAACAGGATCAGCAGCCCGGCGGCGATGCACCCCACGACGGACATGGCGAGGGCGGCGATCCCGGACGTCCACATGTTGTCGACGGCCAGCTCGATCCCCAGCGCCAGGCAGAGAGCGCCGGCCAGAGCCAGCAGCCACTGCACGCGGTTGGTCGCGCTTCCGGTCCAGACTTCCGGCAGGGCGTCGGCCGTGCTGCCCCGCTCGCCGTGGGTGTGGTCCCTCATGCGACCGAGAGTACCCACGTTCCGGAGGGAAGGCACGGCATCGCGGAGCGTCACCACTCCGGCGGTACGGGTCTCAGCGTGCGGGAGTGGCCGCCGCGAGGAGCCTGCCTTCGGCGTACGTGTGGGCGGCGAGGGGCAGCTCGGCGGCGCGGCCACTGAGGATGACCGTGAGGCCGCCTTCCGTGCCGTTGCCGGGGCCGGGAAGCTCTCCGGCCCTGCGCAGCGCCTGGGCGGCGACCGCTCCGGCGGAGCCGTGCAGGACCAGGGGCGGCAGGTGGGGCTGCTGGAGGGCCGCGCGGATGCGCTCCCCGACCAGCTCGTAATGGGTGCAGCCCAGGACGACGGCGCTTACATCACGCGGGGTGAGTGCCGCCGCCGCGGCGACCGCCCTGTCGATGGCCGCCTCGTCGGCGGACTGCACGGCGTCCGCGAGGCCGGGGCACGGCACCTCCGTGACGGCGACGCCGCCGGCGAACTCCTCGATGAGGCCGCGCTGGTAGGGGCTACCGGTGGTGGCGGGGGTGGCCCAGATGGCGACGGGGCCGCCGCCGGCCACGGCCGGCTTGATCGCAGGTACGGTCCCGATGACGGGCAGGCCGGGTTCGAGGCGGGCGCGCAGGGCGGGCAGGGCGTGCACGGACGAGGTGTTGCAGGCCACGATCAGCGCCTGGGGGTGGTGCGCGGCGGCGGCCTCCGCGACGGCGAGCGAGCGCTCCGTGATGTCCTGTGCGGTGCGCGGTCCCCAGGGCAGTCCGTCGGGGTCCGAGGAGAGGACGAGATCGGCGTCAGGCCGCAGACGACGTACCGCCGCCGCGGCGGGGAGCAGGCCGATACCGGAGTCCATGAGCGCGATCTTCACCCGGTCACCATAGTCGATCGGCCTCCTGAGCCCGGCGGCGTGGGGCAGACTGCGGCGGATGAGCGCCGTTGTGTGGACCGCCGCCGCATCGCTTGCCGCCTGGCTGTGGCTCCTGCTGGGACAGGGCTTCTTCTGGCGCACGGACCTGCGTCTGCCGCCGCGCCGCGAACCGGACGTCTGGCCCCCGGTCTGCGTCATCGTCCCCGCCCGCGACGAGGCCGCCGTCCTTCCCGAGAGCCTGCCCTCGCTGCTCGCCCAGGACTACCCGGGGCAGGCGGAGATCTTCCTTGTCGACGACGGGAGTTCGGACGGCACCGGCACGCTGGCCCGGTCCCTCGCCGACCGGCACGGCGGCCTGCCGCTCACCATCGGTTCACCGGGAGAGCCACCGCCGGGCTGGACCGGCAAGCTGTGGGCCCTGCGGCACGGCATCGGTCTGGCACGCGCGCGTGCACCCCGCTATCTGCTGCTCACCGACGCGGACATCGCCCATGAGCCCGACAGCCTGCGGGAGTTGGTCGCGGCGGCGGAGACGGCCGGATTCGACCTTGTCTCGCAGATGGCGCGGCTGCGCGTCGCGAGCCTGTGGGAGCGGCTCGTCGTCCCGGCGTTCGTCTACTTCTTCGCGCAGCTCTATCCGTTCCGCTGGATCGCGAAGAAGGGCTCGCGCACGGCCGCGGCCGCCGGCGGATGCGTCCTGCTGAGCACGGCCGCCGCCGAGCGCGCGGCGATCCCCGACTCCATCCGGCACGCGGTGATCGACGACGTGACGCTGGCCCGGGCGGTGAAGCGCTCGGGCGGCCGCGTCTGGCTGGGGCTGGCGGAGCGCGTCGACAGCGTGCGCCCCTACCCCGGGCTCGGCGACCTATGGCGGATGATCTCGCGCAGCGCCTACGCCCAGCTCCGCCACAACCCGCTGATCCTGCTCGGCACGGTCCTGGGGCTCGCCCTGATCTATCTGCTGCCGCCGGTCGCGCTGTTCGGCGGGCTGGTCACGGGCAGCGCGGGACCGGCCGTGCTCGGCGGCTTCGCGTGGCTGGTGATGACGGCGACGTACGTCCCGATGCTGCGCTACTACCGGCAGACCCTCTGGCTCGCTCCCCTGCTGCCGTTCACCGCTTTCCTCTACCTCCTCATGACGGTGGATTCGGCGGTGCAGCACTACAGGGGGCGCGGAGCGGCGTGGAAGGGGCGGACGTACAGCCGCCCCGACCCCGCTCCCGAGCAGAACTGAAGCCCCCCCCCCGCTACTTCCTTCCGGGCGTCCAGTTCATGCCCCAGCCGTACGCGTAGTCGATGGTGCGCTGCGGGCTCACGCCGCGCTCCGGGACCAGGTAGCGGGCCTCGCGCTGGACGAAGAGGTCGCCGTTGTTGTTCGTGAGCAGCGCGAGCGCGCACACCGTGGAGGGCACCGTGCACTCGTCCAGCGAGAAGTCGATGGAGGCGCCGTGCTGCGGCTGCAGGGTCACCGTGGCGTTCAGGTCGGCGAAGCTGCGCGCGCCTTCGTAGATCGTCACGAAGATGACGATGCGCTTGAAGTCCTTGATGTGGTCGAGGTTGACCGTGAGGTTCTCGCCGCTGGCCACGGCTCCGGTGCGGTCGTCGCCGTCGAGCAGCAGATACGGCGGCTGGTCGAGGGATCCGAAGGCGTTGCCGAGCGCCTGGACGACGCCCTTGCGGCCGTCGCTCAGTTCGTACAGGGCGCACAGGTCCAGGTCGAGGTCCGCGTGCATGGCCACGGCCCGGCCGAGCTTGCTGGCCCAGCCCTTGAACTGCTTGCGCACCTCCCAGTTGAGGTTCACGCGCATCGCCCCGGAGGTGCCGCCCTGCTTGGTGAGCGAGACGGACGGGGCGTCCTTGGTGAGCGTGACCTTGGTCAGGCGCACGGGCTGGCCCCCGGGCGCGGGGGACGCGGCGGGTGGCGGCGGGGCCTGGACGGGGGCGGCGGGAGCCACCGGGGCCGGCGCGGGCGGCGGCTGCACCGCGGCCGGGGCGGGCGCGGGCGCCTGCTGCGGTTCGTCCACCGAGATCCCGTAGTCGGTGGCAAGCCCCTGGAGTCCGCTGCCGTAACCCTGCCCGACGGCGCGGAACTTCCACGCGCCCTGGCGGCGGTAGAGCTCGCCGAGGACGAACGCCGTCTCCACGGTCGCGTCCTCGCTGTCGTAACGCGCGATCTCGGCGCCGTTCGCCGCGTCGACGACCCGGATGAAGAGGCCGGGGACCTGCCCGAACGTGCCGCCGTCCGTCGAGGCGGCGAGCACCACGGTCTCCACGGCGGGCTCCACGCGCGCGAGGTCCACCACGAGCGCGTCGGTCACCCGGCCGCCGTCGGTCTTCTTGCCCTCGTGGCGCACCGCACCGGAGGTGTGGACCGCCTGGTTGTAGAAGACGAAGTCGTCGTCCGAGCGCACCTTTCCGGAAGCGGCGAGGAGCAACGCCGACGCGTCGGCGTCCGGCACCCCGGCTCCTGAGGCCCACCCCAGTTCGACGCGCACGGCAGGTGCCGGCACGGGAACATTCGATCCTTTAGGCATTGTCATGTCCGCCCCCATCGCAAGTCGCCACGTCCGGCCAGGCCGCCGTCCCGTTCATGACCAACCTATTACCCGGACCCCCGAGAGGCCCATGTCCACCGTCGACACCCTGCCGCACGGCCCGCACGTCAACCGAGCGTCAACCGCCGGTAACCCGTACGGAGCTTGGCTTTTACAGGATCCCTACGCCGCCGCGCGACCGATTTTTCCTAAGTTCGCTCACATTGGGGACGTCCGGTCACTACCGACACGTAAAACAACCCTCTTATCGGTCTCCCCAACCAGCACATCAAGGGCTTAACTTATGTGTCATGACCTCCCCCCGCTCCACCTATGGCGGCGGTTACTACTCCGCGCCGTCCTTCCCGGACACTCCGATCTACGACTCCCTTGTCGCCGAGCGGGGTACTCCTCAGATCGCCCCGATCCGGGTCCCCTCCGCGTACGACACGGGCAGTCACCTGCCCGCGCTGCAGTCGGCTCTTCCCGCGCTGCCCGCAGCCCCGTCCCACCACAACCCCTCGTACGGCTACGCGCAGCAGCCCGCACCGCTGCAGCAGGCGCCCGCGCCGTACATCCCGCAGCAGCCTTCGGCGCCGCGCGGCTACCCGGGGCCCCAGCAGCAACAACACCGTCCCCCGGCCGGAACGGGCTACGAGGCCATGCGCCCCGCGGCACCCCGCCCCGCCCCGGCGACGTACGAGGACCCGTACAACCGCCCCTACCGCGGCTACTGATTCGGTCGCATGCGCCCCTGTCAGCGGCTGCTGGCAGGATGGCGGCATGTCGAATCCAGCGCTGCACTCGATCCACTTCTACCCGCTCAAGGCGGTCGGGGGACACGCTCCGCGTGAGGCCGTCGTCGAGCCCTGGGGGCTCGCGGGTGACCGGCGGTGGGTCCTGGTGGACAGCGACGGACGAATCATCACGCAACGACCGCATCCGAGGCTGGCGTTGGCCGCCGCCGAGCTCCTGCCCGGCGGCGGCATACGCATGTCCGCGCCCGGCCGCGAGCCGCTGACGGTCGCCGTGCCGCCCTCGGGCAAGACCGTCACGGTGGACATCTGGAAGGACCTGGTCGAGGCGGTGCCCGCGGACGCGGCGGCGCACGCCTGGTTCAGCGCCTACCTGGACACGGACGCCCGGCTCGTCCACCTCGACGACCCCGCGACCAAGCGCCCCATCGACCCGGCGTACGCCAAGGACGGCGAGACCGTCTCTTTCGCCGACGGGTATCCGCTGCTCCTGACCACGCTCTCCTCCCTCGACGCCCTGAACTCGCTCATCGCGCAAGGCGACCACTCCGACGAGGGGCCGCTCCCCATGAACCGTTTCCGGCCGAATGTGGTCGTGGACGGGACGGCTCCGTGGGCCGAGGACGACTGGTCGCGCGTCGCCATCGGCGAGGTCACCTTCCGGGTGGCCAAGACGTGCGGACGCTGTGTCGTGACCACCACCGACCAGCGCAGCGCGGAGCGCGGCAAGGAGCCGCTGCGCACGCTCGCCAAGCACCGCCGGTTCGGTGACCAGCTTGTCTTCGGCCAGAATCTGGTGCCGGAGACGACCGGATCGATCAGGGTCGGCGACGCGTTCACCGTCCTCGATTGAGAGTCGGCGGCTCGGGAACTCGAGGGCCCGGCACGGTCGTTGAGCGTGGATGAGAAGGGTGATCTGCCTCTCTCTTCTTCCCGCCGGCGCGTGGGCCGTGCCGCTCGTGGTGAGGACGGACGCGGAAGGGGGTGCGGGACTGTGCGAGCACTCGTCGGGCTCTGGCGCTGGCGGCACAATCCGCTGCGCCGAAAGACCGACCTCGTCGAAGCCTGGGTGGCCCTCGTGGCCGTGCTGCTCATCGCCGTGTCCGTGCCGCTGGCCGGCTTCACGGTCGGCGGCCTCTCGCGGGACGCCCTGCTTCAGTCGGTGCGGGAACAGCGCGAAGTGCGGCACGAAGTCGCGGGCACGGTGATCAGGAAGGTTTCCAGACCCCCGGTCGACCCCGATCCCGAGACGTCTTCCGCGCGCGACAGGCACAGCCGTGTGCTCGCCGAATGGACCGCCCCGGACGGCACGTCGCACACCGGCACGGTGCTGGCCGCCCTCGAGTCCCCCGACCCCGGCGACCGCTTCCGGCTCTGGACGGACGAGCACGGCCAGGTGGTCGGCCGCCCGCTGGACGACGCGACCGCGAGCACGCACGCGGCACTGGCCGGGATCGGCGCCGCCGTGGCGGCCGCCGGACTCGTCGAGGCAGCCCGCCGGATCGTCGTCTGGCGGATCGTGGTGCGGCGTCACGAGCGCTGGGACCAGGCCTGGGAGAAGGCGGGACCGGACTGGGGACGGACCGGCACCGGCTCATGAAGCCCTGATCGGGGCACCGATACGGACCTCCGGGTCCGGTGAGAGAGCGGCGATGACCAGGTGAGAGCCTGGCGATCGGGTCAACTCGCCCTCGCCGCGCGCGCTACGGTGGACCGGCCGAACTCTTCGGCGCCTTGCGCGAGGTCGTGAGGTCCCGCGTACGACAAGGTGGGGGCAGAGCAACTCCATGGCACAGGGCACGGTCCAGGTGACGCACACCGGAACCTCGCGGTGGCGGCGCCGCACGGGTGAGTACGCATCGCTCGCTGCCGCCTTGGAGGCCGCGAGCGACGGGGACGTCCTCACCATCGCCCCCGGCACGTACCGCGAGAACCTCGTCGTCCAGCGGGCGGTGACGCTGCGCGGCCCCGAGGGCTCCCCCGGCTCCGTCCGCATCGCGCCCTCCGACGGGGTGCCGCTCACCGTCCGGTCCTCCGCCGTGGTGCAGGACCTGCATGTCGAGGGCCAGGACTCGGCCGCGCCCGCGCTGCTCGTCGAGGACGGCGCGCCCGAACTCATCGACGTACGCGTGGTGACACGTTCCGCGAGCGGCATCGAGGTGCGCGGCGGCGCACGCCCCACCGTGCGGCGCTGCACGGTCGACAACCCCGGCGGCATCGGCATCGCCGTGCTCGACGGCGGGGGCGGCGTCTTCGAGGAGTGCGAGGTCGTCTCGGCCGGGCAGTCGGGCATAGCGGTGCGCGGCGGCGCGCACCCCCGTCTCGAGCGCTGCCGGGTGCATCACGCATCGGGCGCGGGCCTCTCGGTGACCGGTGAGCACTCGGGCCTGGAGGCGATCGGCTGCGAGGTGTACGAGGTCAAGGGCTCGGGCGTGCAGATCACCGGGCGGGCCGCCGCGCATCTGACGGACTGCGACGTGCACCGCACGACGTCGGACGGCGTCACGCTCGACACGGACGCGGTCCTCACGCTCGCCGACTGCCGCATCCACGACATCCCGGAGAACGCGATCGACCTGCGTTCCCGCTCGGTCCTGACCCTCACGCGTTCCACCGTGCGGCAGTTCGGCCGCAACGGCCTCTCGGTGTGGGACCCGGGCACCCGCGTGGACGCCAACCAGTGCGAGATGCACGACAGCACGGGCGACTACCCCGCGGTGTGGGTCAGCGACGGCGCGACGGCCGTCCTGGAGTCCTGCCGGGTGCACGACGTGCCGGACGCCCTGTTCGTCCTCGACCGCGGCTCGCGCGCCGACGTCGTCGACAGCGATCTCTCCCAGGTGCGCAACACGGCGGTTTCCGTGAGCGACGGCGCGACGGCGCAGCTGGACGACTGCCGCATCCGCGATGCCGCCACCGGCGCGTGGTTCCGCGACCACGGCAGCGGCGGCACCCTGGCCAACTGCACGGTCGACGGTGTCCAGACGGGCGTCATCGTCACCAAGGGCGCCGACCCCACCCTCGAGCGCTGCACGGTCACTTCACCCGCGGAGGCGGGTTTCTACGTCTCGGCGGGCGGCCGCGGCAGCCTGCACGGCTGCCGGGTGACCGACAGCGGAGGGTACGGCTTCCACGTCATCGACGGCTGCCGTACGACGCTGAAGAAGTGCCGCACGGAGCGGTGCGCGCGCGGCGGCTTCGAGTTCGCCGAGGACGGGCCGCTCATCGAGGACTGCACGAGCGACGAGAGCGGCGGGGTACGGACCGCGGCAGCCTCGGCGTCCACGGCACAGGAGGCCGCCCCGCAGACGGCCAAGCAGACCGTGGGGCTGCTCGGCGCGATCCCCGGTCAGCGCACGGATCTGGCGCCCGCGACGGCCACGGCCCCCGAGCCGCCGTCCCGCTCCTCCAAGGACGTGCTCGGTGAACTCGACACCCTGGTCGGCCTGGAGAGCGTCAAGCGCGAGGTGCGCGCCCTCACGGACATGATCGAGGTGGGGCGGCGCAGGCAGCTCGCCGGTCTCAAGGCCGCGTCCGTGCGCCGCCATCTGGTGTTCACCGGCTCCCCCGGCACCGGCAAGACGACCGTGGCGCGGCTCTACGGCGAGATCCTGGCCTCGCTCGGCGTCCTGGAGAGCGGGCATCTCGTCGAGGTGTCCCGGGTCGACCTGGTGGGCGAGCACATCGGGTCGACGGCGATCCGCACCCAGGAGGCGTTCGACCGGGCGCGCGGCGGTGTGCTGTTCATCGACGAGGCGTACGCCCTGTCGCCCGAGGACTCCGGGCGCGACTTCGGCCGGGAGGCCATCGACACGCTGGTGAAGCTGATGGAGGACCACCGCGAGGCCGTGGTGGTGATCGTCGCGGGCTACACGGCCGAGATGCAGCGCTTCCTTTCGGTCAACCCCGGTGTGGCCTCCCGCTTCTCACGGACCATCACCTTCGGCGACTACGCCCCCGAGGAGCTGCTGCGGATCGTCGAGCAGCAGGCAGAGGAGCACGAGTACCGCCTCGACACCGGGACGGGCGAGGCCCTCCTGAAGTACTTCACGGCGCTTCCGAAGGGTCCCGCGTTCGGCAACGGCCGCACCGCGCGCCAGACGTTCGAGGCGATGGTGGAGCGGCACGCGGGGCGGGTCGCGCAGTTCGAGGAGCCGAGCAAGGACGACCTCACCCTGCTGTATCCGGAGGATCTGCCGGAGCTGCCGTGACCGCCGCCACGGGCTCGGCCGCGGGTTCGAGGGTGCGCGGCGCCGGCACGGCGGGCTTGAGCCGGGCGAGCAGTTTTGCCCGCTCCTCGGCGAAGGCGGGATCGGCCTGGTAGTCGGAGTGGCCCAGGATCGGTGCGGGGAGCGGGTGTTCCTCCGTGCGTCCGTAGACCAGGGGGTCCTTGAGCGCGTCGTGGTCGACCTTGGGTCCGTCGTCATCGGGCTGGACCCGGACGGGGCCGCCGATCGGGTCGGTGCCGCGGTACAGGTTGCGCCAGCAGTCGACCTCGCGGTGCAGGGAGCCGAGGGCGGCCGGGCCGAAGTGGGCGGGGAACCAGCGGCCGTAGAGGCGCTCCAGGGGTGAGCCGTAGGTGAGGAGAGCGACCCTCTTGCGGACGGACGGCCACAGCTGCCAGGCGGCCGCGGCGGCGAGAACGCTGCCCTGCGAGTGGCCGGAGATGACAAGCCTGCCCCCGGTGGCGCGCGTCGCGCGGGTCCAGGTGTGCATGCGCCAGGTCAGGTCGGGGACCGCGCGCTCGGCATAGCAGGGCGGGGCGAAGGGGTGGGCGGCACGCGGCCAGAAGGTGCCGACGTCCCACAGGATGCCGATGGTGCGCCGTGCGGAAGCGTCGCGGTAGGCACGGCGGCCCCACGTCACGAACAGTATGAAACCGAAGCCGATCAGCCAGGAGCCGAGCGCCTGCGAGGTCTCGGCCGCGCCCTCGAAGAAGAGTGGCAGCCCCTGCGCGGCCTTGCTCGGGACTTCCTCGCTCACCCATGCGCCCACCAGAGCGCCCGCGCCGAGCAGCAGCGTCACCGCCGAGGTGATCCCCACCAGAAGGGGGGCACGGTCGGTGAGGGCGGCACGCGCGCGTGTGCCCGCGATACGGCGGCTGCGGGCCGCGTCCTTCGGCTCGCCGGGGTATTCGAGCGGGATGTTCTCCCGGTCGCGGCGTGCCCGCCGCCAGGTGCGCACGCCGAGCCAGCCGCAGAGCGCGGCGAGCACCACGAGGAGGGGCGGGATGACGGATGCCTGCCAGGTCAGGAGCACGGGTGGGCCATCGATGGTGCCACCGGAGCCCGGCTCCCCCGCACCGTCGAGCCAGTCGGCGACGCGCTGGGCGCCGCCTCCGGACATCACACCACCGAGCGCGCAGGCGAGCATGGCAACGGAGGGGCCCGCGAAGCCCCGCAGGGCGGTGCGCGGGTCGGGGGCCGTGCGGTAGAGCATGCGGGCGACCACCGCGAGCGCGACGACCAGGAGCCCCTGGACCAGGGCGATGCCGCCGAAGGTCGCGTTGCCCGGCAGTCTGCCCTCGGAGGTCCAGTCCGGGCGTGACCACCCCGCGTACAGAAGCGTCAGGACGAGCAGGGTGAGCGCGCCCAGGGGCAGCCTGCGGATCAGCTTCTCGTCGAGGTGCCGGTCGAGCCTGCTCTCGCTGCGGCCCCTGCGCCAGACCACCAGTCCGACGAAGCCGCCTCCCAGGAGCAGCGTCACGACGAGAAGCCAGCCGAGGACGTCGAGCAGCGCGGGACCGCCGGCCCGCCGGTCGTGGCGAGCGGCAGCGGCGCCGACCGCGGCGGCCACCGTGAGAAATCCGGCGGCCGTGTGCGCGGCGCGCAGCCGGGCCACGAGGCGGCGGCCGTACCAGAAGCCGGGCTTGCCGAGCGCGGCGCGGCCGGCCTCCTCCTCCGGGTCGTCCTGGTGGGGCAGCGGCGTCTGGGACTCGTACGCGCTCCAAGTGCGCTGGGACAGGTACCAGAGCAGCCCGGTGAGCGCGGCCGGCAGCAGGGCGGCGAAGGCGAGACGGCGCCCCGGCTGGCTCCACCAGCCGCCGTGCCCGGAGGCGTCGGTCGCGAGGAAGCCGAGCCAGGAGCGCTCGGCGGCGCACTCGGGAGTGCCCGCGCACTGCCAGGCGACCAGGTCGATGGCCACCTCACAGGCGGCGGCGACCAGCAGGACGGTGAGGGTGAGCCCGGTCAGGCGCACCAGGACGCCGTACGTCCGGACGGTCTTGCGCATGCGCCGTGAGGTGGGGCGCATCCAGTGCGCGAGATTGACCACCATGAACGGCAGCAGCAGGAGCCACAGGGCCCGTGAGCCGTTGCCGGAGGTCAGATTGCACCAGACGTACGCCTCGGGGACCGGCTTGCCCCGGTAGTCGTCGGGGCGTTTCTCGGCGTCGGCGTCCTCGGTGCGGCGGAACACGGCCGCCGTCTCGTCGCCGGAGATCCGGACGGTCCGTGGATCGCCCAGCATCTGTTCGGGTGTCGTGCCCCCCACCCCATGGACGAGGAGTTCGAGAGCCGTCTCTTCTCTGTGGTCAGCTGCCACTGTTCGCTTCCCCCGATGTGCGCGTGGTCAGGGGAGAAGGATCTCCATTCCTGACCCCGTCCACACCAGCCATCACGTAATCTCCCCGTTCCAGGTGACCGCGCGGAATCGGGCGGTGGACCGCCTGTCGGTGGCCCGTGCGAGGATGAGGCAGCGTGATGGACGGGCGCGACGGGTGTGACGAGGCAGAAGGGCCGGGACGGACGTGAGTGAGAATCAGAACCTCCTCGCGGAGCAGCGCCGCGCCTTGATCCTCGATGAGGTACGCCGCCGGGGCGGGGTCCGTGTCAATGAACTGACCCGCAAGCTGGGTGTGTCGGACATGACGGTCCGCCGCGATCTCGACGCCCTCGCCCGCCAGGGTGTCCTGGAGAAGGTGCACGGCGGCGCCGTCCCGGTGGTGGAGGCGAGTACGCACGAGCCGGGGTTCGAGGCCAAGTCGGGCCTCGAGCTGAACGCCAAGGAGGACATCGCGCGCACCGCGGCCTCCCTGGTGGCGCCGGGCACGGCGATCGCGCTCTCCGGCGGCACGACGACGTACGCACTGGCCCATCATCTGCTGGACGTGCCGGACCTGACGGTGGTGACGAACTCGGTGCGGGTCGCCGATGTCTTCCACTCCGCGCAGCGCACCTCGGGCCAGCGCCAGGGAGCGGCGACCGTCGTCCTCACCGGCGGTGTGCGCACCCCGTCGGACTCGCTGGTCGGCCCGGTCGCCGACCAGGCGATCGGCGCGCTGCACTTCGATGTGCTCTTCCTGGGGGTGCACGGCATATCGGCGGAGGCCGGTCTGTCCACGCCCAATCTCGCGGAGGCGGAGACCAACCGGCGTCTGGTGCAGTCGGCGCGCCGCGTCATCGTGGTCGCCGACCACACCAAGTGGGGAACGGTGGGCCTCAGTTCGTTCGCCGGCCTGGATCAGGTCGACACGCTGGTGACGGACGCGGGGCTGCCCGCGGAGGCGCGGACGGAGATCTCCGAGCGGCTGCGGCGTCTGGTGATCACGGGCGAGCCCGAGGAGCCGGGCGCCGACGGGCGGGCCGAGCACGGCGTGGACGCGGGGCGGGCGGAGAGCGCCGGGAGCACCGCAGACATCTGACGGCCCGCCAGCTATGGTGTCGGTGCCCGGTCAACGACCCGATTCCGCTTGGGGGCTGAGTTCGATGGCACGCCGATTGAGGCCCGTGGGACTGCGGTTCGTCGAGTCCGCTCCCGTGCGTCTGGTCTTCGCGCGTGAGGTGAGCGCACCCCCGGAGGCGGTGTACGGCGCGCTGGCCGACGACATGACCGGCTGGCCCGAGTGGTTCACGGCTGTCACGCTGTGCGAACCCATCGACTGTGCGGATGGCGGCAAGGGCCGCGAGGTCCGGCTCAAGGGCGGCACCCGCTTCTGGGAGACGATCGTCGCGGCCGATGCCTCCCAGCGGTACGCCTATCGCGTCGACGAGACGAACGCCCCGGGCGTGCGGGCCCTGTTGGAGGAGTGGCGGCTCACCCCGGCCGGGACCGGCACCCGCGTGCAGTGGACGTTCGCCGCGGACGGCGTCGCGCCGTTCCGCCTCGCCCTGAAGCTCGGCAGGCCGGGCATGGGCCGCGCCTTCCGCGACGCCGTCACCGCCCTGGACCGGCGCCTGGCCGCGGCCAACGCCTGAGTTCCGTACCGGAGTTGAGGGCCGACTAGGTCCAGGTCCCGTTCGCCAGGAGCGACTTGATCGCGGCGGAGTACGGCGTGATGTCCATCCCCTGTTCGGCCAGCCACGCGTCCGAGTAGTACTTGTCCAGGTAGCGGTCGCCCGGGTCGCAGATGAGCGTGACGACGCTGCCGGTGCGGCCCTCGGCCACCATCTCGGCGACGATCTTCAGGGAGCTCCACAGGCCGGTGCCGGTCGATCCGCCCGCCTTGCGGCCGATCGCCTGCTCCAGGGCGCGCACGGCGGCGACGCTCGCCGCGTCGGGCACCTTCATCATGCGGTCGATCGCGCCGGGCACGAAGCTCGGCTCCATCCGCGGCCTGCCGATTCCCTCGATGCGGGACCCGCAGTCACTGGTGGCGTCGGGGTCGTGGTGGGTCCAGCCGTCGAAGAAGCACGAGTTCTCGGGGTCGGCGACGCAGAGCCGGGTGTCGTGCTGCATGTAGTGCACATAGCGGGCGATGGTCGCCGACGTGCCGCCCGTGCCCGCCGTGGCGACGATCCACGCGGGCTCCGGGTAGCGCTCCAGCCTCATCTGCTGGTAGATCGACTCGGCGATGTTGTTGTTGCCCCGCCAGTCCGTGGCCCGTTCCGCGTAGGTGAACTGGTCCATGTAGTGGCCGCCGGTCTCGACGGCGAGGGCGGCCGACTCGGCGTACATCGTGCGTGAGTCGTCCACGAAGTGACATCGACCGCCGTGGAATTCGATCAGGCGGCACTTCTCGGCGCTGGTCGTGCGCGGCATCACCGCGATGAAGGGCACCCCGATCAGCTTGGCGAAGTACGCCTCGGAGACGGCCGTCGAGCCGCTGGACGCCTCGATGACCGGCCGTCCCGGCCGGATCCAGCCGTTGCACAGGCCGTAGAGGAAGAGCGAGCGGGCGAGGCGGTGCTTGAGGCTGCCGGTCGGGTGGGTCGATTCGTCCTTGAGATACAGGTCGATGCCCCATTGTTCCGGCAGCGGGAAGCGCAGCAGGTGCGTGTCGGCGGAACGGTTGGCGTCCGCCTGCACTTTGCGCACGGCTTCTTTGAGCCAGGCCCGGTACTCCGCGTCGCTGCGGTCCACGTCGAGCGTGGTCATCGGCTCGTCGGCTTGATCCTGCTGTGTGGTGCTCACCGCGCGGCTCCTTGGCGTCAACCTGGCCACGCTCGGAGCGGGCCGGACACCTCGATCATAGGCACCTTCCGCACGCTTCTCACCTGCATAAACACACCTTTGAGCACCTCAAAGGCACACCTGGCACAGCCGACTGACACAGGGGCACGGCACACTGAGGAGGGGATGTGGTCCAGTTGTGACCACGTCTTCATACGCACTGGTGCTCGACGTCAGGTGCGTGCAGACTGCACCGCACGGGAAGGCGGTCCCGTACGGAACGACATACCGAAGCGCTCAAGGGGGCGGAACGTCATGGCGGAGCCGGAGTTCACGGCCACAGGCGTGCGGATCGGACGACGGCTGCGCTCCCTCACCCGGGCGGGCCAAATCCGTATCACCGACGGCAGGTTCGAGCTGCTGACCAGTTATGGCAGGGAGATCGACAGCGCGCCCGTGCAGACGGTGCGAGCCGGCAAGCCGTGGTTCGCCGCCGACGACCGGGCCCTTGCCGAACTGAACGGCACGCGCTATCGCCTGACCCTCGCCGATCACGACCCGGCGCCCGGCAAGGGTGGGCCGCCCACGGTCCGCAAGTTCATCGACGCGGTACGCAGGGCCAAGGGCCACCGGGCACCTGCCTGACCGCTGGGCACGAACCCGAGGAGGAGCCCGCGAGCTCCCGGCCGGGAGGGTGCGAGTTGCACGCCCGCACCCCCTGAGTCACTCTGGTCTCACATCACTCTGGGTTCATCGGCGATGACGCTGCGAACCAGCCCGCCGGTCACATACAACGACCGGCAGACCCCGCGGCCGCTGCTGGATCCGATCGTCGTCTTCTTCCGGACCACAATTCGGGGAGCCGCAGTCGTGATCAGCCAGCCAAGCAGGTATTGCACGGTGGAGCTCCAGGCTCTGCCGTCGCGGATCGGCCAGGTCCGCAGAATCGTATCGGCGCAGTTGCGCTACTGGCATCTCGATCCGTTGATAGACCAGGCGGAGCTCGGTGTGACCGAACTCCTGACCAACGTGCACCGGCACGCGGAGCCGGACAAGGTGTGCACCGTGGAGATCGAGCTGCTGCTCGACCGCCTCACGGTCTCCGTGCACGACCACGATCCCCGCCTCCCCGAGGTCAGCGACGCGGAGCCGTTCGCGACCTGTGGCCGCGGGCTCGCCATGGTCGCCGCCGTCAGCGAGAGCTGGGGGGTGCGCCCCCACGGCGACACGGGCAAGGTCGTCTGGTTCACCCTTCCGGCCCCCACGACCACCGTCGCGCCGCCGTCCGCCTTTCCGGCATACGGCGCCACCACCGCGGGCCCCTTCGCGGACCTGGACACGGGGACGCGGGCGCTCGCCGACGGGCACGCGCCCGGACATGCTCCCGCCCGGTCGGCCGTTGTCGGCTGACCGGGCGGTGACAGGCCCCGTGGAGCGCGCGTCCTACGTCACTCGGTGGCGATGGCACGCAGCACGTCCAGGCGTGCGGCCCGCCGTGCCGGACGCAGACCCGCGAGGGCTCCCGCCGTCAGGCCCACCAGGACGACCACCGCCAGCTGCACGGGCGGCACCGCGAACGCGAAGGCACTGCTCGTCGCGCCGTCCGAAGCCTTGACGAGCACCCACCCGAGGAAGCCGCCGAGCACCAGGCCACCGGCCGTGCCGAAGGCGGCGACCAGCACCGACTCCCAGCGGACCATGGCCCGCAGCTGCGCCCTGGTCTGCCCGACGGCGCGCAACAGCCCCAGCTCACGGGTCCGTTCGTGGACGGCGAGGGTGAGCGTGTTGGCGATACCGAGCAGGGCGATCAGGACGGCGAGCGCCAGCAGGGCGTAGACCAGCGTGAGCATCATGTCGATGCCGCCCGCCGCCGACTGCGCGTACTCACCGCGCGTCTGCACATCCGGGTTTCCGTACTCCCGGGCGACCTCGGAGACCGCGGCCCTGCCCTCGTCCGCGCTCACGCCTTCCTCGAAGCTGACGGAGACGAGACTGTCGGCGTCCTGCATACGGTGCGGCGCCCAGGCCTCGCGGGTGATGACGTAATCCCCGGCAAGCTCCGACCGGCCGTACAACGCATGGACGGTGAAGGTGACCTTCTTGCCGTCCGCGAAGGTGAGCTCGGTCCTGGAGCCGACCTTCAGGTCCTGCTTCTCAGCCTCCTCCCTGTTGATCGCCATGCCGTCGGCGCCGAGGCCGTCCAGCGTCCCGTCGACCTTGCCGAGGTCGAAGGACTTGGCGAAGGGGCCCGGGTCGGTGACCGTCAGGGCGCGGCCTTCCCCGTCGACCTCCGCCGCGCCCTTGCCGAGGCCCACCGCGGTCGCCACCTCCGGCCGCTCGGCGAGCGCGGGGGCCAGCCTGGGGCTGAGTCCGCTGCCGCCCGCGCCGAAGCCCGGGGTGCTGATGGCGAGGTCACCGGCGAAGGACCGGTTCACCGTCTGGTCCATGGTCGCCTTCAGGGAGGCGCCGAAGACCGTGAAGAGCGAGACGACGGCGACACCGATCATCAAGGCGCTCGCGGTGGCGGCGGTCCGCCTGGGACTGCGCAGCGCGTTGCGCCGGGCGAGCCCGCCCGTGACGCCGCGCAGCCGGTCGAGGGGCCAGCCGAGAACACGTACCGCCCGCGAGGACGCCACCGGCCCCAGCACCACGAACGCGACGAGCGCGAGGACGGCCCCGGCCCCGGCCAGCCACACGGACGGACTGACGAGGACACCGACAAGCGAGAGCCCTACGGCGGCGAGCGCGAGGACCCCACCCGCGACCGCGCGCGTGCGCGATCCCCCGGAGTGGTCGACCGCGGTCTCGCGCAGCGCGGCCAGGGGCGCGGTGCGCCCGGCGCGTACGGCGGGCAGCAGGGCGGAACCGACGCACACCACGATGCCCACGGCGAGCGGCAGCAGCATCGACAGGCCGCTGATCACCAAATCGCCCTCGGGGAAGGGGAATCCGATGGCCGGGAAGAGCTCCTGGAGCCCGGCCGCGATCCCGATGCCACCCGCGAGCCCCGCGGCCGACGCCACCACGGCGACCACGCTCGCCTCGATCAGGGTGGCCGCCGTGACCTGTCGGCGCGAGGCACCGAGCGCGCGCAGGAGGGCGTTCTCGCGGGTGCGCTGGGCGACGACGATCGCGAAGGTGTTGTGGATGCTGAAGGTGGCGACGAGCAGCGCGACCCCGGAGAAGACCAGCAGGAAGCCGGTGAAGAGCGTCAGGAACTGGCCGGAGAGGTTGTCCGTGTTCTCCGCCGCCGACGCCTCACCGGTGATCGCCTCAACTCCCTTGGGCAGTACGGGACTCAGCGCGTCGACGAGTTCCCGCTCGCTCACGCCGGGCCCGGCCCGCACCTGGATGGTCGCGGCCTCGCCGGGCTTGGGCGTCAGGTACTTCTCGGCGTCGGCCTGCGTCATGCCGGTGAAGGTGGTCTGCGCCATGCCGTCCTCGCCGCCGAAGGTGGCGAGGCCCACGATCGTCACCTGGACGGGGTCGGGGGTGCGCAGCGTGGTCGTGTCGCCGATCTTCAGGTCGCCGGATTTCGCGGCGCCGCGGTTGACGACGACCTCGCCGGACTTGGCGGGGGCGCGCCCCTCGGCCAACTGGTAGGCGTTCAGCTCCTTGTCGTCGATCCAGTTGCCGGCGAGCGTGGGCGGGCCCTCGCCGCCGATGGGCTCGCGGTCCTTGCCCAGGAGTTGGCCCGCGCCCTGGATGGCGGGCGCGGCGGCGGCGACGCCTTCGGTCCGCTCGATCTTCTCGACGAGCGAGGTCTTGACGGGCTGCCGGGTGCCCTGGCTGTCGTCGGGGGTGGTGATGGTGTCGGCGCTGCGCACGACGGCATCGGTGCCGCGCGTCGCGTTGCCGAACATCGTGTCGAAGCTGCCGCGCAGGGTGTCGCCCATGACCAGCGTGCCCGCCAGGAAGGCGACACCGAGCATGACCGCGAGGAACGTACCCGCGAAACGTCGCTTGTGGCCGCGTAGGGAGGACAAGCTGATGCGCGCGGACGACCATAGAGAACTGCTCGTGCGCGCGGACGAGTTGAAGGAATTCATGACGGGGGCGCCCCCTTGGCATCGAAGGCCTTGAGCCGGTCGAGGACCTTGTCGGCGGTCGGGTCCGCCATCCGGTCCACGAGGCGGCCGTCGGCCAGGAAGACGACCTCGTCGGCGTGGGCCGCGGCCACCGGGTCATGCGTGACCATGACGACGGTGCGGTCCATCTGCCGCACCGCGCGGCCGAGGAGGCGCAGCACCTCCTCGCCGGAGCGCGAGTCGAGGTTGCCGGTCGGCTCGTCGGCGAAGACCACGTCGGGCCGGCCCGCGAACGCCCGCGCCACGGCGACGCGTTGTTGCTGCCCGCCGGAGAGTTCGGCGGGCCGGTGATGGAGCCGGTCACGCAGCCCCACCACATCGATGAGAGCATCGCTCCACTCCGCTGATGCCCCGTCATGACGCGTGCCCGCGAGGTCCCTCGGGAGCGTGATGTTCTCGGCCACGGTCAGCGTCGGCACCAGGTTGAAGGCCTGGAAGACGAAGCCGATGCGGTCGCGGCGCAGGAGGGTGAGCCGCCGGTCGTCGAGCGAGCCGAGCTCGGTGTCGCCGATGTGGGCGGCTCCCGAGGTGAGGGTGTCGAGGCCCGCGGCACAGTGCATCAGCGTGGACTTGCCGGAGCCCGAGGGGCCCATGATCGCGGTGAAACGCCCGGCGGGAAACCCGACGCTGACCCCGTCCAGGGCCCGTACGGCGGTGTCGCCGCTGCCGTAGACCTTGACGGCGTCGGTGACGCGGGCGGCGTGGACGGTGGTGGTCGCGACCGTAGGCGTGGTCGTAGTCGCGGCAAGATGTCCGGGTCCGGTCGGGGTGGTCATGCCGCACCACCCTTGGCGGCGCTCCCGAACTCCTCGTTCAGGACGGAAAGACGACGCCAGTACTCGTCCTCGTCGATCTCGCCGGAGGCGAACCGGCGACCGAGAACGGCGATGGGCGAGTTCTCGTCGATGCGTACGTTCCGCTCGGCGCCGTCCCGTTGCCACGGCGCGCGGCGGCCTCGCCAGACGGTGCGGCGGAGGAGGGTGATGCCGCCGGTCACGACGGCTGCCCAGATGAGCGGAAAGAACAGGATCCACGGGCCGGGCCCGCCGTCGAAGTGAGCCAGGGTGTTCATGGTGTCCATCTCCTCGGTGCGCTGCTGACCGGTTCTGGCCGGTGTTTCTTCCGGTGCCTTCAGGCTCGCGCTCCGAGGGGGTCCGAGTCGTCGTACGGCCAGCGGCAGTGCGCGTACCACTGCGGGAGTACGTGGGGGGCGCGGGGCTGCTTCCGGGGTGAGGCGAGCGGGCACGCTGCCTGACCGCCGCCCGTTTGCGAGACTTCTGTACCTACTAGTATGTACAGTGGGTTCATGAGCACCCCGGAGCGTCTGATCGAGTCCACCCGCGAACTGTTGTGGGAGCGCGGATACGTCGGCACGAGCCCCAAGGCGATCCAGCAGCACGCGGGCGCCGGCCAGGGCAGCATGTATCACCACTTCGCAGGGAAGCCCGACCTCGCGCTCGCCGCGATCAGGCGTACGGCGGAGGAGATGCGCGCCGCGGCCGAGGGCGTGCTCAGCGGCACCGGATCGGCGTACGAACGCATCGAGGCGTATCTGCTGCGCGAGCGCGACGTACTGCGCGGATGCCCGATCGGACGGCTGACGATGGACCCGGATGTCATCGCGAGCGAGGAGCTGCGCGCACCCGTCACCGAGACGCTCGACTGGCTGCGGGGCCGCATCGCGGGAATCGTCGAAGAGGGCAAGAGGAACGGCGAGTTCATGGCAACGCTCGACGCACAGGCGATCGCGGCGACGGTCGTCGCGACGGTCCAGGGCGGTTACGTGCTGGCCCGCGCCGCGGGATCGCCTGCGGCATTCGACACAGGGGTGCGGGGGTTGCTCGCGCTCCTTTTCACCGCCACCAGCCCCTCGCCGCAAGCGACTTGAAAGGCCGGGGCGATCGCCCGGCGGCTTGAGAACGCGGAGCGAGAGCTGAAAAGCGAGGAGCGGAACACCGTGCACGCGATGCAGTACGAGATCACACTTCCGGCCGACTACGACATGGGCATCATCCGCGGCAGAGTCGCCGCCAAAGGCCATCTGCTGGACGACTTTCCGGGCCTCGGGGCCAAGGCGTACCTGATCCGCGAACGCGGCGTCGACGGCTCCCCCGTCAACCAGTACGCACCGTTCTACCTCTGGAACACAGCCGTAGGCATGACCTCCTTCCTCTGGGGCCCCGGATTCCAGGGCATCGTCGACGACTTCGGGAGACCGGAGGTGCAGCACTGGACGGGGCTAGCGTTCGTGGAGGGGGTCGCCTCAGGTGCCGTCTCGGGTGCCGTCTCGGGGGCTGACTCAGGTGCCGCACCGTCCGCGCAGGCGGCGGTACGACGTCGGACGCGCATCCCTACCGGCACGCCCGTCGGCGCCCTGGCGACCGAACTCGTCCACGAGACCGAGCGGTTGGCGCGCCAGGACGGAGTGCTCTACGCGGCAGCGGCCATCGACCCGCGCACGTGGGAGGCAGTGCACTTCTCCGTCTGGGACCACGCATCACCCAAGGGCAAGGGCGAAGGCGATGTGTTCCAGGTGCTGCACCTGTCCGCGCCGGAGCGGCACATGCTCCCCAAGGGTCGGCAATGGTGAGCGCGGTCCATATGGCCCGTCCAGTCCGTACGGTCCGTACGGTCCGTACGGTCCTCGGAGACATCGATCCGGCAGGGCTGGGCACCTGCGACGCCCACGACCACCTCTTCCTGACGAGCCCACAACTCCCTGGCCAGGAACTGGACTCGCCCACCGCGGCGGCCCAGGAGCTAGCGGCCTTCCGGAATGCCGGCGGTGAAAGCCTGATCCAGTGGACGCCGCACGGGATGGGACGCCGCGCGGCGGACCTGCCGGAGCTGTCTCAGACATCAGGCGTACGCATCGTCACGGCGACAGGTCTCCACCAAGCGGCCCACTACGCACCGGAGTTGCTCGACCGCCTCCGCGCCGACGGACTCGCGGACCTCTTCGCACGCGAGATCACCAAGGGGATCGCCGACACCGGCGTGCGGGCCGGGCTGATCAAGGTCGCAGGCGGGTTCCACGGCCTGGACGCGCACGCCCGCTGGACGATGGAAGCAGCGGCCGAGACCCACCACGCGACGGGCGCGCCCATCGCCGTCCACCTGGAGCTCGGCACCGGCGCACTGGACGTACTCGACCTGCTGTGCGGCGAGTTGAGCGTCCCGCCCGATCGCCTGATCCTCGGCCACCTGAACCGCCTCCCCGACCTCGCGATCCACCGCCAGGCGGCCGAAACCGGCGCGTACCTCGCCTTCGACGGGCCCTCCCGTGCCCACCACGCCACGGATTGGCGCATGCCGGAAGCGGTACAGACCCTGGTCGAGGTGGGTTTCGCCGACCAACTGCTCCTGGGCGGCGACACGACGACGGCCGGAGCCCGCGCGGTGAACGGCGGGCCAGGTCTGCCCTATCTGCTGCGCAGGGTGCGCCCACGGCTCGAACTCGCCGTGAGGGAAGAGCTGGTCGAAAGAATCCTGCGGGACAACCCGGCTCGCGCGTTCGCGGTGGAGTGGGCGTAGGCATCGGCGAGCCCCGTTCACCTTGGGCATCGGGGCGAGGGCGGGGGCGAGGACGGGGGCGACCTCACGCCAGACTTGCGTACTGCCTCGCGTATTGCACTGAGCGTTCCAAAACTTGTACCGTACCGACATGGCCCGACCGAGAACCTTTGACGAGGAACGGGCCCTGGACGCGGCGATGCATGCCTTCTGGGCGAACGGCTACGAGGCCACCTCGACCCAGGACCTGTGCGAAGCCACCGGCCTGGGCCGCAGCAGCATCTACAACACCTTCAGCAGCAAGCACGAACTGTTCCGGCGGGCCCTGGCCCGCTACATGGACTCCATGACATCCGTCCAGGTCGAGATCCTGGAGGACGTGGAACGGTCCCCGATGGAGCGCCTTCGCGCGCTGTTCCAGCGCGTCATCGACTCCGAGTTCGAGTGCCGCGAGAACGGTCACAGCATCGGCTGCCTCACGGTCAACACGACGGTGGAACTGGCCGGGCGCGACCCCGAGGCCGCCGAGATGCTCGCCGGTGACCTCGCAGTACGACTGGCCGCCATGAGCGCCGTCATCCGTACGGGACAGAGCGGCGGCGACATCACCTCCACGCGGGACGCGGGCGACCTGGCCCACTTCCTGAACGCCGTCATCGGCGGCATGCGGGTCTCCGCACAGGGCGGCGTCGACCGCGCGGCCCTGACGGCCATCGCCGAGACGGCCTTGGACGCGTTGACGCATTGACGCTTGACGGCCTGAGCTTGACGACCTAACGGTCTGACTCTCTCGACCCATCGACCGCCCCTTCGCTCCCCTGGGCTGCCCCCACATGCCGCACATCCTCGTTTTGTAACGACCAGTCCATAAGTTTTGAACTGGACAGTCCATAACTATCTCTCCACCCCCATCCCGACAGGAGCCCCCATGCCCCGCGCCGTCTACCTACTGGCCCTCGGCATCTTCGCCATGGTGACCAGTGAATTCGTGGTCGCCGGTCTGATGCCGCAGATGGCCGACGGACTCGACGCCACGATTCCGGAGATCGGTTACTTGATCACCGCCTTCGCCGCGGCGATGGCTCTCGGCGGGCCCTTCCTGACGATCGCCCTGCTGAAGGTGCGTCACAAGTCGGCTCTGATGGTCCTGTTCGGCGTCTTCCTGGCAGGCAACGTCCTCGCCGCCTTGGCCCCGGACTATCGCACCATGCTGGTGGCCCGCATCATCACCGGCATCGCGTCGCAGGCCTTCTTCGGCGTCTCCATCTCGATGTGCTCGGAACTCACCCGCCCCGAAGTGCGGGGCAGGGCCATCTCGGTGGCCCTGAACGGGCTGATGCTCGGCACTCTCCTCGGGCTGCCGCTCGCCACCGTCGTCGGTGAACACCTGGGCTGGCGCGCCGCGTTCTGGGCCATCACCGGTCTGACCGTCGTCGCGGCACTCGCCACCCTCGTCGGAGTGCCTCGCATGGAGGACGCCGGTTCCGAGGGCGCCGACAGCGAGACAGGTCCCAGCCTGCGCCAGGAACTGGGCGCCTTCCGCAACCCCCGGCTCTGGCTCACGCTCACCACCAGCACCTTCGTCATCGGCGCCACGTTCTCCGCCTTCAGCTACTTCAACCCGATCCTCACCGAGGTCACCGGCTTCTCCACGGGTACCGTCCCGCTGCTGCTCATCGCCTACGGAGCGGCCACCCTGATCGGTAACACCGTCGTCGGCCGGTTCGCCGACAAGCACACCGTGCCGGTCCTGCTCACCGGCCTTCTGCTCAACCTCGCGTTCCTCGCCGGCTTCGCCATATTCGCCCAACTGAGCGTGGTGGCCGTGGCGTTGATGATGGGCATCGGCCTCGTCGGCGTCACCATGAACCCGGCGCTGGTGACGCGCGTACAGCGCACGGGCAACGCCCGGCCGCTGGTGAACACCGTCCACACCTCGTTCATCACCCTCGGCATCATCATCGCGACGTCCGTGGGCGGGCCCGCCATCGATACGTTCGGCCTGCGGGCGCCCCTGTGGATCGGCGCCGCCCTCGCGGCGCTCGGTCTCCTCACGCTGCTGCCCGACCTGAAGCGGCTGCGTGAGGAGCGAACCTCAGCCGCCGCAGCGGGGGTTGAGGCCCTGGAGCCAGCCATCGAGCCCCAGGGCGCGGCTCCCGCGAACGCGAAGGAGACCGCAGCCCGCGCCTGATGCCTTCTGAAAGCCCCTAACCCAACGCCGCGAGGGGGTCGTCGAGCACCGGCTGCCAGGCCAGTTCGGCGGCCCCCACCAGGCTGTTGTGGTCCAGCGTGCAGGCGAGGATCGGTACGCCTCCGCTGCGCCCCCACAGGCTCCGGTCGGCGACGACGGCGCGCAGCCGCTCGGGGTCGGCCTCAAGGAGTGCGCGGTGCAGGCCGCCCAGGATGATGCGATCCGGGTTGAGGATGTTGACCAGGCCCGCGAGCCCGAGGCCGAGGCGGTCGATGAGTTCCTCGGCCGCCGCACGGACCGCGGGGTCCCCGCCCCCGTCACGGAGCAGTTCGCGGGCCTGCAGCAACAGTCCTTCGGGGCCCGGCTCGCGGCCCGCCGCCGTGAGGAAGGCCAGCGGGTCCGTCTCGACGTCCAGGCAGCCCCGGCTGCCGCAGTGGCAGGGGCGGCCCTCCGGATTGACGGTGAGGTGCCCGACTTCGAGCGCGAGGCCCGAACTGCCCGTGTGCAGACGCCCGTCGAGCACGAGCGCGCCGCCGACCCCCCGGTGTCCGGTCGCCACGCACAGCAGATCACGTGCGCCACGCCCGGCGCCGTGCCGGTGCTCGGCGAGCGCGGCGAGGTTGACGTCGTTGGCGGCGAACGCGGGCCCGGCGATCCCCGCGTCCCGTACGCAGTCGGCGAAGATCTGGCGGACCTGCGAGCCCGCGGGCCACGCCAGGTGCAGCGGATTGAGCGCGGTGCCCTCCGGTTCCGCGACGGCCGACGGCACGGCGAGGCCCGCGCCCACGCATCGCCTGCCGGTCTCCCGCAGCAACTGCGCACCCGCGTCGATGACCGAGCCGAGCACCTGCGCGGGGTCGGCGTCGATCGTCTCGCAGCCGGGCGCGGTGGCGACGATCCGGCCGCCGAGCCCGACGAGCGCCGCCCGGAAACCGTCGGAGTGCACCTGCGCGGCGAGCGCGACAGGACCGTCCTCCGCGATGGAGAGGCCGTGCGAGGGGCGCCCCTGGGATCCCGCGGGCGCACTCGGCCTCGCGTCGATCCTGATCAGGCCGAGCGCCTCCAGTTCGGCGGCGACGGCGCCCGCCGTGGCGCGGGTGACGCCGAGTTCGGCGGTGAGTACGGCACGGGTCGGGGCGCGTCCGGTGTGGACGAGCTCAAGAGCGGGCCCGAGCGCTCCACGCCCTCGCTCCAGGCGCGTACGCGTGGACAGATCCCCCTCGACGCGGGGGGCAGCCTTGCCGTTCATGAGGGCGAGTCTCCCATGATCCGTACGCCGCCTCGCCGTTCAGCCGTCATCTGCCCGTACACCGCCCGCCCACTTCCCTTCCCCTGCCGCCTCGCAGGGATCTATCTCCCACTCCGGACACTCCAGCCACCTCACGCGCGCCACTCGTTCAGTGACGACCGCAACGAAATCCCACTCAGCACGGGCCGTCGACCCGCGTACCGGGATTTCTTCGCATGCCGACCGCCCTGGCCCCCCACCCGCACTCCGCCACTGTCGCTGCCGTCCTACCGGCCCCCGCCACCCACGCGTGACCGTCACCTCACAGCAACCGTCTTGCGCGTCTTGTACGCCATGGGGGCACACCTCTACTCTGACTTTGTGCCGCTAGTAAACAAAACCACGTCCGCAGCGTCGCGGGCCACTCCCCCGGGCCTTGTCCGGCTCCGTGTCGCACTCACCGTCTTCTTCGCGCTCGACGGCTTCATCTTCGCCGGATGGGTCGTCCGCATCCCCGCCATCAAGGAACAGACCGGCGCGTCGGCCAGCGACCTCGGGCTCGCACTGCTCGGGGTGTCCGCCGGCGCCGTGATCACGATGACGCTCACCGGACGGCTCTGCCGCCGCTTCGGCAGCCATCCGGTCACCGTGGCCTGCGGAGTGCTGCTGCCGTTGAGCATCGCGCTGCCGCCGCTGACACACTCGGCACTCGCGCTCGGGCTCGTGCTCCTGGTGTTCGGTGCCGCGTACGGCGGCATCAACGTCGCCATGAACAGCGCCGCCGTCGACCTGGTGGCCGCCATGCGGCGACCGATCATGCCCAGCTTTCACGCCGCGTTCAGCCTGGGCGGCATGGTCGGCGCGGGGCTCGGCGGGCTGATCGCCGGGTCCCTCTCCCCCACCCGCCACCTGCTCGGCCTCACCGTGATCGGCCTGGTCGTCACCGCCGTCGCGGGGCGAACCCTGCTGCGGCTCGAACCCCCCACCCCACCCGTGGAGCGGCAGGGGCAAGAAACCACGCCGCGCCACCTCGACACCCGCACCCGCCGCCTGGTGATCGTCTTCGGGTTCATCGCCCTGTGCACCGCCTTCGGCGAAGGTGCGCTCGCCGACTGGGGCGCCCTCCACCTCGAACAGGACCTCGCGGCCCACCCCGGCATCGCAGCCGCCGGTTACTCCTGCTTCGCCCTCGCCATGACCGTCGGCCGCCTCAGCGGAACCACCCTGCTCGAACGCCTCGGCCAGACCCCGATACTCGTCGGCGGTGGCACTACGGCCGCCGCCGGCATGCTCCTGGGAGCACTCGCCCCCAACGTCTGGCTCGCCCTCGTCGGCTTCGCCGTCACCGGCCTCGGCCTCGCCAACATCTTCCCCGTGGCCGTCGAACGCGCGGGCGCCCTGGCCGGTCCCAACGGCGTCGCCACCGCCTCCACCCTCGGCTACGGCGGCATGCTCCTCGGCCCGCCCGCGATCGGCTTCATGGCCGACTGGTTCTCCCTGCCGATCGCCCTCACCAGCGTCGCCGTACTCGCGGGCCTCGCCGCCGCCATCGGGTACACGACCCGTCGCTGACCCTCGTGGGGCGGGCAAGCCGTACGTCGTACGCCTTGGTAGCGACTGGTGCTGCCCCAAGGCGAACGCGCCTCCCCTCGAACCCGCTCCATCCGGCAGAATCCCGCGCATGGAGATCTCCGAGCACCTCGAAATACTCGATGCGGAAGGCAAGTTGCTGGCCCGCACCGCCGAAGCGGCCGGGACGGACGCCAAAGTGGCCACCTGTCCCGGTTGGTCGGTGCGCGATCTGCTGAGGCACACGGGCGTGGTGCACCGCTGGGCCGCGGCGTTCGTCGCCGATGAGCAGACCTCGCCGCGCCCCATGGGTGAACCGCCGGAGCTCGACGGCGCCGCCTTGATCGACTGGTACCGGCAGGCGCACGCCGACCTGGTCACGACACTTCGCGCCGCCGCACCCGACGTACAGTGCTGGGCGTTCCTGCCCGCGCCCTCACCGCTCGCCTTCTGGGCGCGGCGGCAGGCGAACGAGACGGCGATCCATCGCGTGGACGCCGAGTCCGCGCGCGGGGGTGCGCCGTCGCCGATCGGCACCGAGTTCGCCGCGGACGGGATCGACGAGTTGCTGTGCGGGTTCCACGCGCGTGAACGCAGCAGGGTGCGTACGGAGGAGCCGCGGATTCTGAGGGTGCGCCCGACGGACGCGGACGCGGTGTGGACCGTACGCCTCTCGCAAGAGCCGCCCGTCACGGTGCGGGGCGAGGACGGCCGGGCCGACTGCGAGGTGTCAGGGCCCGCGGAGCGCCTCTATCTCGCGCTGTGGAACCGCGCAGCGTTCCCGCACGTCAGCGGCGACGCCGCGCTGAGCACGCTGTGGAGCGAGACGTCGGGCGTGTAAGGGGGCGGGCGAGGGTGGACTAGGGGGAGGCGGGGCGCGCCAGCATCCGTTCGAGCACCGCACGCTGCAACGGCCGTACCTGGGCGTGCAGCCTGCGCCCCTTGTCGGTGAGCACGACCCGCACCCCGCGCCGGTCCTCGCTGCACATCGCGCGCTCCACCAGGCCGTCCTTCTCCAGGCGGCCGATGAGGCGGGACAACGCGCTCTGGCTCAGATGAATCCGGCCCGCGATGTCCTGCACGCGGTAGGCGCAGTCGCCGTCCGCCGCGGCGCCCTCGGACAGGACATCGAGGACCTCGAAGTCGCTCGCCCCGAGGCCGTGCTCACGCAGGGCGCCGTCGAGTTCACACAGGGTGCGCGCGTGCACCGCGAGGATGTCGCGCCATTGATCCACGAGCTCATGCTCGGCCGTCTTGAGCCCTTGATTGACCGTCCTGAGCTCTTGCTCGGCCTTTTTCGCCGCCATGACATCGCACGGTAGCAGAGAATCCGCCCTTTGTTGCATCGGAATTAAATGCACTTGCAGTCAATGCACGTGCATGTACTGTGCTCCGCATGACTTCTCCGCTCACAGCTGCCTCCGCGTCCCCGGAGCGCTGGTCCCCGCGTCTGTGGGGCACTCTCCTGGTGCTCTGCGCCGCGATGTTCCTCGACGCACTCGACGTGTCGATGGTCGGCGTCGCACTGCCCTCCATCGGCTCCGAACTGAACCTCTCCACCTCGACCCTCCAATGGGTCGTCAGCGGCTACATCCTCGGATACGGCGGCCTGTTGCTCCTGGGCGGGCGAGCGGCCGACCTGCTCGGACGGCGCCGCGTCTTCCTGATCGCGCTCGCCGTGTTCGCCCTCGCCTCGCTGCTCGGCGGGTTCGTCGACTCGGGTCCGCTGTTGATCGCCAGCCGCTTCATCAAGGGCCTGAGCGCCGCCTTCACCGCGCCCGCCGGCCTCTCCATCATCACCACGACGTTCGCCGAGGGCCCGGTCCGCAACCGCGCGCTCACCATCTACACCACCTGCGCCGCCACCGGCTTCTCCATGGGCCTGGTCCTCTCCGGGCTGCTCACCGAGGCCAGCTGGCGCCTGACGATGCTGCTGCCCGCGCCCATCGCCGTCATCGCGCTGATCGCCGGACTCAAGCTGATCCCGCGCAGCGCCCGCGAGAAGAACGCCGGCGGCTACGACGTGCCGGGCGCCGTCACCGGCACAGCGGCGATGCTGCTGCTCGTCTTCACCGTCGTCGAGGCGCCGGAGGCAGGATGGGCGTCGGCCCGTACTCTTCTGTCGTTCCTCGCCGCGGCCGTGCTGCTCACCGTCTTCGTACGCATCGAACTGCGCTCCGCGAGCCCGTTGATCCGCCTCGGCGTCCTACGCTCGGGGCCTCAACTCCGGGCTCAGATCGGCGCTATGACGTTCTTCGGCGGCTATGTGTCCTTCCAATTCCTGGCCACGCAGTACTTCCAGACGCTGCTCGGCTGGTCCGCCCTGGAGACCGCGCTCGCCTTCCTGCCCGCGGGAGCGCTCGTCGCCCTGTCGTCCACGAAGGTCGGCTCGGTGATCGACCGGTTCGGCACACCGCGGGTCATCGTGGCGGGCTTCGTCCTGCTCGTCGCCTCGTACGCGCTGTTCCTGCGCGTCAGCCTCGCCCCGTCGTACGCGTCCATGGTGCTGCCGTCCATGATCCTGCTCGGCTTCGCGTGCGCCCTCGTCTTCCCCTCGCTCAACATCCAGGCCACCAACGGCGTGGACGACGACGAGCAAGGCATGGTGTCGGGCCTCCTGAACACCTCGATCCAGGTGGGCGGCGCGATCTTCCTCGCCGTCGTCACCGCGGTGATCACCGCTTCCTCGCACGGCTCCGACGCCTCACCGCAGGCAGTGCTCGACAGCTACCGGCCCGGCCTGATCGTGGTGACGCTCATCGCGGTCGCGGGCCTGCTCATCACTCTCACCGGGGTGCGGACGCGGCGTACGCGGGAAACCGTCGTCGTCGCGAAGTCTCAGCCCCAGGAGGCGGCGGAGAGGGAGCCGGTGGCCGCCCGCGACTGACCGCTCGGCCGATCAACAGAGCGCTCCCGGCGTGCAGTTGCTTGCCCGCCGGGAGCGCGCACCGCACACTTCGAAGATGGGGCGAAGGACGCAGGCCGAGCGCGACGCGAACACTGTGGAGATCGGTTTCGCGCTCTTCGCCGCCACGTCCCTGGCGGGCGCCACGATGCTGGCCGTGGCGTCACCGGCGTTCTTCTTCGGCGTGACGTCCCCCAGCCAGGGCACGCTGGTCCTGGCCGGCAAGATCGTGGGAGTCGTCGTGTTCGTCGCGGTCCTGGTGACGATTCTCGTACGCCACCGGCGCACGACGCGTCAGCCGAGCCAGCCGGGGCGCACCAAGCCCGACTCATAGGCCAGGACGACCAGTTGGGCGCGGTCGCGGGCACCGAGCTTCACCATCGTGCGGCTGACGTGCGTCTTCGCGGTGAGCGGGCTGACCACGAGGCGACGGGCGATCTCCTCGTTCGACAGGCCGATGCCGACCAGCGCCATCACCTCCCGTTCCCGCTCGGTGAGTTCACCCAGCGGCTCGGCACTCGCGGGCTCCTTGGAGCGGGCCGCGAACTCGGAGATCAGGCGGCGCGTGACACCGGGCGAGAGCAGCGCGTCGCCGTCGACCACCGCGCGGACGGCGCGCAGCAGCTCCTCGGGCTCGGTGTCCTTGACCAGGAAGCCCGAGGCCCCGGAGCGGATCGCTTCGAAGACGTACTCGTCCAGCTCGAAGGTGGTCAGCATGACCACCTTGACGTCGTTCAGGTCCGGCTCGTCGGTGATCTTGCGGGTCGCGGCGAGGCCGTCGAGCAGCGGCATGCGGATGTCCATCAGGACGACGTCGGGGCGCAGTTCACGCACCTTGCGCACGGCTTCCTCGCCGTCCGCCGCCTCCCCCGCGACCTCGATGTCCCGCTGGGCGTCGAGCAGCGCCTTGAAACCGGCCCTGACCAGCGACTGGTCGTCGGCGAGCAGTACGCGGATCACTGGTCCTCCTGAGGTGCCGTGCGCGTGGGCAGTACGGCGGTGACCCGGAAGCCCCCGTCCGGGCGCGAGCCCGCGTCGATCGTGCCATTGAGGGCGGCAGCGCGTTCCCGCATTCCCGCGAGTCCGTTGCCGCTGCCGCCCGCGTCGGCGCCGGTGGCCGGGCCGTCGTCGTCGATCCGCAGGGTGAGCGCCGCGGCCTCGTACCGCACCAGCACGCGTGCGTGGCGTGAGCCGGAGTGGCGTACGACGTTCGTGAGGGCCTCCTGGACGATGCGGAACGCGGCGAGATCGACGCCGGGTGCGAGCTTGCTGCGGGGCCCCTGTATGTCGACCTCGACGGTGAGTCCTGTGCTCGCGGCCTGCTGCACGAGTTCGGGCAGCCGGTCGAGTCCGGGGGCCGGGGCGCGGGGGGCGTCACCGGGCGTTCGGAGGGTGTCGAGGACCTGGCGGACCTCCCCCAGGGCTTCCTTGCTCGCGGTCTTGATGGTGGTCAGGGCGGTGCGGGCCTGCTCGGGATCGGAGTCGAGCAAGGCCAGGCCGACGCCCGCCTGGACGTTGATCACGGAGATGCTGTGCGCGAGGACGTCGTGCAGTTCGCGGGCCATCCGCAGCCGCTCCTCGTCGGCCCGCCGCCTGGCGGCCTGCGCGCGCTCAGCACGTTCCTTCATCCACTGCTCACGTCGTACGCGGGCCAGTTCGGACACGGCGATGATGGCGACGACCCAGACGGCGACGACCGTTTCCTCGCCCCAGGTCCGGGCATTGTCGCCGTCCGGCGGCAGCCACTGGTAGAGCCAGTGCGCGACCAGCAGATGCCCCGCCCACAGCATCCCGACGGCGCCCCACGCGGCGCGCCGGTGCCCCGAGACGACGGCGGCGAAGCAGCCGACGGCGACGGTGATCAGGACGGGGCCGTACGCATACCCCGCCCCCAGGTAGAGCAGCGCGGTCCCGGCCGTGACATACGCGACCGGGACCGGGTGGCGGTGACGCAGCAGGAGCGAAGCCGTGCCCGCGAGCAGGATCAGCCGGGCGTAGACATCGAGGGGCTCCCGGTCGAGCTGGCCCTCCGCCGCGTACTTCGAGCCGATCTGTACGAACACGGTGATCGCCAGCGTCGTCAGCCACGGCAGCCTGCCGGCGCCCTCGGCCTCGTCCTGCCGGTTCCACCAGGGCGGCCCCTGCCGCCACAGCGCCGGTCCGCCCCAGGGCAGGGCCGGACCGCCGCGCCCGCGTTCGCGCTGCTCATCCATGGCGGCAACGCTAGACCGAGAGCCGTTCGGCGGTCGTCACCCCAGCGTGGCGATCACGCGTACTCCCGCGGGAGTAGCTCCCTGAGGAGAACCCGGACGGCGAGGGCTCAGCTCTGCTCCAGCAGCCCGACCCCGCGGGCGAGTTGCGTCGCCGCGTGCGAGAAGAACTCCGCACGGTCCTCGACGACGCGGTTGAACTGCCCGAACACCTCGAAGCCGACGAGCCCGAAGAGCTGGGCCCACGCCGCGACCATCGCCGTGATCACCGCGGGCGGCAGGTCGGGGGCGAGGTCGGCGGCGATGCGCTCGGCCTCCGGACGCAGGCCCTTGGGCAGCGGCTGCACGGCGACACCACGTCCCTGGTGGGCGTCGCGCACGATCCCGATGAGCAGCAGCCCGACGCGGGCGGCGGCTTCGACCGTGGAGGCGGGCGCGCTGTACCCGGGGACGGGCGAGCCGTAGATGAGGGCGTACTCGTGGGGATGCGCGAGCGCCCAGGTCCGCACGGCTTCGCACACGACCGTCCAGCGCCGCACGGGCTCGGCCGACGCGACCTCGGCGTGCGCCGACTCGGCGGCGGCGCCTAGCGAGTCGTACGCGTCGATGATGAGCGCGGTCAGGAGTTCGTCCCGGCTGGGGAAGTAGCGGTAGAGGGCGGAGGACACCATGCCGAGCTCGCGGGCGACGGCGCGCAGGGAGAGCTTGGCCGCCCCGTCGGCCGCAAGCTGTCTGCGTGCCTCGTCCTTGATGGCGGCGGTGACTTCGACTCGGGCGCGGGCCCTGGCCCCGCTGGTGGCGCTGCTCATACGGGCAGTGTGCCACGAGTTCGGAGCAGTGCACCAAAACGTGAGCAGCGCACCGCTAAGCGAGCCCCGCACAAATTAGAGAGCACTGCTCTTGAAATGGAGCACCCGTCTCGTGCACACTGCTCTTAAGCGAGAGCAGTGCTCTCGGAAATCCTCAGACTCTGGCGGTCACCATGTCCTCGTCGTCCCCGTCCTCGTCGTCCTCCTCCGCTTCCTCCTCTTCGGGCTCCCCCACCCCCTACTACCTCCAGGGCAGCCCGCTCGCCGTGCGGCTGAACAACGTGATCGGCTGGCTGGCGCGGCACGGGATCAGCCTGATGGGATCGGCCGAGCTCTCCGTACGGGGACGCAAGAGCGGCCAGATGCAGCGCATCCCGGTCAACCCGTTCACGTACGAAGGCACCCAGTACCTGGTCTCGGCGCGCGGCCACTCGCAGTGGGTGCGCAACATGCGCGCGGCGGGCGGGGGCGAGCTTCGCGTGGGCCGCAAGGTGCGCGCGTTCACGGTCGAGGAGGTCCAGGACGCGCAGAAGCTGCCGCTGCTGCGTGGCTACCTGGAGAAGTGGGGCTGGGAGGTCAACCAGTACTTCAAGGGCGTCACCGCGAAGTCCACGGACGCGGAGATCGAGGCAGCCGCGGGCGACCACCCCGTCTTCCGCGTCACCCTCACCAAGTGAGGCCGAGCGCCCACGAGCAGACGAACCCCGCCTATCGGTCGAAGGCGCTCAGCGACTACCGGTCGAAGGCGCTCAGCGCCCGTCCCGCCAGCGGATGGTTGCGCACCAGCTCGCCGAGCGTCGTCGAACCGCGGGTGATCCTCGCGAACGCGTTCCACGCGGGCCGGAACCCGGTGATCGCCGCGTGCAGCGTGCCCGGACGGCGCTCGAAGATGGCGAGCATGCGCTTGCCCACGCTCATCTCGACACCGAGGCCGGCCTTGACGGCGAAGGCGTAGTTCAGGGCCTGGCGGCGGGCGTCGACCGCGTCGTGCGCCTCACCGATCCGCACCGCCCACTCCCCCGCGAGCCGCCCCGAGCGCAGCGCGAAGGAGATGCCTTCGCGGGTCCACGGTTCGAGCAGGCCCGCCGCGTCACCGCACACCAGGACCCGGCCGCGCGAGAGCGGCGAGTCGTCACTGCGGCAGCGCGTGAGATGGCCGGAGGAGATGCTCGGCTCGAAGCCCGCGAGCCCGAGGCGGGCGATGAAGTCCTCCAAGTACCGCTTGGTCGCCGAGCCTTCGCCGCGTGCGGAGATGACGCCGACGGTCAGGGTGTCGCCCTTGGGGAACACCCAGCCGTAACTGCCCGGCATGGGACCCCAGTCGATGAGCACGCGCCCCGCCCAGTCCTCGGCGACGCTCTGCGGCACCGGGATCTCGGCCTCCAGGCCCAGGTCCACCTGGTCGAGCTTCACGCCGACATGTGCTCCTATGCGGCTCGCACTGCCGTCGGCCCCGACGACCGCGCGCGCAAGCACCGTCTCGCCGCCCTGCAGAACCACCGCGACCGTCCGCCGGTCGGGCACCACGGAGCCGTGCTGCTCCACGCGCGCGACGGTGACACCCGTGCGCACCTCGGCGCCCGCCTTCTGCGCGTGCTCGACCAGTTGCTGGTCGAACTCGGGGCGGTTGATCAGCCCGAAGAGCATCTGCTTCGAGCGGCGCGTGCGGGCGAACTTGCCGTCCAGGGAGAACGTCACCGCGTGCACCCGGTCCCTGAAGGGCAGCTCGAACCCCGGGGGGAGCGAGTCACGCGAGGGGCCGATGATGCCGCCGCCACACGTCTTGTACCGGGGCAGTTCGGCTTTCTCCAGGACGAGGACGCTGCGTCCCGCGACGGCTGCCGCGTAGGCCGCCGACGCCCCCGCGGGCCCTGCTCCCACCACGACGACGTCCCATACGTACTGCGCGTCGTCCGCTGAGTTCTCGCTGCTCACGTTGGTCTACCGCTCCCGATCCAGCTGTTGGCCGCGCTTTCCAGGGCATCCTACGGCGGGCACCCCGGGCACCCTGCTGTGGGAGGATCACCACACCCACGTACGTACAACGTCGCACCCACGAGGAGCGTGCCCATGTCGCCGGATCCGATCACCGAGACCATCGCCTCACTCATGCCGAGGGCGAAGGCGGAGCTCGCCGAACTGGTGGCCTTCAAGTCGGTGGCGGACTTCGAGCAGTTCCCGAGGAGCGAGAGCGAGGCCGCCGCGAACTGGGTGGCGGACGCCCTGCGCGCCGAGGGGTTCCAGGACGTGGCCCTGCTCGACACCCCGGACGGCACCCAGTCGGTGTACGGCGTGCTGCCGGGCCCCGAGGGCGCGCCCACCGTGCTGCTCTACGCGCACTACGACGTGCAGCCGCCGCTCGACGAGGCGGCGTGGACGAGCCCGCCCTTCGAGCTGACGGAGCGCGACGGCCGCTGGTACGGACGCGGCAGCGCCGACTGCAAGGGCGGCGTCCTGATGCACCTGCTCGCGCTGCGCGCCCTGAAGGCGAACGGCGGCGTCCCGGTGACCGTCAAGGTGATCGCCGAGGGTTCCGAGGAGCAGGGCACGGGCGGTCTTGAGCGGTACGCCGAGCAGCACCCCGACCTCCTCGCCGCCGACACCATCGTCATCGGCGACGCGGGCAACTTCCGTGTCGGCCTGCCGACGGTGACGGCCACGCTCCGCGGCATGACGCTGGTGCGCGTCCGCATCGACACCCTTGCGGGCAACCTGCACTCGGGACAGTTCGGCGGTGCGGCCCCCGACGCGCTCGCGGCGCTGGTACGGGTGCTCGACTCGCTGCGCGCGGAGGACGGCTCGACGACGGTCGACGGGCTCACCGGCGACGAGGTGTGGGACGGGCTTCAGTACGAAGAGGACGATTTCCGCAGGGACGCCAAGGTCCTCGACGGCGTTCGTCTGGTCGGCAAGGGCACGGTCGCCGACCGCATCTGGGCGCGCCCCGCGGTCACGGTGCTCGGCATCGACTGCCCGCCGGTGGTCGGCGCGACCCCGTCCGTGCAGGCCGCCGCGCGGGCGCTGATCAGCCTGCGGGTGCCGCCGGGCGTGGACGCGGCCGAGGCCACCAAGCTGCTTCAGGCGCACCTGGAGACGCACACCCCCTGGGGCGCGCAGGTGACCACCGAGCAGATCGGGCAGGGCCAGCCGTTCCGCGCGGACACCACCAGCCCGGCGTACGCGGCGATGGCGGAGGCGATGGGCGAGGCGTACCCGGGCGAGGAGATGCAGTACGCGGGGCAGGGCGGCTCGATCCCGCTGTGCAACGCCCTCGCCGCGCTGTACCCCGGCGCGGAGATCCTGCTGATCGGCCTGAGCGAGCCGGAGGCGCAGATCCACGCGGTCGACGAGAGCGTGTCGCCCCAGGAGTTGGAGCGGCTCTCGGTCGCGGAGGCGCTGTTCCTCCAGAAGTACGCGGCGGCGGCCGGCTGAGCCACCGGGCGCGTCGGCGCAGCTGAGCGGGGCCGCCGTGGAGAGGTACACCGAGGGCCCGTAGGTCATTCGGGGCCGACCGGGACCCCCGCCTCCAGGTACAGGGTGACCCCGCGCTCCCGCGCGCGCAGGGCCCAGCGCAGTCGTTCGTAGCGCACGGAGGGCAGGAGGCGGGCCGCCTCCTCCTCGGTGACGAAGCGGCAGTCGCGCAGTTCGGGGCCCGGCAGCAGCATCTGGCGCGCCTCGGCGCCGTCGAGGCGTCCGCCGTCGAAGAGGAACCGCATGCCGCCGTAGCCGGGCGGCCTCGGCGGCTCCCAGTCGGCGACGAGGAGCCGGGGGGCGTCGGCGAGTTGGATGCCGGTCTCCTCGGCCACCTCGCGCATGCCCGCGCGCGCGGGCGCCTCTCCCGGTTCGACGACACCGCCGGGGAACTCCCAGCCGGCCTTGTACGTCGGGTCGACGAGCAGCACCCGGTCCCGCTCGTCGAAGAGCAGCACACCGGCCGCGAGGGTTTCCGCGGTGGGCTCCGGGGTCTGCACGATGTCGCAGACGGACGCCGCCCCGGTGCGTACGGCGTCGGCGATGCGCGCGGCGGTCTCGCAGGGGTCGAGCGCGCCGGTGTCGATGCGGAGGGCGTCGGCGCCGAGCCAGCCCGCGAGCGCGGTGCGGTAGGGCTCGATGTGGTCGAACGACCACTGCCGTACGCGGGACTCGCCGTCGGGCAGGTCCGGGACGGGGCGTCCTGCTATTCGTTCGCGCAGGATCGTTTCATCCGGGGTCAGGACGACATGGCACACGGTGATCCTGCGCGAGGCGAGGCCGCCGAAGATCTCGTCGCGGTAGTCCTGCCTGAGCAGGGTCATCGGCACCACGAGGACACCGCCGACCTCGGCGAGCAGGGCTGCCGCCGTGTCCACGACGAGCCGCCGCCAGAGCGGCAGGTCCTGGTAGTCGCTCACCTCGGCGAGGCGCTTGGCGGGCAGCAGTTCGTGCAGTCCGCCGCCGATGACCTCGGGGTCGAAGAGTGTGCTGTTCGGGATCAGCTCGATCAGTTCCCGTGCGGCGCTGGTCTTGCCCGCACCGAACGCGCCGTTGACCCAGACGATCACGGTTCCCCCTCTTCTGTTGGCCCCCTGTGGCTTGCCCGCAACACCCTGCCACGGAAACCAGGCCCTGATGAGGCCGCCATTCCCCGGACCGAAAGGCGCCCTCAACTGTCAAGCGATTCGCACGCACTTCACCCCATCGGGTGGCAGTCGCCCTGCATGAATCGTTCCCTCACTGCGGGGCAGGCCCCCCTTCGCTAGCGTGATCCGCCAGGCGCCCCAGCCCCTGGTGACCTCCTGAATCCGGCTCTTCCGATGCGCCCCGCTCACGCGAGGATCCGGCCGATGCTCGAACCTGGGGGACACGTGCAACTCGATGCACTGAACGAATTCGCCTTCGAGGACTCCGACAACCAGCCCCGCGTGTACGGCCACAACGGCGCCGTCGTCGTCGAACTGCACGGCGAGGTCGACCTGTTGGCCTATCAGCAGATCGTCCCGCTCCTCGACCCCATCACCGGCGGCACAGCGACCACAGTGGTCATCGACCTCACCCACACCACGTTCTTCGACTGCTCCGGCCTCGGACTGCTCGTCCGTGCGCGCCGCCGCACGAAGGCCAGAGACGCCCGCCTCGCCGTGGTCTGCACCGACCCCCTGACGCTCCGCGTCCTGCGACTCACGGGCCTCATGCCCATGCTGTCGCCGGTCCCCACGCTTGAGGAAGCACTGCGGCAGGAGTGAGCCCGCACCAGAGGCGGCGGGTCTCCGCGGCCACTGGACGGGCTCAGGGGGGTGCTGCGGGGTCCGGGCAGCACCAAAAGCCTGCCTCGCGGACGCCGTTGCCGGGAGTAGGCGCGCACGGTGCATATATGCATTCCGTTCACACCCCGTGTGAACGGGGCACTCACCGTGGCTTCGCCGCGGGCCGGGCCGCGCGGGCACGGTTGGGCCACCGGGTCCGGGTGTAGGCGTGAAAGTGGTCGCCGGCGTGGTCCTGCCCGAGGGTGCAGTGCAGGACGTCACCGGGCCTCTCGTCCCAGCACAGGCCGGGAATGTCACGGGCGTACTTCGGGGCTTTCATGCGGAGCGCTCCGTCTGCTGAGTGTTGTCGGTGGCCACGCCCCGACACTCTCAATCCCGCTGGTCAGCGCGGGACATGGCAGCCCGTGACACGGACCGGGTCATGCGGACGGCTCACCCCTTGCTCGGCCCCAGCGCCGGCCCCGCGACGACGAACCGGCCCCGCGGCCACGAGAAGGCGTCCGGCCCCGAGCCGTCAGCTCCCCACCGCGGGCCGCAGGTCCGCGGCCCTCTCCTCCTGGCTGAGCGCGGCGGCCGCGGCCCCCACGAGACCGGCGTCCGTGCCCATCAGGGCGGGGGCCACGGTCAGTTGGCGTACGAACGACAGCGTGGCGTAGTCCTTCAAGGACCGCCGCAGCGGATCGAAGAGCACGTCTCCCGCCTTGCCCACCCCGCCCCCGATGACCGCGATGTCGATCTCGACGAGCGTCGCCGTCGCGGCGATCCCCGCGGCGAGCGCCTGCGCCGCCCGCTCGAAGGAGGCGACGGCGACCGGGTCCCCGGCACGTGCGGCGAGGGCCACCGCGGCGGCGGACGTGTCGCCGTCGGGCCCCGGCAGCCAGCCGCCCTCCAGCGCACGCCGGGCGATGTTGGGCCCACTGGCCAGGCGCTCCACGCATCCGCGCGCCCCGCACGGGCAGGCATCACCGTCCAGGTCGACGCTGATGTGACCGATGTGCCCCGCGTTCCCGGTGGGGCCGGGGTGCAGCTTGCCCCCGAGGATCAGTCCGCCCCCGACGCCCGTGGACACCACCAGGCACAGGGCGTTGTCGTGCCCGCGGGCCGCGCCCAGCCAGTGCTCGGCCGCCGTCATCGCGACGCCGTCTCCCACCAGTTCGACCCGAAGGCCGCCGGTGGCCGCGCGTACCCGCTCGACCAGCGGGTAGCCGCGCCAGCCGGGGACGTTCACGGGGCTGACCGTGCCCGCCGATGCGTCCACGGGGCCCGCGCTGCCGATGCCCACCGCGCGCGCCCTGCCCCACATCGGGGAACGCGTGAGCTCGCCGATGACCTCTTCGACCGCCCGCATCACGATGTCGCCGTCCTCGCGCGCGGGCGTGGGCCGCTGGGCGCGCAGCAGGATCCGGCCGCGCCCGTCCACCAGGGCGCCGGCGATCTTGGTGCCGCCGATGTCGAGTGCGGCGACGAGGTCCGTGTGCATCAGTGTCAGATCTCCTGGTGAAAGGGCAGGCCGCTCATCTGGTGAAAGGGCAGGCCGGAGAATGTGATGGACAGTCTCTCTTGCATCTGACAACGTTGTCCAGGTTCTATGCTCGACGCCACATCACTTAAGCACCACTTTCAGCTCACCTTCGTCGACGACAGGACAGCGCACCGTGGCCGAGACCGCCAGCCGACCCGAGCGACCCGAACCCCGCTACGGCAACCGTCCGACCATGAAGGACGTCGCCGCCCGCGCCGGAGTCGGCCTCAAGACGGTCTCCCGTGTCGTCAACGGCGAGCCGGGCGTCACCCCGGACACCGAACGCCGTGTGCAGGAGGCCATCGACGCCCTCGGCTTCCGGCGCAACGACAGCGCGCGCGTCCTGCGCAAGGGCCGCACGGCCAGCATCGGCCTCGTGCTCGAAGACCTCGCCGACCCCTTCTACGGCCCGCTCAGCCGCGCCGTGGAGGAAGTGGCCCGCGCCCACGGCGCGCTCCTCATCAACGGTTCGAGCGCCGAAGACCCGGACCGCGAGCAGGAGTTGGTGCTCGCGCTGTGCGCGCGCCGGGTCGACGGTCTCGTCGTCATCCCGGCCGGTGACGACCACCGCTACCTGGAGCCGGAGATCGCCGCGGGTGTCGCGACCGTCTTCGTCGACCGGCCCGCGGGGAAGATCGACGCGGATGTCGTGCTCTCCGACAGCTTCGGCGGCGCGCGTGACGGCGTCGCCCACCTCATCGCCCACGGTCACCGCCGCATCGGCTTCATCGGCGACCAGCCGCGCATCCACACCGCCATAGAACGCCTGCGCGGCTACCGCGCCGCCATGGAGGACGCGGACATCCCCGTCGAGGACGCGTGGATGTCGCTCGGCCCCACCGCCCCGGACCGCGTCGAGCAGGCCACCAGGATGATGCTGGGCGGCCCCGACCCCGTCACGGCGATCTTCGCGGGCAACAACCGTGTGACGGTGACCGTCGTCCGCGTCCTCGCCGGGCTCTCCCGCCCCGTGGCCCTCGTCGGCTTCGACGACATCGAACTCGCGGACCTCCTGCAGCCGGGCGTGACCGTCGTCGCCCAGGACGCCGCGCAGTTGGGCAGGACCGCCGCCGAGCGCCTGTTCCGTCAGCTGGACGGCGCGTCCGACGCCCCGGAGCGCATCGAACTCCCGACGCGGCTCATCAAGCGCGGGTCGGGCGAACTGCCGCCCGCGGGCTGACGGCCGGCGGGCGGAGTGCGGGGGCGGTCAGCAGACGGGGAGGCCGGGCAGCGGCTTGTCGTTGTCGCCGCCCTTGATGTAGACGTCGCTGATGAAGACGCCGGTGTTGCCGCTGTCGTCGTCCGTCTTCGCCCACCAGACGTTCGTCCACTCGCCGTGCGTCTCGCGGCGGCCCAGGTTCTGCTGGCAGTAGAAGTAGTTCGTGCCCGCGTTCAGCACGCCCGCCTCGGCGCCCGACGCGGTGTACGACGTCGCCGTACGCCAGACCGAGCAGTCGTACTTGCCGCCGCCCGCGGCGTGGCAGGCGGCTTCGGGGGCCGGTTCGCCGCCGCCCGTCGTGCCGCCGGAGCCCTCCGAGTCGCCGCCTGTCGTGCCGCCGTCCCCGGTGGGCTCGGTGGAGGGTTTGGGGCGGGTCGCCGGTCTGTCCGTGGACTTGGGGTCGTCGTCCTTGCCCGCGGAGGGCTTCGCCTCAGGTTTGCGGGACTTCTCGTCACCCTGCTTCGACGGCTTGGGGCCGTCCGTGCCCTCCAGCGCGCCCCGGCTGCTGTCGGCCTCCGGCTCGGCGGCTTCCCCGGAGGCGGCGGCTCGCCCGGCCTGACTTCCGCTGTCCTCTTGGCCGTTGAGGAGGGCGACGGTTACGCCGGTCGCCGCGAGGACGACGACCACGGCCACCGCGGCGAGCAGCGCCCGGCCGCGGCGCGGGCGACGCCCGGTGGCTGTGGCGGCGGGCGGCGGCACGGCCCCGGAGGGCACCGCCGTGTCGGCGAGCGGTGGTCCGAAGCCCGGCGGTGGGCCGCTGGGGATGCTGCGCTCGGTGGCCTCCCTCGGCCGCGGGGCGGGCTCGCGCGGCGGGGCCGTGACGGCGCCGTCGGCCGCGTCGGCGAGGATCAGGGCCGCCTGCTCCGCGGCCGGGCGGGCCTGCGGGTCCTTGTGCATCAGCTGTCGCAGCACGGGGATGAGGGGCCCGGCCCTCCGCGGCTCGGGAAGCGGGTCGGTGACGATCGCGGTGAGCGTGGACCAGGTCGACGTACGGCGGAACGGGGACGCGCCTTCGACCGCCGCGTAGAGGGTGGCGCCCAGGGCCCAGACGTCGGACGCGGGTCCCGGGTCCTGGCCCTGGGCGCGCTCGGGCGCCAAGTAGTCCAGGGAGCCGACGAGTTCGCCGCTGCGGGTGAGGTGGGTGGCGGAGCCGTCGCCCGGATCGTCCATCGTGGCGATGCCGAAGTCGGTCAGGACGACGCGGCCACCGGTCTCCAGGAGGATGTTGCCGGGCTTCACGTCGCGGTGCAGGACTCCGGCGCGGTGGGCGGCGGCGAGCGCCTCCATGACCTTGGCGCCGATGGCCGCCGCCTCGCGGGGGCCGAGGGTGCCGCGCTCCCGCAGCACGTCGTCCAGGGAGGGTCCTTCGACCAGCTCCATGACGATCAGGGGCCGCCCGTCGACCTCCGCCACGTCGTGCACGGCGACGACTCCGGGGTGGCGCACCCGGGCGGCCGCGCGGGCCTCGCGCTGCATCCGAACCCGCAGGTCGGCCAGTTCGGGCCCGGCCGCGTCCGTGTACGTGCGCAGTTCCTTGACGGCGACCTCGCGGCCGAGCACCTCGTCGACGGCGCGCCAGACGACGCCCATGCCGCCGCGCCCGAGCTGCGCGGTCACGCGATAGCGCCCGGCGAGCAGGCGGCCCACACCGCCGGTCTGTTCCTGATCCCCCGAAGTCACCGCTGCCCCGTTCCTGTGACACCACTGTGCGTGGCTCACAGACTACGGGGCAGGGGTGACGGCGCGTGCCGGGAGTTACTTGCCGTGGGGCGTGAGGTCCCCGCGGCGCGGGCCCGAGAAGTGCTGCAGGCGGGCCAGCGTCAGACCGGTGAGCCGGGTGACCTCGCCGACGTCGAGGGCGCCGCAGTCCAGGCCGCGCAGCAGGTATCCGGCCAGCGCCTTGGCCGATGCCGGCTCGTCCGCCACGTCGCCGCCCTCGCGGTGTGCGGCGTACGCGGACAGGCGCGCGGCGGCCTGCTCGAAGCCCTCGCGGTAGAAGGCGAACACGGCGGCGTATCGCGTGGGGATGTGGCCGGGGTGCATGTCCCAGCCCTGGTAGTAGGCGCGAGCCAGGGCGCGGCGCGTGAGGCCGTAGTGCAGCCGCCAGGCGTCGTGCACCTTCTCGGTGCTGCCGACGGGCAGGACGTTGGTGGAGCCGTCCGAGACGCGGACGCCGGTGCCGGCCGCCGCGACCTGCATGATCGCCTTGGCGTGGTCGGCGGCCGGGTGGTCGCTGGTCTGGTAGGCGGCGCTGACGCCGAGGCAGGCGCTGTAGTCGAAGGTGCCGTAGTGCAGGCCGGTGGCGCGGCCCTCGGCGGCGCCGATCATGCGGGCCACGGTGGCGGTGCCGTCGGCGGCCAGGATGGACTGGCTGGTCTCGATCTGGATCTCGAAGCCGATCCGGCCCGGCTCGAGGCCGCGTACCTTCTCGAACTCCTCCAGGAGGCGCACCATCGCGGTGACCTGCTCGGGGTACGTGACCTTGGGCAGGGTCAGGACGAGGCCGTCGGGCAGGCCGCCCGCCTCCATGAGGCCGGAAAGGAAGATGTCGAGGGTGCGGATGGCGCGGTCGCGCACGTTCTCCTCGAAGCACTTCATGCGGATGCCCATGTACGGGGCCGCGGTGCCGTTCTTGTACGCCTCGGAGATCAGGCGGGCCGCGCGGGCGGCGTCCTGGTCCTCGTCCGCGCCCTTGTAGCCGTCCTCGAAGTCGATGCGCAGGTCCTCGATCGGCTCGCGCTCCAGCTTGGCGCGCACGCGGTCGTACACCGGAGCGGCCAGGTCGTCGGCGAGGCCGAGGACGGACGCGAAGGAGGCGGCGTCCGGCGCGTGCTCGTCGAGGGCCTTCAGCGCCTGGTCACCCCACGTGCGGATGGTGTCGGCGCCGAAGAGCTCTCCGGGGACGTACACGGTGTGGACCGGCTGGCGGGTGCCCGGGTCTCCGGGGTAGCGGCGCTCGAGCTCCGCGTCCACCGGGGCGAGGGAAGCGCTGATGCCCTCGCTGACCGCGCCCGCGAGGCTCGTCGCCACCTTCTCTTGCTGACCCATTCCTGCACCCTCCACACGATCGGGTCCTCACACTCAGGACCACTCGATGTTTCCGCTCCACGGAATCAACAATCCGTATGGCGAAGTTATCCGGCGACCTTCCCGCTGGTCAACACCCTCTCGTCTGCCGGACCTCGTCCGTTCATCCCTGTCTCAGATCCTGCTTCCGCACTCGCGTGCCCGCACCTCATCCTGACCGCCACCCCTTGAAGGAGACCGCGTGCCGAATGACACCCGAGTAACGCGCCGCCTCGGCCTGCAGACCGCGCTCGCCGCGGTGGCCGTGCCCCTGTTCACCACCGCGCTGGCCGCATCGCCCGCCCACGCGGTGGAACGCTCGGGGCGCCGCCTGGAGGTCATGTCGTTCAACCTCCGCTACGCGAGCACCACGCCGCCCAACGCCTGGGCCGACCGCCGCCCGGTGACCCGGGAACTCCTTCGCCGCGCACGCCCTCACGTCATCGGCACCCAGGAAGGCCTCTACCAGCAGGTACGGGACATCGCCGAGGATCTGGGCCCGCACTACGACTGGATCGGCACCGGCCGCGCGGGCGGCAGCCGCAACGAGTTCATGAGTGTCTACTACGACACCCGCAGACTCGCGCCCATCGAGTACGACCACTACTGGCTCTCCGACACCCCGGACGTCATCGGCTCGAACACCTGGGGCGGCGGCTCCATCCGCATGGTCACCTGGGTCCGCTTCCACGACCTGCGCACGGGCACCGAGCTGTACGTCCTCAACACCCACCTCGACAACGCGAGCCAGTACGCACGCGCGCGTGCCGCGAGTCTGATCACCGAACGGATCACCCGTCTCGACCCGTCCCTGCCGCTTCTGGTCACGGGTGACTTCAACGTCGCGGCACACAAGAACCCGGTCTACGACACGATGCTTGCCGCCGGTCTCGTCGACACGTGGGACGCGGCGGACGAGCGCAGCAAGGCCTACGCCACCTTCCACGGCTACCGGCCGCTGGTGCCGGACGGCGACCGGATCGACTGGATTCTGGCGACGCCCGATGTGCGCGTCCACTCGGCGGCCATCAACACCTTCTCGCAGGGCGGGCAGTTCCCGAGCGATCATCTGCCGGTGCAGGCCTCGCTGAGCCTGTGACGCGGCGAGGCCCCCACCCCGCTCGGTGCAGGGTGAGGGCCTCGTGCGCACGATGAGTCGATGAGCTCAGCCCTTGCGGGTGTTGATCTCTTCGGTGAGGGCGGGGACGACGTCGAAGAGGTCGCCGACCACGCCGTAGTCGACCAGGTCGAAGATGGGGGCC